>DASYAR010000636.1:0-5303 GCA_036501235.1 Planctomycetaceae bacterium
CGGTGATCTCGGATCAGCATGGAGTGGATCAAGATATGGAACTGTTGATCGTCGAAGACGAACCCGTCATCGGGAAGGCCCTGCGTCAAGGTTTCCGCGAGGCAGGTCACAACTGTGTCTGGGCCAAAGATGGCGACAAGGGCTGGGAACTGGCCCGGTCGCAGCAATTTGATGCGATTATTCTCGATCTGATGCTTCCCGGTAAACTGGGGCTGGATATCGTCCGCGACATGCGGGCCGAAGGGGTTCGCACGCCGGTTGTGCTGCTGACGGCCCTGGGTTCGATCGAAGAACGCGTCGCGGGCCTAAGCGCCGGGGCCGATGATTATCTCGTCAAGCCGTTCGCGTTCACCGAGTTGATGGCGCGAATCGAGGCCGTGTGCCGCCGGTCAGGCATGAGGCCGGCTCCCACGGTGCAATCGGGGGATTTGTGTCTCGATCTGGCAACGCGACGCGTGGTGCGGGCCGGAACCGAGATCGATCTGACTCCCACCGAGTTCAGCCTGCTCGAATTCATGATCCGTCACGCCGGGCAGCTCGTGACTCGCAAAATGCTGTGCGAGCACCTCTGGGAATCGGATTGGGAAGGGGCAACCAACGTGATTGAGGTGCACATCAACCGGCTGCGCGGTAAACTCGACAAGGGTTTTGACCGTTCATTAATCCAGACCATTCGAGGCCGGGGCTATGCCCTCCGCGCATCTTAAGGAGGTATTCGGCACACTGCGGTTCCGGCTGACGATTTGGAATACGGCGGTCGTGCTCGTGTTCGTGCTGGTGACGTTGTGGGGCGTTCGCGAGGGGCTGCGGCTGGAATTCTGGAAGGAAGCCGACGTCCAGCTTCTCGAAGATGCCGGCGAAATCAAAGAAACGATCGAGCGCTTCGACGCGAATCTCCCAACGATCAGAGAAGAGCTCGATCGCAAAGCGACGACGCACACTCACCGCGGCCTGCACATCCGCATTTTTGACGAACACGATGCGTTGCTGTACGCCAGCCCGAACGCCCCCCCGGCGCCGCTGCCGTTGGAGCTCTTCCAATACGGGATGCAGCCGGTGACGTCGGGCCAGTATCGCCTGATTCATTTCAAACTCACCAAGCCGGGGTATCCCACTTGGAGCGTGCGGGTGGGCACGTCGTTTGCGCCGCTCGAAGCCGATATCGAGCAAGTGACTCGCCTGTTGTTGGGGGTGGGCTCGTTGACGCTGCTGGTTTCTCCGCTCGGGGGCTGGTGGTTGGCCGGCCGCGCCACCCGGCCTATCGCCCAGATCATCGATACGACGGCCCGGTTGCATCCCTCGAGTCTGGAAGAACGGTTGCCCTTGCGCGGGACACGAGACGAGCTCGATCGCCTGTCGGCGACGATCAATGGGTTTCTCGACCGCATTGGCCGCTACCTGGAGCAGAATCGCGAATTCACCTCGAACGCCGCCCACGAATTGCGCTCGCCGTTGGCCGCCATCCAGAACTCGCTCGAAGTCGCCTTGAATGCCGACCGCAGTCCGGAAGAGTATCGCGAACTGCTCGGCGTGATTCTGGACGAGTGCGGCGGATTGCGGTCGCTCGTCAATCAATTGTTGCTGCTGGCGGAGAGCGACGCGGGCCGGCTGCAGGTCGCTGCCGAACCGGTGCAGCTCGATTTGATCGTGCACAAAACCTATGACATGTTCCTGGGCGTCGCCGAGGCGGCAGCCATCGACCTGAGAATCGCCGCGCTTCAACGCTGCCGAGTCATGGGGGACGCGGCACGGCTGCGGCAGGTCGCGAACAATCTGGTCGACAACGCAATCAAGTTCACGCGGCCAGGCGGCAGCGTGGCCATTCGATTGTGGGCCGATTCCGGCGATCTCACAGTCAGACTTTCGGTTCGCGACACGGGCTCGGGCATTCCGGCCCATGACGTTCCCCATATTTTCAATCGGTTTTACCGCGGCGATAAAGCTCGGCAGAGAGACCGGCGCAGCCGCGGGACGGGATTGGGGCTGGCGATTTGCCAATCGATCATTGCGGCTCACGGCGGTCGGATCGAAGTGGAGAGTATCATCGACCAGGGAACGACGATGACCGTAATTCTTCCGGCCGCGACGGGGCTGGCTGCCGATTTCCTGCCGCGAGAAGAACTGGCCACGGCGGCTGCGCCATTTTCATGAGACTGCCGTGCGGCGGCCAGAAACATCAAGCCGACGCGCTGGTGCCGTTTATCGGACAGCGAGACGATCTCAAGGACGAGCGGGCCACGATCGTGCTCACGTCAATGGGGGAGCCGTTTCGCCGCTGGGGGGCGCGATGCCGTGTTTACGCCAGACGCGGTGCACCATGGCGCGCGAGACCCCCAGGAACTCTGCCAGGCGTCGCGTGCTCCAGCGGGCGCCGTCAGGAGGCTGAACAGACAGGGTTGTCTCGATGATCTGCCGGGTGACCTGATCCTGGACTTTGGGCTTGCGACCGGTACGAGGGCGCTCGCGTTCGACGCCTGCGAAACCGTGCTGGGCAAAGCGAATTCGCCAGCGCCAGGCTGTTTTGCGCGAGATGCCGAGTGCCGCGGCAATCTGCGCATCGCTGTGTCCCTGAAGCGAAAGCAGCACAATTTGCGCGCGACGAGCCCGCTCGCGATCGTCGTCGGCGGCCATCCGTTGCAATCGTGCACAATCAAAATCTATCTCTTGCCCGGCCGCAGGCGGCATCATTGTCCTCCAAACATTCCGCATTAAACACGACCGGACGGGAATTCGTTTCGCACAAATTCGCCGTTTTCCCCTTTTCCTGGTCCGGTTTGTCAATCCTCGTCTGACGATTGACATTCGCCTGATTTCCGGTCAGGATGGCCCACGATCGAGTGTCGTCGAACGCCCCTGGGTGGCGAACCACGGCACCTCCGGTCGTGCACGACAGTGTTAATGCAAGAGGCCCGTCAGGATGACGGGCCTCTGTGCATTTTGTGCGGTCGGGGCGAGACTGTCTCAGATCAGCAGGCACACTCCGCGTGCCGTTTTTGCCGGTTTTGCTGGGTTTCAGGCGAAATGACGGCGTTTTCACGACAGACGACGGCGCACGGAGTAGGCCTGCGACTCTGAGTTCGCCGCACGAAATACGGCTATTTTTTGGCCAGATGCGAGCATAGAATAGACGGAAAGACTCAACCGCGCTCAATGACCCAAGCGCGTCCCCAAGCGACCGAGTGCTTTCCGTTCCGCATGTCAGAACAATACCGAGTTCGCGTCACCAAAGATCACCTGGTCTTCAGCGCGGCGCATTTCATTACGTTCAATGGCAACGTCTGCGAGCGATTGCACGGGCACAATTGGCGAGTTGCGGTGGAGGCGGCCGGCGCTCTCGACGAGAATTTTTATGTCGTCGATTTTATCGCTCTGCGGGATGCCGTCCAAAAGATCGTCGCGGAGCTCGACCATCGCATGTTGATACCCACTGAACACCGGTCGATGAACGTCTGGACCAGCGAGCGCGAGGTGGAAATTACTTTCGAAGACCGCCGCTGGGTCTTTCCTCGCGACGACTGCGTGCTGCTGCCACTCGAAAATACAACGGCCGAACGCCTGGCCTGGTGGATCGGACAGCGATTGTGCGAAGGCATGCCTGCGACCGCGCTGCAACTTGTTACGTCCCTGGACGTGGAGGTCGAAGAGAACTTCGGCCAATGGGGGATTTGCCGCGTCCCGATCGAAACAATTCGGTCTGCACGAGAAAAAGAGGGAACGATGCCATGAGACCTCTGGGAAGATTCGAAGCGATCGCGATCTTGCTGTGCGCGACAGGCTTGATTTTCTGCGACGCCGCGCCGGTGCACGCCCAGGCGACCGGTGGCGGCGGTGGGACGGGTGGAATTGGCGGCTCCGGCGGCCAGGGAGGTCAAGGTGGCCAGGGCGGGCAGACGGGCAACTCCGCCGGCGGGATTCTGGTCGACGCCGTGGGAGTTGTTCGCCCGATGTTTCACCAGGAGGCTTCCGGCCGGCTCGACAAAAAACGCCGCCAGGAGCTGGCAGGTCGTCTGCTTCCGGCCGACCTCAATCACGCCAGCTCGATGCGCAAAATCTCGCTCGTGCAGCTGGAAGCGGCCTGCGAGCGCTGTTTCGCCGAAAAAAAGCCGCTTCCCGACGAGTTGAAATTCCTGGCCGGGTTGCAGCGCATCGATTACGTCTTTGCGTACCCCGCTGAAAAGGATCTGGTGATCGCCGGTCCTGCCGAGGGTTTTGTCGTCAATGCCGGTGGGCGGGCGCTGGGCGTCGCCAGCGGTCAGCCGGCGCTGCGGCTCGATGATTTGCTGGTGGCGCTGCGGACGATCGATCGCGGGCGCGGGGCGATTCGCTGTTCGATCGACCCCAACCAGGCCAACCTGGCTAAATTCGTCTCGTTCGTCGCCAGCAACCCGGCGGACACGACGGTCGAATCGGCCACGGCCCGCTATCAGCAGATGGCCGGCATTCTGGGTCTGCAAGACGTCAGCTTGTCGGGCATCCCCCCCGATTCGCAGTTCGCCGAGCTTTTGGTCGAGGCTGATGTGCGCATGAAATATGTCGCCATCGGTTTGGACAAGCCCCTCGTGAAAGGATTTCGCAGTCACCTGGCTATGGTGGGCGCGGGAGGTAACAGCATGCAGCGCTGGTGGTTTACGCCGCTGTATGACGCATTCACCAAAACGGCGGATGGGTTGGGTTTCGAATTCAGCGGGCAGCGTGTGCAGCTTTTGTCCGAAGACGAGCTCGTCTCGGCTGACGGCAAGAGGTCGAGTGCCGCCTTCCAACGCGTGACGACGCAGAAATTCTCGAAACAGTTCACCGATCGCTTCCCGGAGCTGGCCCGGGTGGTCCCCGTGTTCGCCGAGCTGCAGGGGTTATTCGATCTGTCCGTGTTGGCGGCCCTGATAAAGAAAGAAGGACTGGCCGCCAAAGTCGGTTGGACGATGTCTCTGTTACTCGACGACGAGCGGGCCGCGATCGCCAAGCGCAATGTGCCGCGCAAAATTCCCAGCGTCAGTAATTTCAAAATGCTGGGCCGCGGGGTCATGGTCATGCAGGTGACCGGTGGCGTCATAATCAATCCGGCAGACGTGATTCGTCATAACGAATTCCAGCGCGATTCCGGCGGCAAACTGAATGCCATGCAGAAAGAAGCGGCGCCCGCCGGGGGGACCCAAAAGAACGGCCCCGAAAACGACCGCTGGTGGTGGGACTGACGCGGGCAGGCGCCGTCGGCGTTTCACGAACGCTCACACGTGCAGATTGAGGTGCCGGCCGGTATGGCCCCCGGTGGCACCGTGCGCGGTCGAAAGAACTGTCGACGTCAA
>DASYAR010000637.1:0-3116 GCA_036501235.1 Planctomycetaceae bacterium
CAGTCCTCGTTAAAGTTCTGCAAAAATTTCAGTGAGCGCCCGCAGCAGCGCATCGATTTCCGCATCGGTGCCGATGCTGATCCGCAATCCGGTCATCATTCCGTCGGCCGCCCAGGGCACTCCCGGGAAGCGCATGAACCGGACCAGGATCTTTCTCTGCTTGAGCGCTTCGTAAATCTGCTGATGCGGCGTGTCGGGATGCGTCGTCCAGACAAAGTTCGCCTGGCTCGGAACGACATGGAATCCAAACCGCTCCAGTGCGGCCGTCAGCCGGCTGCGCGTCGTCCGCACGCGAGTCGCGTTGGCTTCCATCCAGGCCTGATCTTCGAGCGCCGCAACGCCGGCCGCCAGCGCGAGTGTATCGCAGTTGTAGCTGTCTTTCACCTTCAGCATGCCGTGGATCAACTCGGGCCTCGCGATCGCGAAACCGAGCCGCACCCCCGCCAGGCTGTACGACTTGCTGAAAGTCCGCGTGATGATGATGCGTTCCGCCCCGGCCCGCAGGAGCAGTTCGCCGCGATGCGGGCGATCGCAGAAGTCGCCGTAGGCTTCGTCCAAAACCAGAACTCCCCGTGGCGGAACAAGGGCTAGAATCTCGTCATCCGTCCAGCGGTTCCCCGACGGCGAATTGGGATTGGGGATCAGCACCAGCCGGGCGCGATCGATCAATGGCCGGCACATCTCATGATTCCACGACCAGTCGGAGTTCAGCGGCAAGCGTTCGTGATTGGCTCCCTGAAGATCCGCCAGCGTTTCATACAGGATGTAACTGGGGTAGGGATACACCACCAGGTCGCCCGGATCGACGAACGAACGCAGCAGGATCGTCAGGTTTTCGTCGCTGCCGTTGGCCGGGAGCAGCCAGTCGCGATCGACACCGAACTGCGGCGCCGCCGTGTTACGAAACCTCGTCGCGAGTGGATCAGGATACAGGTTGAGTCGCCCCTCGGCAGCCGTGCGGATCGCCTCGACAACTCGCGGCGACGGAGGATACGGATTCTCGTTCGTATTCAACTTGATCCAGCCCGGCTCCTGCGGCTGTTCGCCGGGCATATAGCCATCGATACGGTCGATCGCGGGACGAAACAAGCTCATGGTGTGAAATGACGAATGACGAAAATCAAATGACTAACAGATCCAGACGCGACTGAGCCGGTTCCGGTTCACGTGGCGGAACGATCTTAGCAAACTTTCACGCCGGACCGAAGTCGCCGGACCGCTTGACGTTCCATGTCTGGATCGTGACGATGAAAGTCGATCATGCCCACCTTTGCCGACACGCCTGAACCGCCGTATTATGCCGTCGTTTTCACGTCGCAGCGCAGCGGGTCCGATCCCGCAGGATACGCCGTCATGGCGGACCGCATGCTGGAGCTGGCGGCGGCGCAGCCGGGCTTCCTGGGGATCGAGAGCGTTCGCGGTGCAGACGGTGCGGGAATAACCGTATCGTATTGGTCGAGCCTGGAGACGATCCGCAACTGGCGAGACGTGGCCGAGCACCGCGTAGCGCAGGCCAATGGTCGAGCGACCTGGTACGACGAATTCCGCGTGCGCGTCTGCCGGGTCGAAAGGGAGACATGTTTCGATCACACCTGACGCTGGCCATCGACGTGGGAAACACGCGGATCAAATTCGGCTTGTTCGAACGCGCAGACCACGATACGACCAGTGCCACGCTTCCGAAATCCGTGGCGTTCATCGCGGTCCCGGCGGCAGAATCGATCGACTGGCAGAAGATCGCCGCCTTGTTCGATCAAACGCCCTCGTCGATCTCGTCGGCAATCATCGCCGGCCCTAATCCGGCTGCGTTGGAAATGGTCGTTTCATCATGGCCGAATCGCGGCTGGCCACAGCCGCGCATCGTCAGCCGGTCGGCCGAGTTGCCGCTGCGCACCAATGTTGAGCACCCGGACCAGGTAGGTATTGATCGATTGCTGAATGCCGTGGCCGCCAACGTGCTCCGACCAACCACTCGCGGGGTGATCATTGTCAGCGCAGGAACGGCCACGACGATTGATCTCGTCACATCCGACGGGGCGTTCTCAGGCGGCGCCATCATGCCGGGTCTCGAATTGGGGGCCCGCGCGCTGCATGATTATACGGCCCTTCTACCGCTGATCGACGTGCCCGCCTTGATCCAGCGCGACGTGACTCCGCTGGGGCGAGACACCCACGCGGCAATCAGCAGCGGTTTGTGGTACGGTCAGATCGGCGCCGTGCGTGAAATCGTTTCCCGCTTGGCAGAACCTGCGACACAGCCGACATTGATCCTGGTCACAGGCGGCAACGGCAGCCGACTGGCGCAGGCGTTGGGCAATGACTTTCGTTTCGAGCCGGATCTCGCCCTTCGTGGATTGGCATTCACGGCGCAGTTCAGCGATCATGACATACCACCTACAGAAAATGGCGATGCCGAATGAGCATGCCACGCTATTCCCCCGGCCCCCCCTTCCGAAGGGGGGAAGATGGCGTTCGTGATGCGACCGCCATTTCTCCAGTCGGCTCGGCAGTGAATGAACCGATGGCTGCCTTATTGACGCCACGCGGGCGCGGGGCAGTCGCCTCGATTTGTATGCGTGGTCCCGCCGAGTTGCTCGATAGGCCCGATCCGGGCTTGTTCACCGCGACGAATGGCAAACCCGTCGCCAGACAGACGATTGATCGGATCGTTTTTGGACATTGGGGCGCCGCGCCAGGCGAAGAGGTGGTTGTGTGCCGCGCGGCGGATGACCTCACCGAAATTCATTGTCACGGGGGAGACGCGGCGGCTCGCAGGATTCTGGCCGACTTGGAACGCGCCGGCTGCCGCATCGTAACATGGCAGGAATTCGACGGTGCCAGCGGCGGTCTTTTTGACGCCGAGTGTCGCGAGGCTCTTGCCCACGCGCCCACGTTGCGCGCTGCCGCGTTTCTTCTCGAGCAAGTCTCTGGGACCCTACGAACGACTCTCGAAGAGATTATCGACCAATTGCGGAATGATGACGACCGATCCGCAACGTCGCGGATTTCCGACCTGCTGGATCGGGCCGAGTTTGGTCATCATCTCACGCAGTCGTGGCAGGTGGTGATCGTCGGTCGCCCCAACGTCGGCAAGTCGAGCCTGCTCAATGCGCTGG
>DASYAR010000638.1:0-17064 GCA_036501235.1 Planctomycetaceae bacterium
AAATCGATCTGGCGGACAAAACCGTCCGCACCGTGGCGGGAACGGGAAAGCAGGGACACGAACGCCGATTCGGGGGCGACGGCGTTAAAACGGCGCTCAACAGTCCCTGGGACCTCGTGCAAGTCAACGGAAAGTTGTATGTCGCCATGGCCGGCCCACATCAAATCTGGGTTTACGACCTGAAAAACCAGACGATCCAGCCGTACGCCGGCTCCGGCCGCGAAGACATTCTCAACGGCCCGCTCGACCAGGCGGCCCTGGCTCAACCTTCCGGCATCACGACCGACGGCGAATTTCTGTACGTCGTCGATAGCGAAGGTTCAGCCGTCCGCCGTATCCCGCTCGATCCCAAAGCCGATATCACGACGATCGTTGGCACGTCCGATCTGCCGCGCGGCCGAAGCCTGTTCGAATTCGGAGATAAAGACGGCGTTGGAGCAGAAGCCCGGTTGCAGCATCCCCTGGGGATTGCCTGGTCGGCCGGCATGTTGTACATCGCCGACAGTTACAACCACAAAATCAAACGTGTCAATCCGCGTGAGAATTCGGTAGAAACATACCTCGGCGACGGCAAACCGGGCGACCGCAACGACCCGCCTCGATTTTCCGAACCGGCCGGCTTGGCAGTCGCCGGAGACGTGTTGTACGTCGCCGATACCAACAACCACCAGATCCGCAAAGTCGAATTGCAAACCGGCAAAATCGAGCCGTTCGTGATTGAAGGGCTCGCACCGCCTGCCCGAGTCAGGCCCACTGATGCGGGCGAGGCCGATGCTCGCAAGCCCGTTCCAGTGATCGCCCAGCGGCTGGCCGCCGGGGACAGGATTGCTTTCGAAGCGGCGCTCTCGATTCCCGAGGGTTACAAGCTGAACAAGGCCGCCCCATTGACGTTCCGCATGACGGCTGCGGAAGACCAGCCGCTCGTCGCCGCCGACCAGTTGGCCGAGCGCAAAGAGGTCCATGTTCCCGATGAGGGGAGCAGCATCAAATTCGACGTGCCTCTGGCAGCCAAATCGGGTAAAGCGACTTTCAAGGTAACCGTCAGTTACGGATATTGCCGGGACGGCGCCGGCGGCCTGTGCAAATTGGGAACGCAGACCTGGCTCGTGCCTGTCGAAGTTTCCCCCGAAGGAAAGCAGGACGTCATCATCCTGCCGACGGGGAAGGAATGATCGGTGTTCCAACTCGTCAATTTTCAATTTTCATTTTACAATTCTCAATACGTCTTTTTGCACACGCGAGCTCGGCTTTATTTGGAAAAAACGCTGCAAATTGAAAACGGGCATTGCTCGCTCCGGAATGTACCTTAACAGATGAGCAACGACAGGCGCGCACTGGCCCGGTTCCGCCGCTCGCTCCGGACCTGGTATCGACGGCACGCTCGGCCGCTGCCGTGGCGGGCCACTCGCGATCCCTATCGCATCTGGATCAGCGAGATCATGTTGCAGCAGACGACCGTGGTGGCCGTCGTTCCGTATTTCGAGAGATTTCTCAAGCGCTTTCCCACACTGGCAGATCTGGCAGCCGCTCGAGAGCAGGCCGTACTTCGGCTCTGGGAAGGTCTGGGGTATTACAGCCGGGCGCGAAACATTCACAAAACCGCGCGCCTGATTGTCAACCAGCACAACGGCAAATTCCCGGATGATATTGCCGCGTTGCGCGAGCTGCCCGGCATCGGACGCTATACGGCCGGAGCCATCGCTTCGTTCGCCTTCAATCAACCAGCCCCGATCGTCGAGGCCAATACGTTACGGCTCTACGCGCGCCTCATGGGGCTGCGCGACGACCCGCGCTCTGCCGCCGGCCAGCAGCGCCTGTGGGATTTCGCCGGGCAGATCGTGCCGCAGCGGAATCCCGGTTTGTTCAACCAGGCGCTGATGGAACTGGGGGCGCGCCTCTGCACGCCGAACGCTCCGAATTGTCCCAATTGTCCCGTCCGCACGTGGTGCGTGGCCGCCGCGAATGACTGGCAAACGCAAATCCCCGTTCCCGCGCGGCGGGCAGAACCGACGGCCGTCACGGAAGTCGCGGTCGCCGTGCATCGCGAAGGAAGGTATCTGCTCCTCAAGCGTCCCGTCGGCGAGCGCTGGGCCGGCTTGTGGGATTTCGTCCGTTTCGGTTGGGACGATGCCCACCGCATGTCACCTGCGCAGCTCGCTCGTGCCGTGCGAAAACAGATAGACCTCGACGTCGCGCTGACGGGTTCGCTGGCCCAAATCCGGCACACTGTCACACGGTTTCGCATTACCCTGTGCTGTCATGCGGCCGAGTGGGTCGCCGGCGACATAGAACCGTCGCGGCACGAATTCCGCTGGGTCGCGCCCCGGCAATTCGCGAAATTTCCCCTCTCGATGACAGGACGCAAGCTGGCGCGATTGCTGGAATCTCGCGATTTGGGATGACGGCGCGAAGAGGTAAGCTCAAGGCATTCGCGTCTCGCGAAAGATTTGTGATTACGGATGATGCGATCGCGAGCTTCCTCGGGCTTGCCTCTTCGCGATTCAAATTCGCGCCAATTATTACGCTTCGACTTGCTCCACGATGAATCTTTGCACGTGCCCCAAGAGCGCGTAGCGCCGCCGGAGCGGCTCAGGGAGCAGTTGAAACGCCACCACGAGCCCCCGGCATTCGGCGGCGCCGCACAAACAGGGCATCGTCCAGCCGTCGCTGACGGTGGTCGAGTAGTCGAATCGAATCTCTTCTCCCTGGGCGATCGCTCGAATTGCCACGAGCCGCGTATCGCCGATGACGGCCGCGTCAGGCGAGCACGAATGATTTACGAAACGGCCTGGTTCGTTGAGGTACATATACCGGTCGATGCCGATCTGCAGCGCATTGGCCGCGTCCGGACCTCGGGCGCGAGTCTCATTGAGCGTCAGGATCGGGCCCGAGAATTGCAGAATGCAGCGCCCCGCAGCAATCGGCTCGCCGGCGAATAAACCGCGGCCGGTGGAAGATGTCGAAACGTAGGTGAGCGGCAGCATGGCAGCAATCGAGATGACCGACTTGGAATTACCGCGTACTATTTCCCGATCAACAATTCGGGCTTCTCGAATACGAAATAATGGCCGTGGTCGGCGGTGACGATCAGCAGCGATTCGTTCCAATTGCTGCGTCGTTCGACCCAGTCGGTGATCGTCTGCACGGCCGCATCTCCGCTGTTGACCGCGCCGATCGAATTGTCGATGTTGTCGTCGTGGTTGGCCCAGTCGACGTCCCCCGCCTCGACCATCAACCAGAAGCCTTTGAGGTTCTTTTCGAGGACCGTCAGCGCGGCAGCCGTCATATCAGCCAGTTTCGGGTTTTCATCAAGATCGGCCGCCGTGTATTCTTCGGCCTTCAACGTATTGCCGATGGTCGGGTTATAAGCGCCGTCGGCCGTTTGAAACGGCAGGTGACCTTTGACCTTGCCATAGAAACCGAACAGCCGCTGGCCTTTTTGAGCCGCCTGCCGGGCCTGCCCGGCGAGTCTGTCGCGACCATTCACCCCTGCTGTGCGCATGGCGACGACATATTTCCCTTTGTTCGCCGCGTCAATCGTGTGCAAGTCGTCGGCCGTGATCCAGGCGTTGCCGGGCACGAAGTTTTTGCCCTGCGTCTTTTCTTCGTCTTTCTCTCTCACGTCGCCAAAGCCCCCGCCGATCAGCACGTCGACTCCCGGCAGTGGTTGCCGGGGATGCGAGATGGAACGGAGCCCCACGAGGTCGCGGGTCAAATCCTGGTAGTCGTCGCGGTGGACATTGTGCGCATAGGCGCAGGCCGGTGTGGCGTGGCTGATCGGCACGCTGGTCACGACGCCGATCGCCTGCCCGCGATCTTGCGCCTCGTGGGCTATGGTCGCCACTTGGCCGCCGGTGGGATCGCAATTGATCGAATCGTTGTAGGTCTTCACCCCACTCGTCATGGCGGTGGCGGTGGCCGCCGAGTCGGGATAGGCGTGCTCCCCCGGCAGAGCCGGATTCACGTTCGATTTGCCGATCGGATAAAACGGATCTTCACCCGGGGTCCACGGATCGGGCCCCATCTTGCGGACGTTGTAGCCTCCGGGCTGCGTCCCGCCGGGGTTCAGGATCCGTTGCTCGTCGACATTCGTGACCGTCCCCTCGTTGTGTGGAGTCGTCACCATGAAACCAAATTGGGTTGTGTTCCCAGCCAAATATTCCTGAAAGTGCGTGCCTTCCCCCCGGCCCGAGCGATACGCGATTTTCCGTCGATTATAGATCGCCGCGGCCCAGGTCGTTTGCCAGTCCATGCCGTCGAAGATCACCAGGAAGACGTGCTTCTTGCCGGCGGCGAAGCCGGCCCGCTGCAAAGCGGCGAGGTCGGTCTGGTCGAGATACTCGGCATGGGGATTCAGCGTGTTCGTGGGCACGCGGCCGTAGATCCGCCGGAGCGCCTTCTCGTTACGGTAGGCACTGTTCGCGCCAGTATAGCCCGACAGATCGACCCCCTGCCCGACGCCCCGCGTGCCAAACGTGTACACGGGAATCAGCCGATTGCTATGCGACTTCCAGCCGACGTAAATATCGGGAATCGGCCCCCAGTGACCCAGCGGCGACTGGTTTTTCTGGATCGCCCTGGTCTGCAGATCGCGGACGAAATCGTCCGCCCCACAGACGGAAGCCATCGCCGCTCCCAATGCGGCGCAGAGAATCAAAACGCAACAAGTATTGAAACGCGTCATGGCAGCGGCTCGATGTCTTTGGGAGGTCAGTGGGTGGGTCAGCGGCATGTGACGAGTCAGGCGAGACCTTGATCGTAACGGCTCACTCGGTATTGCAGAAGCAATCCGAGGTGCTCTTACGAAGCTTGGTGACAGGCACCACGCCTGGCCGATCAGGCATCGTCCCGGTTCGGAGTCGATTCGCAGTCGTTCTTTTGAATCAGGCGGTTTGGATATCGGCGTGAATCCCACGCTGGCTGAGAGAGTCTTTGATTCCCAGTTCGACCGTGTTTTCACGGATGGCGGCTTCGCCTCGGGCCACAATCACTACCTCGCAGGCCACGTCGGCCCCCCTCGCGAGCCAGCGGGTCGATCACCTCATTGTAAATGTCGTTCCAGTTGTCCCACGGCACGCGCATCGAGATCCGAACGCGATTCAGCCTTCGTTCACCCTGGACGATCTTGACGCCACCTCCCTTGCCGGGCGCCCATTCATCATCAGGCTTGGTTGTCCCGCCTGGTGTCGTGTCTGTCGGGACGCCAGTGCCACCGGCGGGCGTAGCCGACACAGCCGGTTCCGGCTCATGGATTAACGACTTCGCCAGCGCAGGCCGGAGAAGCCATGCCGAATCGGTAATCTCGCAACGATCGGCGGCGACCTGCGACTTGTCGAACAGAATCGTGTCGAACTCCCGCTTCTCGCCGTCGCCCAGAGCGTACGCAAACAGCCCGCGCTGTACGCCCCAGGCCAAGCTGTCGGGCAGCACGCCGCTGCTCAGTAGCATCGGCAGGTGCGTCAACTGCGTGAAATAATCGGCCAGCGTGCGGACGTTAAGAACATCCTGATCCGCGGGCCACAACCCGAATCGGTCGCCAATGAGAATGGCGGGGTCGAGTTTTGCCAGAAGTTGCTGCTCGTCTTTCAGCTTCTCCAGCACCCGCTGGCTGAGCGTCGTCTTTCCGGTCGAGAGCCCCATGTCAAAGCAGCGGATCGTTTTCGTTTCGGCCGGGACGCGGACATGCCGGTAAGTCGTTGCCAAGGCAGCCGGCAGCCTGGCCTCGGCTTCCTTCAACCGTCCCGCCAGATCCTTCAACTGTTCGTCGGTGAGCTGCGCCTTTGTCGGCTTGTGGTCGTCGATGCTGCGGAGGGCCGGCAATCGCCGTGCGGCATCGATCACTTCCGACGCCTGTTTGATATCCGGAGCCACAAAGATCAGCGCATTGGCGTGCTTCCGAAATCCCTTGCCATGCTGCTTCAGGATCTGGCCGACAAACTTTTCGGTCTCGCTCGGCAATTCGTCGTCCGACGCCGTTTGATCGAGGTCGAGGACGATCAAGCTCAGTCGAGCGTCGTCTGCCCCGCGTCCCGCCGCGACCAGCCGATCAAAAAAATCTTCCTGCCAGGAACCGGGCATAGACGCTTCCCATAGACCTGCATCGCTGAAACGCTGAAACGTCGAGCAGTTCCCCAAATCACTCAATCCGGTTTGGACCAAGTTTTGACTTCAGCACGCAAAGCGTCAAGGACGTCGCTTGTGACCGGCTTCGCCAAGTAGAGCCGAGTCGTCTGAAAACGCAGCTTGCTCAGGCGTTGAACGTCCAACGTCGAATGGAAGAAACGCGGCTGCGCCGAAAACTGGCACGTCGGCGGACTCCTGTTCATTCGAAGTTGGACGTTGGACGTTGGACGTTCGATGTTCGACGTTCATTTTTTCCGGGCTGCGAATGCCGTCGTCGAGAAAGCGAGAGGCGAACGTCGAACATCGAACTTTGAACGTCCAACGTCGAATGGAAATAAGGTCGGCTGCGCCGATTCGCCCAATTTACTCCTTCGCGTTCACCGTCACGAGCACACGATCGATGCGGCGACCATCGACGTCGACGACTTCCAGCGACAGGTCGTGCCAGGCGGTTTTCTCGCCGACCGCCGGCAGCCGCCCGATCAATTCCAGCATCAGTCCGCCCACCGAACTGACGCTGCGGGGCGCACTCGACAGATGATGCTGCAAACCGAGCCGTTCCAGCATGTCGGCGATACTGACCGATCCATCGATCAGCCAACTCGCAGCGTCGCGCTGCACGATCTGCTGCTCGACCCGCTTGTGATGGTCGGTGAGCAATTCCCCCACCAGTTCTTCGAGCACGTCTTCGAGCGTCACCATGCCGCGCGTCGAGCCGAATTCATCGACGACGACGGCTAATTGGTTGCGCTGCTCCTGAAAGCGGACGAGCAATTGGTCGAGCCGCATCGTGTCGGGGACTGTCAGCGCCGGCCGGATCAGTTTCCGCAGATCGAGCTTCCAGCCCAGGTAATGCTGCCGCAGCACGTCCTTCAGATGCACAAACCCGATGATGTGGTCGAGGTCTCCTTCATAGACAGGCAGCCGGGAAAACCCCGCCATGGCAATCGCCCCCAACAGTTCCTCGGGGGGCGTTTCGACGTCGACGGCGTCGATATCGACGCGTGGCTTCATGATCTGGCGGGTCGTGCGATCACCCAGTTGCAGCGCCTCGAACGCCAGCTTCTGCTGCACTTCTCCCACCACTCCTTCGGCGGTTCCCACCTCGATCAGATGGCGGATCTCCTGCAGCGAAGTGGCAGGGACTTCGATCTTTCCGGCTCCGAATACGATCGCCAGTGCATCGGTTCCTCGAGCCAGCAGCCAAACGATGGGGCGCAATGCGCCGCCGAGGAGTTCGAGCGGACGGGCGACAAGGCAGGCCAATCCCGTCGACTGCGCCAGCGCCACGCGCCTGGGCAGCAATTCGCCGATTGCGACCGATACCAGCGACGTTCCCGAGACCGCCAACACGACGGCGATCGCCAGGCTGGCATCTGAAACCAGCCCCAGATTGAGCGCTCCCAACCACGGAGTCAGCAATTCCACAGTGGCCACGCCGGCGAGCACCGCGGCCAAGGTATTCAAAAAGGACACCGCCACCTGCACGGCCGGCAGAAATCGCGACGGATTCTGGGCCAGATCGAGGGCTCTCCGGGCCTGCAAATTCCCGCCGTCGGCCATCTGCTTGAGCTCGGTGCGATTGGCCGAAATCAGAGCGATTTCGGCCCCCGACAAACAGCCGTTGAGCGTAATGAGCAGAAAGACGGCCAGCAATTGCCCGATCAGCCAGAAATCCATGCACTCCCAGTTTGCTGGCGTGATTTGTCTTTCATGTCCCCAACGCACAGTTTGGCAGTGTCATCCCCGGCAATCAAGCAGGCTGGAAAACCGGCCCTGTGAGTTTGCAAACCGAATTTGGCTCGGCGATAATGGACGCATGAACATTGCCGACTCTCAATCGCCGGCTTCGCTGGACGCGTTTCACCCGCTCATCCAGCACTGGTTTCGGGGGCGATTTAATGCGCCTACCGAGCCGCAGCAGCAAGGCTGGCCGCACATCGCCCGTGGCGACCACACCTTGATTGCCGCCCCCACTGGTTCGGGCAAAACGCTGACGGCGTTCCTGGCGGCGATCGACCGGTTGCTTAAAGAATCGCTCGCCGGCACGCTGCCTGAAGAGCTGCGAGTCATTTATGTCTCGCCGCTGCGGGCGCTGTCGAACGACATGCACCGGAACCTCGAAGTTCCATTGGCTGAGATCACCGCACTGGCGCAAGAGGAATATCCGGACTCCCGGCCGATTCGCGCAGGACTGCGGACCGGCGACACACCCGCCTCGAAGCGTGCCGCGCTGATCAGGAAGCCACCGCACATTCTCGTCACGACCCCCGAATCGTTGTACCTCTTGCTGACGAGCGTCAAAGGGCGCGACCGGCTCCGCACGGTCGAAACGGTGATCGTCGACGAAATCCACGCCTTGGTGCGCGACAAGCGCGGCTCCCACCTGGCCCTCTCGCTCGAACGGCTCTCTGCGCTGTGCCCCCGCCCGCTGCAGCGCATCGGCCTTTCGGCCACCCAGCGGCCGATCGAAGAGATGGCGGCGTTTCTGGTGGGGTGTGGCGGGGGAGAGAGCGTGCAAGTCGACGAGAGTGGAACTCGAAATCAAGCAAGACCAGGAGACAAGGAGACAGGGAGACAAGGAGAACGGACGACGGTTGCTGATCCATTTTCTTCTTGTCTCCCTGTCTCCTCCTCTCCCCCTCTCCTTGTCTCTGATGAACCGCAATTCCCGCCTCCGAACGGCCACACGGCACTCCCCTCCCTTCCGCCCTGCGCCATCATCGACGTCGGCCACCAGCGCGACCTCGATCTGGGGATCGAAATTCCGCAAAGCGATCTGGGGGCCGTCTGCATGCATGAACAGTGGGCCGAGATCAACGCCCGGCTCTGCGAACTGATACAGTCGCATCGCAGCACGCTGATTTTCGTGAACACGCGCCGGATGGCCGAGCGCGTGACGCATCATTTAACGCAATTGCTGGGTGAAGACGCCGTCAGCAGCCACCACGGGTCGCTGGCGGCCGACCGTCGGCACGACACCGAACAGCGGCTGAAAACGGGCCGGCTGAAGGCGGTTGTCGCCACGGCGTCACTCGAACTGGGGCTCGACATCGGCTATATCGACCTGGTCGTGCAGCTTGGGTCGCCCCGTGCGATCGCCACGTTCTTGCAGCGCGTGGGGCGTTCGGGCCATGCGCTGGGACTTGTCCCCAAGGGCCGGCTGTTTGCCCTCACGCGCGACGAGCTGATCGAAGCCATGGCGCTGGTTCGCGCCATCCGCGCAGGCCGGCTCGATGCGATCGTCATCCCCAAGGCCCCGCTCGATATCCTCGCGCAGCAGATTGTGGCCGAGGTGTCGAGTGGCGACTGGAGTACCGACGATCTGTTCGCGCTCTGCAAACGGGCTTGGCCCTACCGTGATCTGTCGCGGAAGGATTTCGACCGTGTCATCGAGTTCTTGAGCGAGGGTATTTCGAGCTCGTCCGGCCGGGGTCGAGTTTATCTGCATCACGATCAGGTGGGACGGCGCGTGCGGGCGCGGCCCGGCGCGCGGATCGTGGCCGCGTCGAACGGCGGAGCGATTCCGGAGATCGCCTCATACCGCGTCGTGGCTGAGCCTGAAAAAACCGTCGTCGGCACGCTCGATGAAGATTTCGCCAGCGAAAGCCAGGCGGGAGAGATTTTTCTCCTGGGCAATACGTCATGGCGGATTCTGCACGTTCGAGGAAATGATGTAACGGTCGCTGACGCCAAGGGAGCGCCTCCTTCGATCCCGTTCTGGCGCGGCGAAGCGCCCGGACGAACCGTCGAGCTCTCTGAAGAAGTCTCGCGGCTCCGTGAAGAGCTTGAACAGAATCTCGATGATCCGGCCGCGGCCGAGGTTTGGCTTGTCGCCGAATGCTGTGTTTCCGCCAGTGCGGCCCACCAGGCCGTGGAATACGTGCGGGCCGAGAAAGCCGCGCTGGGCCTCGTCCCCAGCCAGCGGCGGATCGTGTTCGAGCGATTCTTCGACGAGACGGGGGGGATGCAGATGGTCGTCCACGCTCCGTTCGGAGCGCGGATCTGCAAAGCGTGGGGACTGGCGATGCGGAAACGCTTCTGCCGGTCGTTTGATTTCGAGTTGCAGGCCACGGCCGACGACGACGGATTCGTCCTCTCGCTCGGCCCACAGCACAGCTTTCCGCTGGAAAGCATGTTCAGCATGATGAACACGCGCAACGCGCGGGCTTTGCTCGAGCAGGCCTTGCTCTACGTCCCCACGTTTCAGACACGGTGGCGCTGGAACGTCACGCGGGCACTACTCGTGCAGCGGTTCAAAGACGGCAAGAAAGTGCCGCCGGCGCTACAGCGCTTCCGGGCCGACGATCTGCTGACGGCGGTCTTCCCCAAACTCACCGGCTGCCAGGAAAACGTGACGGGGGACCTGGAAGTTCCCGATCATCCGCTGGCAATCCAGTCGATGCACGACGCCCTGCAGGAAGCGCACGATCTCGACGGGCTGATCGGCGTTTTGTCAAAGATCGAGCAAGGGCAAATCGAACTGCTCGCCCGCGATACGCGCGAGCCTTCGCCCTTCTGTTATGAACTGCTGAATGCAGACCCGTATGCGTTTCTCGACGGGGGCGAGATCGCCGAGCGGCGGACGCGGGCCGTCGCCACCCGGCGCTCGCTGACGGTCGAAAGCGTCAGCGATCTGGGGCGGCTCGATCCGGCGGCCATCGCCCGCGTTCGAGAAGAAGCCCAGCCGCTCGTGCGCACGGCGGATGAGTTGCATGACGTTTTACTGAGTCGGATCGTTGTCTCTTGTGGGGAAGCAGAGGAGAGAAGAGAGAAGGGAGAAGAGAGACGTGCCGACACTGTCGAGACTGCGAATGATGCTCTCTCCTCACTTCCCTCTCCTCACTCGTCATCGCACCAGCCGCTCTACGCCTCCCTCGCCAGCGCCCGCCGTGCCACCACGATTCGCCGCCCGGGGCGCGCGCCGCAGTGGGCGGCGGCGGAACGGCTGCCGGCGGTCTTCGCCGCGTTCCCGGATGCGGTCGCCGATCCGCCGCTGGACGTGCCCGCTGAAGTGCGCCACGACTGGACGGCCGAAGAGGCCCGCGTCGCGATGGTCCGCGGGCTGATTGAAATCAGCGGACCGATAACGGGGAGCGAAGTCGCGGCACAGCTCGGAATCGAGCCCACTCAAGCCGATGCATCGCTCGAAGCGCTCGAAGGAGAAGGGGTCGTTCTCCGCGGCCGCTTCACCATTCCGAACTCCGAACTCCGAACTCCGAATGCTGCCGAGGCGCAGTCTGCCGGTTCATCCCACCAGGCGACTGACGCCCCCTGCTCGCCGGATGAAATTGAATGGTGTCATCGGCGGCTTTTGGCGCGGATTCATCGGCTGACGATGGAGGGGTTGAGGCGCGAAATCGAGCCGGTGACGGTCGACGTCTTCATCCGGTTTCTGACGCGGCACCACGGGTTGCTCCCCGGCTGGAAGCGGGCGGGGGCCAGCGGCGTCTATGAGACCGTGTCGATGCTGCAAGGCTCCGATCTGCCGGCGGTCGTCTGGGAGCGCGACGTGTTGCCGGGTCGCGTCGAAAAATACCGGCCCGAGCTTCTCGACGAATTGTGCCTGACGGGGGAAATCGGCTGGGGGCGATTGTATCCCGCGAAACGGACCCCCGACCGCGCCCGGCCGCTCGCCAGCCTGACGCGCGTCGTCCCCCTGTCGCTGTTCCTGCGCACCGATCTGGGCTGGCTCGACTCGGCCGGGCACGAGGCCGATCTCGAGACGCTCAGCAGCCCGGCCCGCCAGGTGCATTCACTGCTCTCGACTCACGGAGCGATGTTTGCCGCCGATTTGCTATCGGCCACCCGCATGCTCCCCACGCAGCTCGGCGACGTGCTGGGCGAACTGGTCTCGCAGGGATTGGTGACGGCCGACGGTTTCGCCGGCTTACGAGCCTTGCTGACGACCCGTTCTTCGGACGAAACATCCTCCCCCGCGCGCATCACCCGCCGCCGTGTGCCATTGGCCGGCGCCGGGAGGTGGTCGTTGTGGCGAAGGGTTGCGACAGCGGCGGTCCCAGGCACAAGAGAAGGCGGACAAGGAGACAAGGAGAGGGGGAGTCAAGGAGAAGTGAACAATCCTGCGTCGGCCCCGTCGTCTCTCCTTGTCCCCTTGTCTCCTTGTCTCCCCCTCTCTCTTCCCGACAAATCCGGCGTGGAATCCACTCCGACGGCCGCCGTGCCGGCAGACGACCGCGTCACCTCCTGGGCCTGGCAGCTCCTGCGGCGCTGGGGGGTTGTGTTTCGCGACTTGCTCGAGCGCGAGCCGGGGGCGCCGCGCTGGTTCGAATTGCTGCAAGTTCTGCGGCGACTCGAGGCACGCGGTGAGATTCGCGGCGGCAGATTCATCACGGGGGTTGGCGGAGAACAATTTGCCCTGGGCGACACGGTGCGCTTGCTCCGCCAGCTTCGCGACGAAGGCCCCAAACAGGAACTGGTCGTCATCGGGGCCGCCGATCCGCTGAATCTCGTCGGCATTTTGACGAAGCACGACCGGGTGACCAGCAACGCGTCGAATCGGATCGCCTGGCTCGACGGCGTGCCGGTCGCGGCCCTCGTCGCGCGTGAGGTGCAGTACATCGCCGAACCGACGGAGCCGCTCAAAAAACTCCTGTGCGGCGGCCGCGTATTTCTCCGTCATGGAAAATCGGAATCGCTCGAAGAACCTTCGTCCGGGAACGCCGCGGATCTCGCCGCGCTCAAGAACGGCGCCGATAAACTCCCGGCGAAACGCCGTTCGCAGAAATCACTATTCCCCCGTACGATTCCCAGGCCGTTCATTCGCTGACGCCGCGCGCCCGTCGAGTTGTACTGGCCTTGACTCGCGATACACGTCATCCGACGCCGCGTGCGAAGACCGTCCGTAGAATTTCGATGCGATCCCATTGACACGACGGTACACGCCTTGAACGACGGAACCGAATCCAGCTCCCAGTGTGAACATCATAATGATTCCGAATATGATAACGTCAAATCCATTATTCCCGCGATGCCGCCAGATAACCCGCCAAGTACGGCAGTCGCGATTGGCAGAAGCTCGACAACCAATGCCAAAGCATGCTGGAAGCTGAAAGAGTTGTCCAACTGCGAATCTGGATCGACGTTCGGCATAGATGAAGTCTACCACACGGTCGCGGGTCCATGAATTCAATTCGACCATCGTCAGTTTCTCTTCACCCGTCGACCGCGGGTCCGACTTTCCCAAAAAATGGGGCAAAGAGGTTTTCCGAGACACTACCCGGTAGCTGGCGCTTCGGTCTAAATTATGTCGTCCCGGCAGGGGCGACTCGGATCGCCAGACCATGAAACGACCCAAGCTTGCGCTCGCCAGACGAGCTTCCTTGACGCATGATTCGTGAGAGCCCATGAACACTCGACAAGCTTCCCGACGCGAACTTCTTACATCTCTGGCGCTGACGTGTGCCGCTGCGTTCTGCCTTCTGGCGGCCAGTCCCGCCGGCGCGCAAACGCTTGACGAACGGTTGAAACCGCTGATCGAGGGACATGCCGGTCAGGTGACCGTCGCCGTCAGGCACCTCGACAAAGGCGAGGCGTTCGCCCATCAGTCCGATGAGCCGATGCCGACGGCCAGCCTCATCAAACTCGCCGTCATGATCGAAACCTACCGGCAGGCACAGGAGAAGCAAATCGACCTCACGAAGCACGTCGTGCTCCGCGATGCCGACAAAGTTCCCGGCTCGGGCATCCTCACGTCGCATTTCTCGGCCGGCACGTCGATTCCCTTGCGCGACGCGGTGCGCCTCATGATCGCCTTTTCCGACAATACGGCGACCAACCTCGTGCTCGACCAGATCGGCCTCCCCGCGACTGCGAAATACATGGAGGAACTGGGCTGCCCGAACACGAAGATTCATTCGAAAGTCTTCCAGCGTGACACGTCGGTCTTTCCCGAACGCAGCCGGCAGTTCGGGCTGGGGAGCACGACGGCCGGCGAAATGGTCCGCCTGCTCGATCTGTTGCACCAGCGGAAGATCGTCAGTCCCGAAGCCAGCGACGCGATGAAAGAGCACCTGCTGGCCTGCGACGACAAGCTCAAGTTTCGCCGTCTGTTGCCGGCGGAAGTCAAATTGGCGCACAAGACCGGATCAGTCGACGACATTCGCACCGATGCGGGGATCATCTACTCGGCCGCCGGTCCGATCGCCGTGTGCGTGATGACTCGCAAAAACGCCGACAAGCGCTGGACCGACGACAATGCCGGAGACCTGCTGTGCGCGAAAGTCGCTCGCGCCGTTTACGACCACTTCAACCCGCCCGCCGCGAAGGAAGGGGGTGGAGACGAAGACGACGACAAACCCGATGAGACGACGACGGCTGCAAACCTGCCTGAACTGTTGCCGCGCGACGCGCTGTCGGGCCCGCCCTTTACCGCCTGCCGGAATTGGGCCGTCGCCGACGCTCAGACCGGCAAAGTCCTCTGGGAATCGAAAGGGGCGGACGCCGTCGATACGGCAAGCACCACGAAAATTATGACGGCCCATGTGATCCTCGCCCTGGCCGCTTCCCGCCAGAAGGTCCTCGACGAGCTGGTCGTTTTTTCGGACCGGGCCGACAAGACCGCCGGCTCGGCTTCGGGCCTCCATACCGGCGAAAGGATTCCCGTGCGGGAGTTGCTGTATGGCTTGCTCCTGCCGTCGGGGAACGACGCGGCAGTGGCCCTCGCGGAGCATTTCGGTCCCCGGTACGATCCACCACCGCAAAGGCAGGGGCATACCGATCCGGTCGCACGGTTCGTGGCGGAGATGAACCGCACGGCCGTCAAACTCAAAATGGCCGACACCCGTTATCTCAATCCGAACGGTCTTCCCGAAAAGGGACACGCATCGAGCGCACGCGATCTGATCAAGCTAACGACCGTCGCCCTGCAGAACCCCATCTTTCGCGAATGCGTATCCAGCCGGCAACACGAGACGCAGGTGCTGACGCGCGACGGTTCCAAACGCACGATCGTGTGGAAGACGACGAACCGCTTGCTGGCGATCGCCGGTTATTCGGGGGTCAAAACCGGGTACACGAAGGCCGCCGGATCGTGCCTGGTCTCGACCGGTCAGCGCGGGAAGGACAGCCTGATCGTGGTCGTCCTGGGCGCCCCGTCAGCCGCTGCCGCGGTCGCCGACTCGCGCAATCTCTATCGTTACGCCTGGCGCGAACGTGGGCATAAAGAGTGAGCGCGTAGCACGGCCTTCAGGTGGTATGCACTCGGCCGTTCGGTGGGCCGGCCTGGCTCTTTCAACGGCTACCGTAACTCTTCGCAGCAGCAATCCGACATCACGACGCGCGCGGCCGTCGTAGACCCGACCTGCACCCGAGCCGTCAGCTTCGCAGCGACCCGATTGCCGTCGACGATCTCGGCCTGAATTGTGCTCTGGCCGGGCCGTGCGGCACGCAGCTTGAGCAGCGACCGATGACTCCCTCCGGGCGGGATCGAGGCGACGTTTTGTTCCAAAGACTGCGAGACTTCATGGACGAGTCCCGGCGGCAGCTCGATCGAGACGACCAGCTCCCGGGTTGTTGTTGTTCCGGTATTGGCCAACGACAGCACATAGCTGCACGCTTCGCCCAGACCTACGTTCGCCGGGCCCGTGATCGATAGCTTCAGCGGTTCGTCCGCTGAGGATTTTTGCGACGCGGACGTTTCACGCGGCTGCGGCGCCGTGCGACGGGCTACAGGGGTTTCGCGCGGCGCAACGACTACCGTTTCGGCATTTCGGCTTCTGCGGGCTTCGACCGGAGGCTGTTCCGCCCGCGGGCGTTGCTGCTGCCAGCGCGAATGCTCGCGCGCAGCCGGCTGGTCTGTCTCCGCTCTCTGAATTTCGCGCGTTGGCTCGCGTGCGGGCGGCCGTGCAGGATGCGCTTCGCGAGGAACAACATCGTCGTCCGGTTCGATCCGCCGCGCCTGTTCAGGCTGGTCGAAATCCGCGTCTCGCTCGCCATTTGTTTTGAGAAACGCGGGTTCGGTCGGGGCGGACTCGGGAAGTGTCTCAGGCTCGCCGTCGGCGTCGTCTTCCGCCAGCACCTTGTCGAGGATCTTTTGAGCGGCGAGCTGATCGCGGACAGTTTCGGCGAGCTCCGTCGCATTGTCTTTGGCAATTTCTTCGTCGTCGCTCTTTTCGTCCTCCTGCCCGAGATCGATTTTCGGGGCCGATCGTTCAGGCAGCACGTCTTCTTCGTCTTCGTCTTCCTCGATTACGACTTGCCGTTTCGGAGGCTTCTCGATGCTCGCAACACGGGACGAAGGGAAAGTACGGGCCGGGGGCGTAATACGGGCCGGACGCTGGAAATCGTCCGTATCGTCAGTCGTTGGTTCATCGGCCGCTGGTTCGTCACCCATGGCATCGTCGGCCACGTCGATTGCCTTCGCGCGGTCGAATTTCACGGGCCGTTCGAACGGATCGTCCTGATCGTCGGGTTCCTCGCGGCGGCTGAGCGGCGGAATAGGAGATTCGTCGTCTTCGTCCGGGTCCACACGGCGGAGGCCGCGCATCACCTCGTCATCGGAGTCACCCAGATCGTCGTCCGCGTCGGCCTGCGCCACGGCCGGCGGCTCGTCCGGCGGACCGTTGAACCAGTCGATGCCTGCGTTCACCATCAGCGACAGCGCCAGCAGAATGCCAATCGTCCCTGCGGTGGTCGCGGCTACGTAGCCCGGGTTTTCGTCCCAGCGCTGTTCGACGCGCCGCCACAACGAAACCGCACCCGACACGCCGCGCCGAATCGACTTGCGATCGAAAGTCCGCCGAATCCTGATAGGCAAGAGAACTGCTCCTTCCCTGGAGAAACCTGATTTCGCACGCGACTTGTCTCAGGATGCCCTCCACGGGTCAAGATCAGTCGCGCGACCAGGTCACGAGCGGGCGCACGACATGATCTGGACAGGCCGGACCCGTTTGGTGCAAGATGTCGGGGGAAGTCGGGCGG
>DASYAR010000639.1:0-8839 GCA_036501235.1 Planctomycetaceae bacterium
CCTTTGTAAATGCCGTGTCGTTCACACAGGTTGGCGGAATCGTCTGGTGGGACGGCTTGACCATGGCCGGCGAGATTCATCCCGCGACCGACCCGCGATCGTCGTTCCGCGTCTGGTGGAAGCAGCGCACCGGTAAAGACACGCCCGGCGTCCCCGGTGAGATCGCTGGCGTCCTCAAAGATGGGCCGGCGAAGAATCCTGCTCCCGAGCTCCGCGAAAAACTGCAGCGGTATTTTCTGGCTTACATCACTCGACCGTCCGCGGATTCTGAATTGAATTTGCGGCAGCGAGCCTGGCTCGACGCCCGATCGGCGCGCACGACGATCGAAGACGCGATTCCCGGCACGTTCATTTTCAAGGAGCTGAGCCAGCCGCGGGAAGCGTTCGTGATGCTGCGCGGCCAATACGACAAACCGGGGGAAAAGGTCGAACCCGACACGCCGGCCGTTTTCCCGCCGCTGAAAAAGACCGACCCGGCGGCCCGCGCGACGCGGCTCGACCTCGCCAAATGGCTGCTGGCGCCCGAGCATCCGCTGACGGCCCGGGTCACCGTGAACCGCTTCTGGCAGCAGCTGTTCGGCACGGGCCTGGTCAAGACCAGCTTCGATTTCGGATCGCAAGGCGAAGCGCCCAGCCATCCCGAACTGCTCGACTGGCTGGCGATCTCATATCGCGAAGGCGGTTGGGACACGAAGGCGCTCGTGCGACTGATGGTCACTTCGGCGACGTTTCGTCAGGAAGCCCGCTCGACCCCCGAGTCGCTCAAGCGTGATCCCGAGAACCGGCTCTATGCACGCGGCCCCCGGTTCCGGCTCGATGCCGAACAGATCCGCGACAACGCGCTGTATGTGGGCGGAATCATCAATCTCGAAATGGGAGGACACGGCGACAAGAGCTATCAGCCCCCGAACATCTGGGAGCCGGTTGGTTATTCCGACAGCAATACGCGGTTCTACCTGCAGGACCACGGGGCGGCCCTGTACCGCCGCAGCATTTACGCGTTTCTCAAGCGCACCGCACCGCCGCCGTTCATGAGCAATTTCGACGCTCCCAATCGCGAACAGTTCTGCACGCGGCGCGAGCGCAGCAATACGCCCTTGCAGGCGCTGCAATTGATGAACGACACACAGCACTTCGAAGCGGCCCGCGGCTTCGGCGAGCGGATTCTGACGGCAGGGGGGACAACGCCTGACGAGCGAATCACGTTCGCCTACCGCACGGCTCTCTCGCGCTCGCCGCGCCCCGAAGAGCTGGCGATCGTCAAACAAGCCCTGGAACAATATCTCGCCCGCTACGGGGCTGACCCCGCGGCGGCGCATCAAGTGATCACGGTCGGCGAATCGAAGCACAAATCCAACCTCGCCGAATCCGACCTCGCCGCCTATACCCTGCTGGCCAATCTTGTCCTGAACCTCGATGAGACCGTGACGCGAAACTAATGTGCTTTCATTATTTTCGTGTTTTCGTGATTCATTTTTTCGCCAATTTGACAGGTACGGAACCTCGCCATGAATCCTCTGTTTGACCGCCAGCTTCTTCAGACCCGTCGGCAGTTTTTCGGGCATTCGGGATTGCGGTTGGGCGGCATCGCGCTGGCGTCGTTGCTCGGTTCGCAGCGCGCGCCCGCGGCGGATACGGCCCCGCGAACGATGAATCCGGCGCTGCCCGGCTTCCCACACTTCGCCCCCAAAGCCAAGGCGCTCATCTATCTGCACATGAACGGCGGGCCGTCGCAGATCGACCTCTTCGATTACAAACCGGTCCTCAACGACTATTTCGACAAAGAGCTCCCCGACAGTATTCGCAAAGGCCAGCGAATCACGACGATGACCAGCGGTCAGGCCCGCCTCCCCGTGGCTCCGTCCAAGTTCAAGTTCGCGCAGCATGGCAACAGCGGTACGTGGGTCAGCGAGTTGCTGCCCCACACGGCCAAGCACGTCGACGAGATCGCCGTCATCAGATCGGTTCACACCAACGCCATCAATCACGATCCGGCCTGCACGTTCGTGATGACGGGGAGCGAAATCCCCGGCAAGGCGAGCCTGGGATCATGGCTGGCGTATGGCTTGGGGAGCGAGAGCAATGATCTCCCCGCATTTGTCGTCCTGACGCCGGTCTGGACATCGGGGGCGGCGGCCCAGGCGCTCTTCACGCGCATGTGGAGCAGTGGTTTTCTGCCCTCCAGCTATAACGGAGTCGCCCTGCGGAGCATCGGCGACCCGGTGCTCTACGTGCAGAACCCTCCCGGCGTGGAACCGCGGGACCGGCGCGTGATGCTCGACGCCCTGGCCCGGCTCAATCAGCGCGAGTTCGACGAACTGGGCGACCCCGAAATCCAGACTCGCATTGCGCAATACGAAATGGCATTTCGCATGCAGGCCAGCGTCCCCCATCTGATCGACCTGTCGACCGAAACGAAAGAGACCCTCGAAGCCTATGGTCCTGAAGTCCAGAAGCCCGGCACATTCGCGGCCAGCGCTCTGTTGGCCCGGCGGATGGTGGAGCGCGGCGTGCGAGCCGTCCAGATTCTGCACCGCGGCTGGGACCAGCACGGCAGCCTGCCCCGCGACATCAAGGCGCAATGTTACGACACCGATCAGGCGATCGGCGCACTCTTGACTGATCTCAAGCAGCGCGGCCTCTTCGACAGCACGCTCGTGGTGTGGGGCGGAGAATTCGGCCGCACCGTTTATTCACAGGGGAAACTCACGAAAGAGGACTACGGCCGCGACCACCACCCGCGCAACTTCTGCATGTGGGCGGCGGGAGGCGGCATCAAGGGAGGCGTGGTGTTCGGCGAGACCGATGACTTCAGTTACAACGTCGTCAAGGATCCCTGCCACGTCAATGATCTGAATGCCACGATCCTGCACTGCCTGGGCATCGACCACGAACGCTTCAGCTATAAATTCCAGGGGCTCGACCAGCGCCTCACCGGCGTCGAGCCTCAGCATCCGATCAAAGAGATTTTGCTGTAGGGGAGCACCCGGACATGCCGTCGTTCGTTGAATTCATCGACAGGTTTCGCGTGATTCCGGGCAAACCGGTGCGGCTCAAAGATTTCGCGACGGATTGGAACGGCGATCCTGACGTCCCCAAGAAAAAACGCAAGGAAATCGCCCATGCCGTGCTGTCGGAAGGAGTCGCCGCGCTCTCGGCCGCACAAGAGCTGCTCTACGCCTCGGATTCGTGGTCGGTGCTGATCGTCTTTCAGGCGCTCGATGCGGCGGGGAAGGACGGCACGATCAAGCACGTCATGTCGGGTGTCAATCCTCAAGGGGTGCAGGTCACCAGTTTCAAGCATCCGTCCGCCGAGGAGCTCGATCATAACTTCCTGTGGCGGTGCTCTCGGATGCTCCCCGAGCGCGGGCGGATCGGCATTTTCAACCGCTCTTATTATGAAGAAGTTCTCATCGTCAAAGTCCATCCCAAATTGGTGGCGGCACAGAATATCCCCGCTTGTCACATCGACGACAAATTCTGGAAGCACCGCTACGAAGACATCAACCACTTCGAGCAGCACCTCACGCGCAACGGCACGCTGATCCTCAAGTTCTTTCTGCATCTTTCGAAAGAAGAGCAGCGTCAGCGATTGTTGGATCGCATCAAAGATCCGAAGAAGCACTGGAAATTCGCCGCCGGCGACCTCGCCGAGCGCGCCTGCTGGAAAGACTATCAGACCGTCTACAGTGAAATGCTCGAAGCCACCAGCACGAAACATGCTCCCTGGTACGTGATTCCGGCCGATCACAAGTGGGTCAGCCGGGCGCTGGTTGCGGCGATCATCACCCGCGAAATCGCCGCGCTCGAACTGTGCAGTCCGCCTGTGACTGAAGACAGGCGCCGCCAGATCGCGGCCGCGAAAAAGCAGTTGCTGGGCGAAAACACCTGACCTACTCGCGGCGGGCGCACCAGAGCATGGCATTGCGCAAAAGCTGCTGGTAAGCCGGGTGCGTGAGCGCTTCGCGCGTATGGCCGCAGGCAAGATGGCAGAGCCGCCCGGCGCCTGGTTCATAGACCCAGCCGGCGTCTCCCAAGACGCCCGCGTCCGAGCGGCTGCGGAGCAGCATTCGCACCCGCGGATGATCGACGACCGGCGTGTGCTGTTCGTCGGCGACCGTGAAAGGTGCGATGCCGCGAGTGATCGGGTGTTCCTGGTCGACGGCCTCGACACGAAAGCGTTCCAGCGGGCCGTGGCCGATGTATCTGCCGGCCGCCAGTTTCAAATACGGGCCGTTTTCCGGATACAGCCCGAGCGCGTTGTGCAGATTCAGGAAGCCACCGCCGTGATCGACGAAATCGACGACGGCCTGTTCGTGCTCGCGGGTCACCCAGCAATGGAACGATTTCGGGTCGTCGGTCGGCCGCATCAATCCGTCGCGCAACACGACGAGCAACTTGACCCGCGACAGGTTTTCGGATGACAGGGCCCGCACGTCGACGGTAAAGTGCGGCGTGATTCCAGCTGCCGCGAACGCCGGCGCCAATCCTTGTTCGAGGTGTTGCGGCTCGTGGGGGCCATCGCCAATCAGCACGAGGGCGTGTACGTGCGGGTCATCCGTGCTGGGCGGCCGACCGGCGAAGGGCGAGTTCGGGACCGTCAGCTCGCGATAGACGGAGAGCAGGTCTTCGGCAACCGGGTTGTCGTACGGCATCCAGACCTGAAAGTCGGCAGAGATCCGCACTTGCTTCTCGAGGGCTTCCGGCGGCTTTCCCAGCGCGACGGCATAGGCCACTTGCGAGCGGACTTCTTCCAGGAACCGCAATTGCCGGGCGACCGAATCGCCGAGCGTCCACGACCCAAATCCGGGTACGATTCGTTCAAAAGATCGCTCTTTCAAGGCTCGCAGCTCCGCGGCCCACTCAGCCGTATCGCCCCCCACCAAGCGGGCGCGAGGGCCGTTGACCACCAATGGGCCGGCGAACAGCACCTCCTCCGACGGCAGCTCGACAAGGGCGGCGCCGGCGGCCGCCGTGCCGTCCACCGGTCGAAAATGAATCGGCATGCCGACCGAGCCGACGGCGGTCGTGGCGTCGCAGATACGGAACGGGATCCGCGGGTCGGCCTCGATCTTCTGGGTGAGCGCCTGATGAGCCATTCGGCTGACGATGACCTCCCGAACACCTGCCGCGACCAGCTCTTTGATCAGAGGCAGATCGTCTGCACCGGCATGTGTGAGAATCAATTTGCGCGGTGCGCGGCCGGTCAGGCGGTCGACTTCATTGGCAAATTCGGTCGCGGCCACGCCGCGCGGCAAGTCGATCAGCACCGATCCCTCGCCGTCAGAGAAGAAGCCGCAATTGGCAGACCGGTATTTATCGGCGAATCCGGCCGCGAAGACGCGCGCCGAGACACGCTCCAAATGCGGCAGAATCGGGGATTCGGCTGCGGCCGCTGTGTTCGATTCCGGCCCGGCGGGCTTCGCAAACGGAGCGGGGTACAACAGTCGCGTCGTGACCTGTTCCGTCAATTCGCTCACGGCCGCTTTGAACAGCCGAATTTCGACGCTGGCATTGAACCGCGCGATCAGCTTGTCTCGTTCGGCGAGGCTCTCGAAGCGCAACAGCAACGTCACCTCGCTCCAATCACCGATACTGGTCGTCCAGGGGCCAACGGGCCGGAACCCGAATTTTTCCAGAATCGGCAGCCCTTCGGCCCGCAGCCAGTGGAAGTAGGCGCCTTGCCGCGCCAAGGGAACGCGATGGATTTCATGAAACACGAATTTCGAGGCGTCGGGCAGCGGGGGCGGCTTCGCGCCGGGGACCAGCCGCATGAAGCGATTCTCTTCGCCAGCCAACAGCGGGTCGCGTTTGGCGACGAACGCTGCGAATTTCTTCTCGCTGCCGAGAATACCGATCGCCTTTTCGAAGGCGGCCATGTCGTCGTATTCCCAGATCGTCACGTGTTCGTAGAGGTTGCCGACGAGCGTCTTCCACCAGCCGACCATCCGGCCGCCCGATTGTTTGAACAGAGGCAAGCCTTCGGTCTCGATGAGTTTGTCGTAGTCGGCCCCCTTGTCGGGTTTGACGGCGATCCGCCATTCGCCGTAGATCTTGCCGAGCGACTCGGCCGGTTCGTCGGTCGCGCGGGCGCGGCCGACGAACATCGCCAGGGAGACGGCCAGCAGTATGCCAACGCGGTGTGCGCAACGGCGTCTTGTCATCGGGATTCTCCAAGTGCGGTCCAAAGATTCGTGACGTCGGAATGACGCCACAATATCCCGATTCCGGGTGGAGAAGCAAGTCGCCCTGGTGAGCGCCGCGACGTCGGTCCGGCGGTGGCGCCGCACGTCAGCGGGGGTTTCTCGTCAACGATTCGTCTTCGCTGGAGGACCGCCGCATCACTCCTTCGGTTGCGACGACGATTCGATCTTCAGATCGAGTTTCGCCGGCAAGTCGACGTTGTTGGCGGCAAACAAGATGTCCCCCGTGATGTGGAGCGTCGATGAGGAATAGACGATCTCGCCTGCTTCGCGATCGAACAACAATTCACCCTTCGAGTCAGACGTCTTGAGGTCCGACGACTTGAGCATGAGCGGCAGTGAAGAATCGGCAGCCAGGCCGTAATCCACCGAGAGAACCTTCGTCTCGATCTTGTCGAGCTTCCGGCCGTTCTTTTCGGTCTCGCCGAGGTAGGTATAGCGAGTCGTCATGGTCATTGTTTGTCCTCCTTCGAGGTTGAGCTTGCTGGTCCGTTCCCAGGAATCCCCAGTCTTGACCGGCTCGGAACTGATCCGGTCCAGTTCCTGGTTGGCTGTGGCCTTGATGTTTTCCACGTCAAACTGGCTCTTGAACAGTTTGCGAGAGTCGTCCGACAGGCCGTTCAGAGGGTCTTGATCGAATTCGATCTGCACGATCTTGTTGTCCTTGTCGTGAGTGCTGGTCGTCACGCGCTGCAAGATGGCTTTATGCAGAGGCCTCAGGATTTCCAAGGCGGAGCCGCCGGCATTATCGGGATTCGACGAGTCGAACACGTAATCTGTTCCCTGTACCTTCACCGTCAATTGCAAGCCTTCGACCTTGGTCTGGGCTTTCAGATGGCCTCCGTCGTCCCGCTTTCCTGTCGTGACCTTAACGGTCGTGCGGGCGTCGCTTTCAGTGTCGATTTCCATTCCGGCAATCGTCAACTTTTGGGTCGTGCGGGAGGTCACCTCGGAACGCGTGGTCTTCGATTCAGCGAGTTTATGCTCGAGTTTCACCTGGGCCAGCGCCGGCGAGCAACATGCGGTCAAAAGGCCGAGGATAAAAAACATTCTTCGCAGCAACATGGTTCTTCTCCGATCTCATGAGGTCATAGACAGTCGACGAATTACTCATCAATGGGTTTGGGCTGTGAATCGCCGACCAGGCGCTCCGCTTCGGCCATCACGGCCAGAGTGTCTTTGCCAAGCTGTTCGGCTGTGGAAGTCTGGAGCTCCCGCATCTCGGTCAGCGTCTCGATCGCTGCGGCGGCGCTCCCGGAATGGTGTTGCGCCAGCGACAAAAACGCCAGTCGCTGCAGTCGATGATCGCGATTCGGGGTCGCGCCGCCGCCGATCGGCGCCGTCAGTTCGGTGAGCGCGTCGTCCATGCGCCCCAGACGATACAACACCATCCCGAAGAGGTCTCGGGACTTGGTGTCCGCCTGTTTGTCGCCTCGCAAAGCCTGCACGCCGGCCAGCGCCGATTCGTAATCGGAAGCCGAGCGATCGGGTCGTGTCACGATCCGTCGCACGTTGCGGTCAAGCAATTCAATTGTGTTGGCCGGGTTCCAATCGTCCCCTTTCGCCGCGCGATAGATCCGCATCCCTTCGACGAGCAGCGAGACCGCCTCGACGGCACGGTTTTTCTCACCCAACGCCAGCCCGTATCCCAGAAAATGCGCTCCCAGACTGGGGTCATTGGGACCGACCAACTTGGCCATATTGCCCATACATTCGCGGAACAGGCTCAGCGCTTCGTCGAACGATTCTTCCCGCCAGCGGACCAATTGAAACACACCATCCACCGTGGCCAGATAGATCTCGCGCGGAGGATTCTCCATTCGGCGGTAGATCCGCAAGGCGTCGCGGAGATACGGCTCCGCCTGTTCCAGCCGGCCGTGTTGCCGCAGCCAATGCCCCAGCGCAAAGTTGTAATACGCAGCCGTGGGACTGTCAGGCGGCACCAGCCCCCTGAACAGCGAGATGCCCTCGGTCAGGGCCTGTTCGGCTTCGTCATTGCGGTTTTGGCTGATCAGGATCTGCGTGAGCTGCTCCAGCGTCTCGGCGACCTGAAACTGCTGCGGCTTCGGCTGCATGCGGTAAATCCGCAGCGACTCGCGCACCAGATCTCCGGCCTCGTCGAGCCGACCCGAGCGCTGCAGGATCGTAGCCAGATCCGTCCGCGTTTCGCAAAACGCCAATTGCCGCGCATCGGGAAACTCGGCAGCGATTGCCAGCGACTCGCGCAGCGCCGCCTCGGCCCCCGCGTCGTCTCCTGTCAAACGCAGCAGCGCTCCCAGGTGGCCCAGGGTGAGCGCCAGACTCGGCATTTTGACGCCGTACAACCGCCAGATGCGAGAAGACTCGCGAAACAGCCGTTCGGCGGCGGCGACGTCTCCCGTATGCTGAGCCCGCATCGCCAGGTTGTCGAGGGCGGCCGCCACCGTGGCGTGATCATTTCCGAACAATTCGCGCGCCCGGCGGATGACCTGTTCGACGTCGAGTTGCTGACCGGCCGATTCGTGTGGATTGACCGCAACCACGATGTCTTCCAGGAACGTGGCAATGGCCTGCGATCTGCTCGCCTCGCGGCGGGCGCGAATAAAACCGGTTGTCGCCAGCGCCAGCCCCGTCATCAGAGCTGCGGTCACAACCAG
>DASYAR010000640.1:0-5645 GCA_036501235.1 Planctomycetaceae bacterium
ACGTCGACCATCGAAACATTCGCGGCGAGCCGACCCCCGGGGGCCAATTGAGCGGGATAACGAAAGATGAGCGGCACGTGCAAGGTTGCGTTGTAGAGCGTCATGCCGTGCTGACGTTCGAAATGTTCTCCCAACCCTTCGCCGTGATCACCGACGACCACGACCAGAGTCTGCGAATCCAGCCCGCGCGCTTTCAGGTACTCCAGCAGCCGGCCAACCTGCTGGTCGACGTAGGCAATTTCGGCGTCGTAGGGACGCTCAGCAAATTCGTCACCAAACAAGTCAGTGTGGGGCAGGTACGGCGAGTGCGGATCAAACAGGTGAACCCAGCAGAAAAAGGGACGGGAACGGGGTGCTTTCAACCATTCGAGCGCCGTATCGACGACCGATCCTGCGTTCCGCTCGCCGACCAGTGCTTCCGCTGCATCGTCATCGCCGGCCAGGTCGTTGTAGGTCTTGAATCCGCGGGCGAGTCCGTATTTGCTGTCGAGCACTTTCGAGGCCACGAAAGCGGCCGTGTCGTACCCTTTTCGTGCCAGAACCTCGGTCAGAGTCGGGACCGCGGCATCCAGCATCCCGCGTGCGTTGGTGCGTATGCCGTGCTCGGCGGGATACAGTCCCGTGTACAGACTCGCGTGGGCCGGCAATGTCAGGGGAGCGACCGTGTAAGCGCAATCGCACAACATTCCGGCTGCCGCCAAGGCGTCGAGAGCAGGCGTTCGTGCTGTCGAGCACCCGTAACAACCGAGATGGTCGGCACGCGTCGTATCAAGCGTGATGAGCAATAGGTTGGCGCGGTGCCGCGGCCACAACCAAAAGGCCAGCAACGCCAGCACGCCGGCTGCCAGACCGAGCCAGAGGATTCTCCGCTGCGCCGTCATTTGTGTTCCGAATTCGGTTCTGGATGATCAGCAGGGGCAAATTTCAGCGCCTTCCGATAATCCGCGTTAGCGGCGTCGACTCGCCCGAACCGGGCCAGCAATTTCGCGCGCCAGTGGTAGGCCGCGGCGTATTTCGGATTGAGCTCCACCGCTGCGTCCAGATGCGTCAATGCGTCTTCCAGGTGATTGGTGCTGAGCAAAGCCCGACCGAGATGATATTGCACTTCGGCATCGTCGGGGTCAATCTCGAGCGCTTTCGAAAACTCGGTAATCGCATCGTCAAACCGGTCCAACTGCAGCAACATGAGGCCCAGTCCAAAGTGCGCGTTCTGGCTCTCTGGCCTCACGGCCAGCAGCGTGCGAAAGACTTCCAGGCCCTCGTCCTGTTTCGAATGTTCCCACAAGGTCCATGCCAGAGACCAGTTGGCCGCCGTGTGACTTGGCGCCTGACGAACCACTTCGCGCAACTTTTCGATGCCTGCGTCGACCGACCCGCGCCTGATGAGCTTCTCGGCCTCTGCCATGTCGAGGCCGAGTGGCAGCATGTCTTTGACGTCGGGCAGGTTCTGCGGTGTGGGGCCGACCGCAGGGCGGGCCGAACCGGAGATGTATCCCAGGCTGGCGAGCGTCCGGCGCTCGGCGTCGGAAATCCGCACCTGGACCTCGGCGCGGGTCACCAGCCGCGACTCGAAGTCGGACAGCCGCGATTCCATGTCCCGCAATTTATCAGGACTGGCCTCGGCCAGGTCGCGCTCTTCGCGAGGATCGGCCTCCAGGTCGTACAATTCCGGCCGCGCCGTGCGGATGTATTTCCAATGGCCCTCCGTCAGACTGCGGAGCGGGGACCAGCCATTCATCAGGAAGGCCTCATCCGTGGCTCCGTAGCAGAACGAAAGAGGTTTCGACCCCCCCAGCAGCGCCGGCTTCAGGCTTTTCCCGCTGATCTTGCGCGGGTCGGTTGCTCCCAGCAGATCGAGAATCGTGGGGGAGACGTCGACCATCGAAACATTCGCGGCGAGCCGACCCCCGGGGGCCAATTGAGCGGGATAACGAAAGATGAGCGGCACGTGCAAAGTTGCGTTGTAGAGCGTCATGCCATGCGCCTGTTCGAAATGCTCTCCCAATCCTTCACCATGATCACCGACGACCACCACCAGAGTCTGCGATTCCAGCCCACGGGCTTTCAGGTACTCGAGAATCCGGCCAATCTGCTGGTCGACGTAAGCGATTTCTGCATCATACGGTCGCTCGGCAAACTCGTCACCGAACAAGTCAGTGTGGGGCAGGTACGGCGAGTGCGGATCAAACAGGTGGACCCAGCAGAAAAAGGGACGCGAACGAGGCGCTTTCAACCATTCGAGCGCCGCATCGACGACCGAACCTCCGGTCCGCTCGACATGCAATGCATCATTCGTCGGATAGTCGCTGGCGAAGTCGTCATCATAGGTGTTGTATCCTCGATCGAGCCCGAATTTCCCGTTGAGCACGAACGAGCCGACGAAAGCGGACGTGTCATAGCCCCGGCGACGAAGAACCTCGGCCAAGGTGGGAATGGCGTCATCCAGTCGTCCGTGCCCATTCGTGCGAATGCCGTTCTCAACCGGATAGAGCCCTGTGAACAGGCTGCTGTGGGCAGGTAACGTCAGCGGGGCAACCGTGTACGCGTGCTCGCACAACACCCCCGCTGCCGCCAAAGCGTCGAGAACCGGCGTGTGCGCCTGCGGATATCCGTAACATCCGAGACGGTCGGCGCGGGTCGTGTCGAGCGTAATCAGCAAGAGGTGCGGCCGGTTGTACGGCCGGAGCAAGACGGCCAAACCCGTCAGCACGCCGGCCGCCACCCCGAACAATATCAACTTTCGCCGCATCAATTCTCCGACCTGGAATTCGAAAGAAAATGGAGCGAGCCGATCATCCTTCCGGGATGTCGAAATCGAACTTGGTGCCTCCGGGCGGCACCTTCATCGTATTCCCGCCGGAGCCCTTTTCCCAAGACTCGGGAATCAGATTTTTAGCATTCACCATGTGCGGCGCTGTATCCTTGGGAAGCGGCGAACCGTCAGGCAAGATCCATTTCGACAATTTCGCCTGGTAATCACCGGCGGCAATGCCCGGTTCATGCGTCGCGTTATGCTCCAGCTCAAATTCTCCCTTTTCGTCGGTCACACCCGACGCGCCCTGACCTTTCGTCGAACCGCTGGGTACAAACGAAACATAAATACCGACCGCAGGCTTTCCCCCAATTTTGACCGTGCCCGTAACCGGAACCAAGTCCTCTTTGGGAGGAGGCGACGCAGAATCACCACAACCCAGGAGAGTGAACATTAAACACAGCACTCCGGTATTCTTGTATCGAATCATAGTGGTCACCCTCAGCTCTTGAAGAATTGATACGTGGAAAGCAAACAATCAGAACGTGACTCTGCTTCCAGCGGCAGAATCACACGGGTCAGCGCCGCAGGTCGATCACGGCAAATTCCCCTGTAAAGGCCTTAGCGAGGAATCCCCCTCGATGGCCAGCCAGGTTGTCTGGCAAGCGACATGTTGAAACACGGATGTCATCCCCGACGGCCAGTCGATTTCCAGGCGATCGACGCTTTCGCGTGCACCCAAACCGAACTGGATAAATCGCTCCGAGCTCGACTCATAACCATCGCCACCGGCCAGAAAACCTCGCAATTCAGCGTCACCCTCACGCGGCGTAACGCGTACTCTGGCGCCGATGGCATCCCGGCTGCTGACAGTACCGACCAGCTTGAGCTTCAGGGAATTACCGGCGTCCTGCGTGGAATTTGTGACCAGAGCGACCGGTCCATCAAGATGCGTCGCGACAAAATCGACGAGACCATCGCGATTCCAATCCAGTGTCGACAAGCCGCGACCAAGACGCTCCTCATCGAAGAATGCACCCGTTTGGCCGGCCTTCAACTCCCCGAATCGCCCGGCAGGCAAGCCGCGGAAGAATTGCGGACGCATGCGGTAGCTTTGTCCTTGGATCGGGAACTCGTCGATGTGCCCGTTGAGAATGACGAGGTCGAGCAGGCCGTCGAGATCGGCGTCCAGAAACTGCGCCCCGAAACCCAAGAATGGAAACGTCGATTCGCGCAAACCTGATACCTGAGTGCTGTCGACATACGATCCATCCGGTTGCGACAGATACAGAAGTTTGTTCTCGTTTGCAAATGTCGTGACGAACAAATCGAGCCGCCCATCGCGATTCACGTCGCCTGCGGCAATTCCCATCCCGGCTTTGGAAAGTCCGTCCCGATCAACCGCCACACCCAGCGGGTGGGCTTCCTCGCGGAACGTCAAAGGATCTTCCGGACTGGATTGCAGATTTATCAGGAGATGGTTCGCACCCTGGTCATTTGCCACGAATACATCCAACTTGCGATCATCGTTAAAATCGGCAACGATCAGCCCCAATCCCCTGCCTTCGGGGAGGTTGAGCCCGGCTTCCTGCTGCAGCGAAGCGAACGTGCCGTTTCCCAGATTGAGCGCCACCCGATCGAGTGCTGGTTCGAAGACTGTCGGCCGGCAAACGAGCGGCTCGTTCCGCTGGTTGTGACACAGGGTCGTGAAAATCTCCGTACCCTGTACGTAGTTGACGTCGAACAGTTCGGGATAGCCATCACCATTCAGGTCGGCCATCGCACAACTGGTCGTCCATGCCTCATCCTGCAGGCCGGCAGATTGGGTCACGTCAGCGAAAGTGCCGTCGCCGTTGTTGTGAAACAGGCGGTTGCGACCGATGTTCGCCACATACAGGTCGGGGAAGCCGTCGTTGTCGTAATCGCCCGCTGTGACTCCCTGACTGTATCCTGTCTCGATGATCTCAGAGTTGCCTGTTACGTCTTCAAACCGCAAGCCGCGCTGATTGCGGAAGAGGGCGTCGCGGGGCGCGGTTTCCGCCACGACAGGCCAGGCTCCTCCTTGGGCAAAATACAAATCGGCCCAGCCGTCCCCGTCAAAATCGAGCACTGCCACTCCGCCGCCCGTCGTTTCGAAAATGAAATGTTCCCGAGCGCCGGCGGTTTTGCCGCCGACATATTCGAAGTTCAGACCCGACTGTTGGGCTTCGTCCACAAATCGGATATTCGAGGGTGTCGCGGTCGATTTGACGGCGACCCGCATGCTGGCGAACTTCGTCCAATCGGGCAGCGACCATTGCGTCCAAGTGAAGTCCCGGCCGGGGACAACGTCGGGAGCCGTCTGCGGGAGGCCCGGAGAGAGTCGCCATTCCAGCCGAGTCCTGCGGGCGCCAACCTTCCGATCGTGAGGGAAGGCGTCGGCCTGTAGAACGCACCAAGCCCAGGCTTCCCACAGGCGGCCTGTTGCTTCCAGATTGTCGATCAGCGCAGTCGCCCGACTCCAAGTCTGCCGTTCGCCCATCTGATCGGCCGCATTGACGATCTGCTGCATCAGTTTTCCGCGGTGCAAAAACTGGTTGCCAAGTGCCGATTCACCGCAAGCGAGCAGCGTTTGTCCCAGTTGCACGGTGGCCTTCAACAGCTCCGGCTCGCGCTGCAGGGCCTCCCAGAAACAGCGGCATGCCGCGTGGTTGTCGCCCTGCACTCGCAGAAATAAACCACGGGCCAGCCAGACGCGCGAATCGGCATCCGCATCAGCAGGAAGGGCCGAATGCCATCTCAGGAATTCTTCTCCCGGGCGCTCGCTGTAGATCTCGCCGAGAAGACCTTGCGCCTCCCTGGATGTGGGACGAGCCGCCACGAGCGTGTTCAGGTGCTGCTCCGCAGCGGCGGG
>DASYAR010000641.1:0-11847 GCA_036501235.1 Planctomycetaceae bacterium
CTGGCCACCCGCCTGGCCACCCGCCCCACCGCCGCTGGCGCCGCCGCCGAGGCCGCCGCCGCCAATTCCGCCAGCCCCGAAGCCGCGTTGGCCGGCAGCACCGCCGCCGAAGCCGCCGGCTCCCCCTGAGCCACCGCCGAACGAGTTCTGGCCTCCGCCAGCGGTGCCCGATGTTGATTGGTTCCCTCCGCCGCCGACGAACGAGAACTGTTGAACGTCGGTGATCGCGGTGAACGACGGGATGACCGTCAGACGCACATAGCGGCGGTCGGCCGAGATGACGGCCGTCACCGTCATGCTGACCCCTTCAGGCAACACGGTAATTTGCGGAGTGAATCCCACCGACCCGAACCCGACCGTGGGAATCAGGCTGGTGACGAACGGACGCTGCCGGGTGTCGGTGACTGTGGCCGTCTGGCCATTGAACAAGGTCACCTTGGGAGCGAACAACAGGTTGGTTCGCTGGTCTCCCTGAGCGGCGTTGATCAGGAAGAACGTCTCGATGTCGCTCAGGATCGCGAATCCCACCTGCATACCCGCCGCCGGATTGAAATTGCCGAATTGCGGCACACCGATTCCGTACGACCCTTGCTGGAAGGGAATGTCGAGATTGTTGGCGAACGCGTTCGTAGGCAACAGCCCGACGATGTCGCCATAGCGCGGATAGCTGTTCTGGTCGTGAGTGTCGACCTGGGGCCCGGGCGTGAAGGGAGCGGCGCCACCCCCCACTCCGCCGCCGGTCGTCCCGGCTGTGGATCCGCTCGTTCCGGCGGCTCCGGCGGCTCCGCCAGCGCCGGCGGCTCCGCCAGCACCCGCAGCTCCGCCAGCCCCGGCGGCACCGGCCGCCCCGGCCGCCCCGGCCGCCCCGGCGGCGCCCACGGTCGTTGTCTGAAACGTCTGGCCGTTTCCGAACGGGGCGACTGGTTGACCGAAGGTGTTCGGCAAACCGTTGCCGACATTGCTCTGCAAATTGAAGTTGAAATCGACGCCGATGCGTTCGAAGAAGTTGTCGCTGACCGTGATGAACCGGCATTCGATCGTCACCTGCAGGTCTTGCAGGCGGCGCAACTGGCCGAGCAGGTCGGCGATTTCGTCATGCACGGCCTGCGTCTGACGAATGACGAGGCTGAGCGTGGTGCGGTACGGCATCATGGAGCCCGGACCGCTCAATTCTTCCCACGAATCGGGCTGAACCGTCGTGGAGATCAGGTTCATGAGCGAGGTGAAGTCGGCCTGGACCCCTCCCCCGCCTCGGAAGTCGTTGTTTTCGAGGACGTCGAGGTAGTTGCCGGAGGGGGCCGCACCGCGCCGTGCTTCGCGATCGTCGATCTGGGCGAACGCCTGTTGCTGCTTTCCGCCCGCCTGTGTCACGTTCATCTGCCCGCCGTTCCTCTGGGAAGACCGGCTCGACTGCAATCCTGTGAAGCCGCTGCTGATCATGCCGCCGCTGCCCATGACGGGGCTGAAATCGCGGATCGGCATCACCAGGTCGGCCACCGGGTACGTCTTGGTTTGCAGCTCACCCAGTTGCTTCTGGTGGCTGGTGATCATCAGCACGTCGTGTTTCACGGTGTATCCCAGATTGAGCGGCTCGAGCATCAGGCTGAGCACGCTCTTGAGCTTGATCGCATTGACGTCGATCGATACGCTCGTATTGCTGTTGACTCCCTCCTGTTCGAGGCCCGAAGGATCGAGGACGATGTTGACGTCCGACAGGGTCACGAGGCGTTTGATGACTTCGCCCAGCGGGGCGTTTTGGAAGTGCAGCGAGACTTGGCGCGACAGGCTGCGTTCGATTTTCTTCTCTTCATGCGTGGGGACCCTGTTGTCCGGCCGCCCGTACTTGCTGCGGTTCTCAGACATCGTTTTCCACTTCCGGGGGTCCGGATACTTGATGTCGCTGGTCCATTCGGTGGCGGCGATTTCGACCTCGTTCATCATGTCGGTGAAGGCGTCGGCCTTGCGCTCGCGCAGGTCTTTATTGAAGGAATCCTGCTTGGCGAGTTTAGCCTTCAGCAGCATGACTTCCGATTGAGGGCTGGCCGGCATCAGCAACTGGGCCTGCTTCGCGAGAACGATCGCTTCATCGAAGCGCTTCTCCTTGAGCAGTTGATTGTAGCGTTCGACCTTGTCGGCAAAGTCCTGCTCGATGTGGATCCTCTGCTGTTCATCGCGCCGGATGTTGCTCTCGACCTCCGATTTCCGCTTGGCCATCTCGATTCGCGGAGCATTGAGCTTGGCGGTCGACTCGACGCCGGCCCGCGAGCGAGTGAGCTGTTTCAAAAGCTGCCCCGTGATGCGCTCGTCGAGTCCGGAGTTCTCGACGCTGGCCTGCGCCTTGTCGAGCAGTTGCAGCGCCTTGGTCGGGTCGGTCGCCGCCAGGCCTTCCGCCCGGAACGACGCATTGCGGACTTCGGTGCGGAGCTTGTCGGCTGCGACCTGCCCCTGATCGTTCACCCCGTCGATCATCTGTCGCGGAAGTTGTTCATTGGCGGCGTCGCCCAGATCAGACGACTCCGGCACCTGCCGCGCCGAAGTCAGTTGAATCGTCTTGGATTTCGCGCGGTGCTGGGCGAGGTAGTCGCGAATTTCCTGCATCTTACGCGGATCGAGCCGTTCGCCCGACTGATAGGCCTGCGTATAGCACTGCACAGCCAGGGCCGAATCACCGCTGCGGATGGCGCTTTTCCCGCGCTGGTAGGATTCGAGCGCCGAAACACGAGACGGATTGACGGCCGGAAACTCGGCCGCGCCGTCGTCGCTGTCGGCTTGCGCCACCTGCGAGGCCGGAATCGGCGCTGCGTCGTCATCGCCGCCGTCCCGAGCCGCCATTTGCCGAGAATCCTTCGCAGCCATTTCGACGCCGGTTCCGCCTTCGCGGGCGTTCCGGGTTTTCGAGGCGGCATTCGCAGCCGGCGAGTTCTCCATGTCGAGTTCGTCATCAGCTTCTGCCGACGGCTGCGGCCGCGCCGCGCCGCGAGTCCGCCTGGGAGGGGCGTTCTTGGCCAGCATCGTGTCGCGCTCGTTCCGTTCGATCAAAGTCAGCATGTAGTCCGGCGTGATTCCCAGAACATCGTACGCGATGTCGAGCTTCTCGGCCTGCTGCACTTTCGCCCGGGCCTCTTGCGTGCGGCCGGCCTCCAGCAGGGCTTGGGCCTGGTTGAGCAGTTCCGTCGCCTTCGCGCGGTCGGTCCGCGGGTTCGACGATTCGGGAGCGCCCTTGGCGACGTTGCGCACCGTGGGAGCCGGTTCCAATTCCTCGACGCCGCTGGCATCTTCTTCGTCGGCCGGCGTCGAGGCCGGCTTTGAAGCGCGTCCGCGCGTCTGGGCGGCGACGGCAGGCATCGAATCGTCGTCAGCCTCGTCGGGCGGAGCTGCCAATTCGTTCCCGGCAATTTGCGGACGGGCCGGAGGCAATCCGGCATCCGGCTCGGTTTCAATCAATTCGGCGGCGGGCTTGGCCGGTGGGGCCGACTTGCTCTTGGCGCCGGCCGTCAGCGTCTCGGCAGCGCCCGGTTTGCGTGGGCCCCTCGTACGGCGCGCCAGGTCGTTGCGGAACGACTCGGGTTTCAAATCGCTCGAACTGCGCTCGAACTCGATTTGTTCGGCCTCGCGAATCGCACGATCGGCGTTGACGTAATCCCCTTCCTCCATCATCTGCCGGGCCCTGCCCAAGAGTGCATTCGAGTACATTTTCTTGGCCACGAGGGAACTGCTGTTTCTTCGGAAAGCCGATTCCTGGATCTTGTACGATTTGATTTCTTCCAGCAGCTTATCGGGACTCTCTCCGAACATGCGGAACCGTGCGCCCGACTTCTTGCATTCGACGGCCAGTCGTTCGGCCTCGTCGAGGCGTCCCTCGTTGAATTTGTGCCGGGCCGCCGCCATCTTCTGCCTGGCGAGATCCATCGACGGCTGCGCGGCGGGTTTGTTCGGCGCATTAGGGGCCATGCGGCTGCCTGTGTCCGGGCCCGTCCCGGCCGCCGAGTCTCCCGACTGGCCGCGGGCCACGACGCCCTCGGTCGCACTCGCCGCGCCGGCTTTGGCGCGGGCCAGCCTCAAGTATTTCTGCAATCGGTCGCGGTCGGCGGCCGGCAGGTCATTCGCGGCCGCGTCGGCCGCTGCCAGCGAATCCACGGCGTCGGCGTATTGCCCTTGAAGGTAGAGCTCCCTTCCCTGGAGGAAGAGCTGCGAAGCCGAGAGCGATCCCGAGGCCGTGTTGCTCGAGGCCTCGCTGTCCTTCTGCGTCACACCGGCTGCGCCTGGACTGGTCGACCACAACGGCGCGGAAAGAACAAAGAGACAGGCGACGAATCCAAATGCCCTTCGCAAGGTCGCTTCCTCCTTCTGCCGACGTGAGGGGTTTCCTGGCATCGAACGCGGTGTTGACCGTAATCTCGACCGAGACATCGTTTCCTCGCTTTGAATTCCGAGAAACTGAGAGATTTGTGATTGGAGACGCCGCTGCCCGCCTGCGGCGCGACGGCCCAGGCGTGAAGACGGAATCTATTTGCCGGCACGCGAGCGCGACGACAGGAGGGACGTTGGAATTGGATTTTGGGGAGGGGAGAGCAGAAGTGCGGGTAAATAATGGAAATGACCGCGCGACGTCAAGAGCGTTCCGCCGGATTTCTTTCCTGAAAGTTCGTTTTCTTCGAAATAGCTAATGTCCGCTGAATTCGGTTTCGGCCGTTTCGCTCTGCGGGAATTTGGCCGCGTAGACGCCGAACGTGAAAAATGCCGCGGCAAACAGCAGGTAGCCCAGCGCCAGGGGATAGGCGCGATAGACGTGGGCTGCGGCGGGAGGCCCGGCAATGTGCAGTTTTTCCGCCAGGCCCAGCCGCGTCGCCGCGTCGTCAATGTTGAAGAGATAATCGATGTCGTTCCCCTGCACCTGGAAGGCGTGCATCAGGCCGATCGCCGTGAAGGCCGCCGCCACGAGCGACCAGGCTCCCGCGCGAAAGAACCGGCGATCGATCAGAAATGCGGCAATCGCCGCCAGAATCATGCAGGTGAAGATGTACCCGCGCTCGATGACGATCAGTCCGTGCAGCAGAAAGCCGTTCACCTGACTGTCTGCCGAGAGCGTCAGCAGGTCCTGGATCTTTGCGCCCCCGGAAGCGCGAAACGCCCCCTCCACAACCGTCGAGCCCCAGGCCGCAATCGCCGGGAATAAACCGATCGCCACGGCCGGCGCATGCTGCCGCGGTGTCGATTGAAACGCCTGCGCCGTAATGATTACTCCGACCCACAGCACGATGGGAATTCCCGCCTCGACCGGCACCAGCGCGCCGATCAGCGAAATGGTTCCCGTCAGGCAGATCAGCGTGATGACCAATCCATTGAGCGTCGAATACCCGGCCCGCGCGCCCAGGGCTTTCCAGCCGGGATGCCCGATGTAAATCGTCGTCGGAAAGCAGCTTCCGAAAATTGCCGCTGCAATCGTGCCGATGCCGTTCGCGGCCAGCGACGAAAATGTGTCGAATTCATCTCCCGACGCTTCCGCCGATTCGATGTTCTGCAGGGAGCCGATCACGTTGAACAGCCCCATCGGCACGATGACCGACAGATATCCCAGCCATTCCTGCGGCGGGCCCTGCATTACGGCCCACACGTCGCCCCCGCAGAAAATGGGCAGAAACAGGCCGCGCTGCTCCCACGCCGCGGCGATTTTCGCGCCCGACAATTCGACGCCCGACAGAGGCGCGGGGAGCAACCAGCCGCACAATGTTCCCAGGATGACCGCCACGAGACCGCCGGGCAAGCCCAGAGGAAACCGGGTGCGCGAGAAGAGCGCGATCAGAATCACTCCCAGGGGGAGCATGGCCACGAGCGGGCGATGAAAAATCTCCAGGGCGAATTTCATCGAGATGAATCCGATGGCAATCCCCGCCAGTGTCGACAACAGCGCGGCCCGAGGCGTGCGACGGCGAATCCAACCCGCCACGAACGCCCCGAATAACTCGATCAATCCACTTCCCAGGCAGGCGAACAATCCCATCCGCCACGCCGCCTCGGCACTGTTCGTCTTCGCATACACCGGCGCCATCACGAAGAAGATGTAAACCAAAAGAGACGGCGTGTTGATGCCGAAGGGAAGCGCCGTCACGTCGTTTCGCCCGGTGCGGGCGGCCAGGCGGTGCGCTTGCCAGGCGTAAAACACGTTGCCCACCAGGATGCTCACCGCAGCGCCGGGCAGAATGCAGGCAAACACGAAGCGGGCGTCTGCGCCCTTCATGCCGCACAGAATCGCACACAGTGAAGGGATCAGCAGCAGTTGCACGAGGTTGTCGATGAACAACCCGAAAAATCCGTCCAGATCGCGCTTCACGAATGCCGGGTAGTTTGCAGCCATGGTGCCGCGCAGGCTAACGCTCCTGACGAGACGCGTCAAGAAGACCTCGCCGGCTCAACTCGTGCCCTTCCCCTCTTACATGCGCCCTGACTCGTGCCCTCAAAAACTGCTCGCTTCAGGAGCAAACGCCGTTCGCCGCACTCGTCGTAATAGTACGCCAACTGTCCGGGTATGCAGCTCAGAATCGTACCCCAGCCGCCAGACGCGGCCTCCACGACCGCCTCTGCCAGCGGTAGTTCGCGGCCGTCCAGGCTATCCGTGGCGGATAGGATATAACAAGTCGATTGCGCACCGTTGGCTCTTAGTATCGAGACGACATCGGCGTTCGACGGCAGCGGCGTTGCGTATCGTTCGTCGATGTCTCGGCAATGGTTGAGGCAGTCCAGGAAGCCTCGTCGCCGTTTGGGCGACGCCAGTTGTTCAAGCCAACGCGTCCGTCGCGGTGGCGCTACGAATGCACGGATCGTCGCTTTCTCGTGCGGATGCATCCTCGACGCCTTGATGATTCGATTAACCGATGGCCTGCGAGGAGGCGCTTCGTTGGTAAGAGACGGCCGGCAGCGTGTCACAGTGTATAGGACTTATTCAAACGCCCGATCAGTCTACCAGATCCTGCACATCCGCCAACTCTCCCTCACCCAGGTGCGCCAGTTTACCATTGGGAAGTGTGGCCACGTAAGCCAATGTGGGCGACACGTGACCGTCAGCGCGGAAAATCGGGACGGAGGTTGATACAGTTCTCGAGGGAGGCACCTTCGTAGCATCAGGGACGGGAAATCATGGCCGACGAACCACAACCAGACTCGGAATCGGTCCCACGACCCAGTCCGACAGACGGATTGAACGCCAACTCAGAGCCAGGCGCTCGACATCTCCCCGTGACGGTCGTTCGTCGTCTCCCTCGGCGACGATTGGCGCTGATTCTGTTTCTGGTGACATGCGCGAGCACATTCTACGCGGGAATCGGTCAGTTCGCCGTCCCGCAGACGACGAGCGATCCGGTGACCGGTAAAAAGAAGCTGATCGTCGTTGTCGAACCGGAAACCCATCGCAAGATTCCGGTCGTCGACTGGCGCCCCACTCTGTTCAACGGCCTGACTTATGCGATGGCCGTGATGATCATGCTGGGAGCACATGAAGCGGGGCACTACCTGCAGGCCCGCCGCTATCACGTCCCGGCCAGTCTCCCGCTGTTCATTCCGATGCCTGTCGGTCCGCTGGGAACGATGGGCGCAGTCATTTTCCAGCAGCCGGGAGTCGCGGATCGCAAATCCCTGTTCGACATTGCGATCAGCGGCCCCCTGGCGGGACTGGCGGTGGCGCTGCCGCTGAACTGGTGGGGAATACGGAATTCCAAGATCGTCGAGATCGAACCCGAATCCATGGGCTGGACGAATCCGCGGATCGTCGAATGGATGGTCGGCTGGATTCACCGTCCGCTCCAGCCTGGAGAGGATATTGCCCTCAATCCAATCTTGTTCGCCGGCTGGGTTGGGATTTTCATCACGGGGCTCAACCTGGTGCCGATCGGCCAGCTCGACGGTGGCCATCTGCTGTACTGTCTCATCGGCAAGCGTGCTCATCTGGTCGCCCGTGCCCTGTACGCGGGCGCCATTGGCTTTGTTGTCTTTCAGGTCACTCAGGGCCATTACGAATATGGCGGATGGTCACTGATGTTGATTCTCCTGTGGTGGATGGGAACGCGACATCCTCCGACCGCCAATGATGACATGCCGCTGGGAACGACGCGGATTGTTTTGGGCTGGCTGACCCTGGCCTTCGTTCTGGTCGGGTTGGTGTCGACCCCGATGTACGTCAGCCCTGCCCCGGCCGAGCAAACCGCGCCGCTGCACGACGCGGGACTTCGACGCCTGAATGGGGATTTGACCGCCACGATCGAAGGCATCCTGTCGCGCCAGGCCGCGGCCTGGAATTCCGGTGACATTGACGGATTCATGCAGCACTATTGGAAGTCCGACGAGCTGACATTCAGCTCAGGCGGCAAGACAACGCGCGGTTGGGAGACCACGAAGAAGAATTACCAGCAGCGTTATCCGACGCGTGAGCGGATGGGCCATCTGTCCTTTGAGGCGATCGAGATCACGTCCCTTGGGGACTCCTCGGGGTTGGTGTTGGGACGGTGGCATCTGCAGCGCGAACCCGCCCCCCGTTGGTGGCAGTTTCTCACTTTTATTTCGTCGCGTGGACGGGACCTGGGTCATCGTTCATGACCACACCTCGCGAGACGAAACCGCAACGACTCCACAACTGCCAAGCGTGCCGCCCGGACAGGACTGAACAGGTGAGCGTCGTGCGGCTCGCTGAGGCGGGCGCGGGCATCAGGGGTTGTGCAGCTTTTCGTGCTCGACGTCATCGTGCGGACGATTGTCGTGCCCTTTGCCGGCCGTCAGCTCGATGCGGTCGACGAATTTTACGTTCGCGCAGTCATCCAGTTCCTCTGTATGGCAGGCCGCCGGGTTGCGGATCAGGAAGCGGATCGGGCCTCCGTTCACGACCGGCAGCGGACCCTCCGACAGGCGGTAGACCACGATTCCTTCGCCGCGGACTTCGGCCAGCGGAATGCTGGCGTGGAAATCATCCGTCGTGGCGTGAAGGGTCAGGTATGTCGCGGACAGCTTTGGGGCCGCCAGGGACAACAGCGATTCCAGCGCCACGCCGTCTCCTTGCCGCTTCGGATGAAATCGGCTGACGTCGGCGATCTGGCCAGCGGCGGGGATTGCAGCCAGGTCGTCAAAAGTCAGATTCAGAGGATGCGCGACTTCGCCGTCAACGCGGAGGATGGTTTGTGCCATGAAATTCCAGGAAGGGAACGACAAATCAGTTGCTGACGCGAGTGTATGATCGACTCACCTACCCGGCAATCCAGTTGTCAACGTCCATTAGCCGACGCGAGGCAAAGCCATGTGACCGGAGCTTGAAACAGAAAATCAATTGGCCACAGATGCACCCAGATAATTCAGGCCAGATTCGTCTTTATCTGTGTTCATCCGCGCGCATCTGTGGCTCCTCGTCGTTTATCCTTTCTCTCGATGATCGAGCTCCCGGTTCACAATGCGCTCGCGAATTGAATTGGCGGCGATTATTCTGACGGCAATTGAATCACTGAGTTTTCAGGAGCAATGCGGGCCGTGTCGAAACGCCAACAAACTCTGGCCCTCGTCCTGCGCGCACTGGGCTGCCTCGATTTGCTGGCGATCCTGGCCGTTGTGATGCCGGTGGAATGGCTGCAAGCCGGGCATCGCGCGGCTGGCCTGGGAACATTCCCTGCCGCACCGATCGTGGGATACCTGGCACGCTCCACGTCGGCAATGTATGTTCTGCACGGCGCGATCGTGGTGTTCATCTCGTTCGACGTCGTGCGGTACGAACGGCTGATTCGATTCATGGCTTTCGCCGCGCTGTTCCACGGTGCCGTCATGCTGGGCATCGACGTTGCCCAACAGATGCCGACGTTCTGGCAATACGCCGAAGGCCCCGGATTCGCGGCGACTGGCGCGATCGTATTGTGGTGCCAGCGACGGTCGGATTGACGTGCGCTACAACATCACGCCGTGGCCGCCGGTAAGGCCCGTGTGTCCTGGTTCGGAGGGCCGCTGATTCCCGACAGGACGACGCGCACCGCTTCCACGAGAATCAAGAGCCCGAGTGTAGCGAGGACGAGGGCCACCCACGGGACCGGGCTGCCCAGCGGGCCACTGAAGTCGAACTGACGAATCTGAATGGCCGAGATCAACGGCCACAGAATCTGCGCCAGCGCCCACATGCTCATCGTATACATGAACACGCACGGCAGCCCCGTCACGACCAGCACCCACTTGGCGCGATAGGTTTTGAACAGCCACACGGTCACACCCAGCAGCGTCAGCGCCGCCAGCAACTGATTGCTGGCGCCGAAGAGGTCCCAGAAAATTCGCCAGCGCTCGACGACCTTGCCTTGCGCGTCGACCGGTTGCCAGATCAGGAAGATCAGCGGCACGCCGGCCGTCAGCCCGGTGGCCAACCAGCGGCCGGCCCGACCCTGCATGCCCGTCAATTCCTGCAGAATATATCTCCCGAGACGAGTACACACGTCGAGCGTGTCGTAAACAAACGTGGTGAATGCCATCAGGCCGAAGGCCACGCCGAACGCAGGGGCGATGCGAATCACGCTCAAAAAATCACCGATGCCGCGAGCGTACAGAAAGTTCGGCCCTTTCTTCAGGTTCGGATCGTCCTTCACGAGCATCATCACGCAGCACAGCGAAACGATGGCGACCATCGCTTCCAGCAGCATCGAGCCGTAGCCGATCAAACGGGCGTCGGTTTCGTTTTTCAATTGCTTCGACGTCGTCCCCGAGGCGATGATCGAGTGAAAGCCCGAGCAGGCGCCGCAGGCGATCGTGATGAACAGCATGGGGAACAGCGTCAATTCCTTCCCCTTGCCGGTCACAGACCAATCGGTGAACGCCGGATATTGAATCGTCCGACCGCCGAACATCAAACCGAGCATCCCGCCGGCCAGCGCGACATAGAGAAAATAGCCTCCCAGGTGACCGCGCGGCTGGAGCAACAGCCACATCGGCAACACCGAAGCGACGACGCAGTACAGAACGAGCGTCACGTTCCAGGCTTTTTGCGCAGAGGCGGGGGACAGTTCCCAGATCTTGGCGATGTCGAAGGGAATGTATTGCCCAACCCAGATGGCCACCCCGACGAGTGGGACGAAAATCACCGTCGCCCAGTTGACCGTCAGCTTTGTGTATTTGAGCAAGAGCCCCATGACGATGGGGAGCGCCAGATATAACAGCGACGACGTCGCAATTCCGCCACCCGTGATCACAGCGGGTTTGAGCGTCGCTGGATTGTTCAGTTCTTCGGGAGTGCCCACCGCGGTCGCCACCGACCCGTCGTCGAGGGTCAGCTCACCCAGAAACGACGTGGCGGTCACGTCGGTGAAGGCCACGATGATGTAGACCAGCGCCAGCCATACGAACGCCAGAAACAACAGATATGACCGCCGGCTCATGTGGTCGCGAACCACCTCGGCGATCGATCGGGCTTTGTGACGGATCGAAGCGGTGAGGGAGGTCATGTCGTGAACACCGCCGATCAGGATCGACCCGATGAGAATCCACAACAGCGCCGGCAACCAGCCGAAAGCGATCCCTGCCAGAATTGGGCCGACGATCGGCCCGGCGGCTGCAATGGCCGAAAAATGCTGGCTGAGCAGAAACTTCGAATCGATCGGGGCATAATCGACGTCGTCGCGCAGCGTGACGGCGGGGGTCGGCACGTCGGCCCGCAGATTCAGCAGCCGCGACAGCAAGGGGCCATATGTGAAATACGCCGTCAACAAACAGGCGGCGGAAATCAGCACGATCGTCAGCAGGCTCATCTCGTCATTCCTCGCCAAAGGCAACACGGACTTTACGGCCAAGCTCAAGATTACCTGAAACGGCAGCCGCCGGGAAAGAGCGCCTCGCGGCTGCCGG
>DASYAR010000642.1:0-23550 GCA_036501235.1 Planctomycetaceae bacterium
TCCAACACTTCAGCCGCGCAATACTGAATCGCTTCATAGTTCCGACGACGACGCGGCTTGTGACGTTGCTTCTGAGATCGGGACATCTGAAGTCGTTGCGGCAATGCGCTCAACCAATCCTTGAAAATCATGATTTGGACCCTTCTGATCGGCGGGACTAAATGGAACCCATGTATTGAAGACAGCGGGTGCGGTCATCGCGGCCATATGCACTTTGAATGCCAATTGCAATTCGCGCTGCTTTTGGTGGCCCTGGCCCGAGCATTTCCAAAGTGCGGGCGGATGTTCGCCAGGTGGTAGTCTGCGGGACATATGCTGGAAATTCTGATTTGACGATGCCCCGGTTGAGAATTTCGAGTGATGTACTCTGTGTTTTTGCATCTCAACCTGGCAGAATTGAGCTTGGTCGTTTGACGCACAGTGCGATTGGAGAACGATCAAGCGCAGCGCCCGCCCCGGGTCATCAAAGCACCAGACCGGGCGACCTGCCAAACGCATGGGGCTAGCATTCCGTCGAGCCACAAACTGCGGCAAGCGGGTGAGACGCGACAGCTCAGGGCACCAGCGCGGGGACCCCGGCACGTGTGACCCGGCGCGGCTTACCGCCGCATCCAAAAAAAAAAAAGGGAAAATAGAAAAGAGAAATTCATAAAGCCGGGGATGATGTGGAGAGATGCAGAGAGCGCCACTGACCTCGTCCGTATTGATCCGCGCGTCTCCGCATTATCCGCGGCTCCCCTTTTCTTTGTTGCGCAGATTGACAATCTTCGTGTCGCGACAGGAAAACGACCGTTCGCTGTACGAAAACCCACCACACCCGGATCAGCGGATCCACCCGATCAACGATGCGGAGCCGCCTGGTCGGTCGCGTTGATTTCGGTCGAGGCTGACCACCAACGGCGTGGGCTCGGAATTCAACGCCCCCGTGGACGAGCCCCTTGCATTACAACTCTGAAAGCTGCCGACATTCTTCGATACGGACTACAAACACGGGGGTTTATTCCGCAGAACTTGTGGCATGGGCATGCAGATTGCAAAATTGCCATAACGCCAGCCTAATGGATAACTTGCAACGATTGTGGTTTGTATTTCCAATTTCCGAGAACGACCCTCCTGACATCGGCCGATTTGACGAACAGTCTGCCGGTGAAACCAGGCAATTTGGGGCTTGCTTTTGGGTGCGGCACCTGCAAAGATGTTGAAATCAGACGTGCAAACTGGGAATAATACACGATTTTTTCTGGCTTTGCGGGTCAAACAATATCGTGTGACAGCTTCTGATCGCGTTGAATCGACGCCGAAGTTGCGGTCGTCGTCTTTATTATTTTTTCGCACTTTTAAAGGATGAAAGTTTATGAAACTCGCCATCAATAAGAAGCAGGGATTTACCCTGATCGAGCTGCTGGTGGTGATCGCCATCATCGCAGTTCTGGTCGCCCTGCTCTTGCCCGCCGTGCAGCAGGCCCGCGAAGCGGCCCGCCGCTCATCATGTAAAAACAATTTGAAGCAGTATGGGCTGGCCATCGCCAATTATCACGACTCGGCGAGGGTGTTTCCCCTCGCAGTTTTTAGTAATGCCCCGGTCAGCGGACAATGGGATTGGAGACTGGCAAGCCCCCAGGTGATGTTGTTGCCGTACATGGATCAGGCACCATTATATAACAACCTCAATTTCAGCATTTCGTTCAACAACGGCACGGCCAACGATACTCTGTGCCAGAATACGAGTTTTTCGGCGGCCCACTGCCCATCGGAGCCGAATATTGTGACTAATAATGGCGTTCCAGGCAATAATTATGCTTTTTGTCAGGGTGCCAACGCTCAATGGAACGGCTGTTCTGCAGTCGACCAGAACGGGATCTTCAATTTTACAGTCGTGACGACGATGGCCAGTATTACCGACGGATCGTCAAACACCGTCGCCGTGGCGGAAATCATGGTTGCCGGAATCAAGAATTCGCCGGCGAACTGCGTTAACGGCGTTGGTAATCCAGCCGCTGGTCAGTATTCTGGCTTTACGATGGCGCAGGTGTTTGCCTGGGGACAAAATGGCCTGAACCAGATTTCGCAAGGCGGGACCACAACGGAAGGCCATTTGTGGCACGCTGGAGGGACAGGCAGGACGTCGTTCAATACGCTGTTGCCGCCGAATTCAATTTATCCCGATGTGACGGCCAATTGTAGTCCTGGCAATAGTTGCGACAACAACGCCACAAGTATGGCTGCGGCTCGCAGTTGGCATACTGGCGGTGTGCAAGTCGCGCTGGCGGACGGAAGCGTGCGCTTCGTGAGCAATAATGTGAACTGGACGACCTGGAACGCCTTGGGGGGTCGGAACGACGGTATTGTGCTCGGCGATTACTAATCGTCGATGAGTGACGATTGAGTGGAATCCAACGACGGGCGAACGAAACACTGTTTCGCTCGCCCGTCTGTTTTTGCAGTCCCATCAATTCTCGATTCAGGTGAGGCCCGCAAAGACCACGCTGACGTCGTTCACCTTCGGTCACCCGCCGCAAATCCTGGATTCGACCCGACGTTGAACCCGCAGGCGCCACAGACACCCTCCAGCCGAGATGCGTGAGTTTGCGAGGTGGGGATGTTTCGAGCCGTTCGGCGATTGATGCAGACGTTGCAGCGACGGCTATTTCGTTGTTTCGGGACACTGTTTGCCTCGGTACTGCTGACCGGATGGTTCTGGAGCGATTTCTGTCTGTGGCGCGCGGACGCCAATCTGGTGCTTCGGAAGAATAAGGCCGCCGAAGGGTGGGTTGAACGCAGTCGCTGGGGACGCAATCCGGCGGCGCCAACGTGCCTGTTGCGGCTCCGGTTGGCGCGCCGCGCCGGCGATTATCGCGAAGTCGAGCGGCTCTTACATCAAGCGCGGCACTGCGGCGTTCCTGACGGTGAGATCCGCCGGGAGCAGTGGCTGGCGATGGCTCAAACCCAGCAGTTCGACCAAGTCAGTTCCCATTGGCAGGAACTCCTGGCCGATCCGCGCGACGACGAGCCGGAAATTGCCCGGGCCTTTGTCGTCTGGGCGTCGTCTCGCCATTTGATTGATGAAGCCTCGCGGGTGCTTGCGCTGTGGGAGCAGGATTATCCCGACGATCCGGAGCCGTCGGCCTTGCAAGGTCAGATGGCGCAAGCCATGAATCACTGGGAAGGCGCCGTTGAGGGCTATCGCAGAGCGTTGGCATTGGCGCCCGGCAACGACAGCTATCGGCTGGCGCTCGCCGTCGCCTTGCAGAACCGCATGCAACTCGAAGAAGCGGCGGAGCTTTTTCGGGAGTGTCTGCAACGGGTGCCGGATAACTCGACTGCACTGCGGGGGTTGGCGGATACATATGCGTCGCAGGGGGAACTCGAAAAGGCGCTCACCGTTCTGCAGGACGCGATCAACCGGTTTCCGGACGATCTTGGTCTGCATCAGACATTGGGCGAAGTTTACCTGGCGCAGGGGGCCGACGCTGCTGCCGTTTCGCATCTCGAGCGAGCCTATGCCGCTCACCCGGAGAATGCCGATCTCGCCTATAGCCTGGCTCGCGCCCTCAAGGCGGTGAAGCGCGATTCGGAAGCGGCCCCGCTATTCGACTTTGTCGCCGAATCGCGTGAGCCGCTGAACAGCCTGAAGGGGCTGCAAGAGCGGCTGATCAAGCATCCTGATGATATCGAGCTCCTGTTCCGGATTGCCGATATTTCCGCGAAGTACAAATCGCGCCGGGAAGCGATTCGCTGGCTGGAAAAGCTGCTGCTGACCGCTCCGAACGATCGAGCGGCTCACGAAGCCTTAGGCGAGCTCTACCGGCTGACGGGAGATCCCGAAAATGCCACTCGCCATCGACAAATCGCGGGCGGCCTTCCCAAATAAGGATCGTGATCCATGAACTCCGCATCAACAGACCGGTAATTTCTGTGCACCAGGCATTCACGCTTTTCTGTCATGCTCGGCTGTGGGGCGCGATCTGCTGTCTCGTGGCGCTATCGTGCGGCTCGGGCTGCGGGTCTGGTTCAAAGAATCCACCAGCCGCCGCGCCTTCCGCAGGCGCTCGTCCGAACGTGCCATCCTTGTCGCCCGGGCCATCCCTCGCCGGCCCGGTTCAGCTGATAGAGATCGCGCACAATGCCGGTATCGATTGGACGCCGAGGAATGGAGAGGAACGCGGGTATCATGCGATCCTGGAGTCGCTGGGGAGCGGCTGCGCTATCGCCGATTACGACCAGGACGGCCGCCTCGACGTTTTCGTGGCCGGCGGAGGAACATTTGGTTCGCAGCGAGAAATCCTGCCGGTTCCGATGGCGCTCTACCGACAGACCGCTACGTGGAAATTCGCGCCCGTGGGCACGGCCGCCAATCTGGCGCCGATTCGCCACTACAGTCACGGAACTTTCACGGCGGATTACGATGACGACGGATTTCCAGATCTGTTGATCACGGGATACGGCGGCTTGCAACTGTTCCACAATCAAGGCGATGGGACGTTCGTCGACGGCACCGACGCCGCTCGACTCGACGACACGTCCTGGAGCAGCGCGGCCGCGTGGGGGGATTTGAATCGCGACGGCGTGCTCGATTTGTACGTCGGCCACTATGTCGACTGGTCGTTCGAAAACCACCCCGTCTGCGCTCATGGCGCATCCAATGAACGAATTGTGTGCGCTCCATCGACGTTCGCCGGGTTGCCCTGCCTGGTCTACATCGCGAATGGCGACGGCACATTTCGCGAGTGCAGCCAGGAATTGGGGATCAATCAGATTGGCAAGACGTTGGGAGTCGTCATGGCCGATTTCGACGCGGACGGCCAGCTCGACGTCTACGTGGCGAACGATACGCTTCCCAATCATCTTTACGAGCGGGAATCGTCCGGAGCGTTTAAAGACGTGGGCCTCCCCAGTGGGGTCGCATTGGGGGAAAAGGGCGAGTCCGACGGCAGCATGGGCGTCGACGCAGGTGATCTGGACGGCGACGGTCGACTCGATATCTGGGTCGCCAATTTCGAAAATGAAACCTTCGCATTTTATCGCAATCTGGGCGATAACCTGTTCAGCCATGCCAGTCGCGCGTTCGGCGTGACCGCCGTCGGGACCCTGGGCGTGGGCTTCGGAACCGCCATCTTCGACGTCAACGGTGATGGATTTCAAGACATCTTTTGTTCCAACGGTCACATTCATGCGCCCGATTTTTCGATCGATCGACGGCAAGTGCCGTTCCTGCTGTTGAATGATCATGGCAAGCGATTCAAGAATATTGCGCCGACCGCGGGAGAATATCTGAGAAGCAAGCATGTCGGTCGCGGCCTGGCCTGTGCGGACCTCGACGATAACGGAACGCCGGATCTGGTCATCACGCATATCAACGAACCAATTGCCCTCCTCCGCAATGACTCGCCGATCGAGAATTGGTTGTCCGTGCGCCTCGTCGGAAAAATCAGTCCACGTTCGGCGATCGGTGCTCGCATCACGGTCACGATCGGTGATCGCCGACAGGTGAAGCCCGTTCGCGGAGGCGGCAGCTATCTCTCGACAAGCGACCTGTCAGTCTTGTTTGGACTGGGCGATTCGGAATCGATCGATTCGCTGGAAGTCTTCTGGCCGTCCGGCCGGGCCCAGCGAATGACGCAGGTTCGAGCCGGCCAGCACCTGCTGATCTTGGAACCGACGGACACCGCGCAAGCCACGGACACTGCGGAAGCCGCAGACACAGTTCCGTAACTGGCCGGGCCGCAAGATTGCGCGAAAATTCGCGCTGCGGCGAACGTGAATCGATGGGCGTTGGTTGATATGATGGGAAGCCCGGTTCGGTGCGTCGTTTCACCGTCACACTCAACTGGCGCCCGTTTGTGATTCGCCCTGAACCTGCACAGCACGGAAATCAACGAACATGAAACTCAATCTGGTCGCATTCGTCCTCCTGTGTCTGGCCTCGTGTCCGATCGTCGATGCGGCGCCGCGGGCGCTTCCCGCCGGCACGCTTCCGAATGATGTTCGGCTCAAGCCGCCCAAGGACCTGAACGGATATTTTCCGTTCACGGTCCCCCAGACGAAGGCCGAGTGGGACGTGCGCGCGGAGTATGTCCGCCGCCAGGTGCTGGTTGCCGAAGGCCTGTGGCCGATGCCGACCAAAACGCCGCTGAATGCGGTCATTCACGACAAGATCGACCGTCCCGATTACAGTGTCGAGAAAGTCTATTTCGAGAGCGCCCCGGGGTTCTTCGTGACAGGCAACCTGTACCGTCCGAAAAATGTGACGGGGAAAGTGCCAGGCGTGCTGTTCGCGCACGGGCATTGGCAAAACGCACGGCTGTCGGAAGAACCTGAAGCGGGCCTGTTGCGCGAAATCGCGACGGGAGAAGAGCGTTTCGAGCGCGGTGGGCGCAGCCGTTTCCAATCGATGTGCGTGCAATTGGCCCGCATGGGGTGCGTCGCCTGGCAATGGGACATGCTCAGCGATTCCGATTCGCATCAGCTCTCGCGCAACGTGATCCATACGTTCGGCAAGCAGCGTCCCGAGATGAATACTGTCGAGAACTGGGGCCTCTACAGTCCCCAGGCCGAGGCCCATTTGCAGAGCGTGATGGGGTTGCAGACCTGGAACGCCGTCCGCTCGCTCGACTTCCTCTTGAGCTTGCCCGAAGTCGACCCCGAGCGCACGGCCATCACCGGCGCCAGCGGCGGCGGGACGCAAACGATGTTGCTGGCGGGAATCGACCCGCGCGTGAAACTGTCGTTTCCGGCGGTGATGGTCAGCACGGCCATGCAGGGGGGTTGCACTTGTGAGAATTCGTCGCTGCTGCGCGTGAACACGGGCAACATCGAGTTCGCCGCCTTGTTCGCTCCCAAGCCGCAGGGGATGACGACGGCCAACGACTGGACGAAAGAAATGTCCGCGAAGGGCTTCCCCGAGCTGAAACAGCTCTACAAACTGCTGGGTGCGCCCGACAACGTGATGCTGCAGCGCGGGGAACATTTTCCGCACAATTACAATGCGGTGTCGCGGTCGGCGTTTTACGGCTGGCTCAACCGTCATTTCAAGCTGGGATTTAAGGAGCCCGTCATCGAGCACGACTACGAGCCGCTCACCCGCGAGCAGCTCACCGTCTGGGACGCCCAGCACCCCGAGCCGAAGTCCGAAGATCCCGCCTTCGAGCGTTCACTGCTCAAATGGTTTACCGACGACGCCGATCAGCAATTGCGGGCCGGCGCGGGATCGATTGACAGCTTGCGCTCGGCGATCGGCGGGGCGGTGGAAGTGCTCGCCGGCCGGATGCTGTCCGGGGCGGGAGACGTCGAATGGCAACTCAAGAACAAGCATGACCAGGGGATGTACGTCGACATGAACGGCTTGTTGCACAACAAGACTTACGGCGAAGAACTGCCGGTCGTCTGGCTGTATCCCAAGCAGTGGAACGGCCGCACGATCGTCTGGCTGGACGACTCGGGGAAATCATCGCTCTATCGTGCAGACGGTTCGGTGAAGCCGGCCATACTGAAGCTCGTGAACGCCGGGATCACCGTGCTGGGGGCGGATCTCTTGTCTCAGGGTGAATTTCTGGCCGACGGCCAACCCCTCCAGCAAACGCCGATCGTCGCGAATCCCCGCGAGTTCGCCGGTTACACGCTGGGCTATAACCATTCGTTGTTCGCCCAGCGAACGCATGACATATTGACTGTGGTGAAGTTCCTGCGCAGCTCCGAAGTCGCAGGGCATGCCAAGCCGTCGTCGGTGGAGGTCGCCGGGTTCGGCGGCACCGGCCCGATCGTGGCCCTGGCGCGGGCCGTGTCGGGCGATGCCATCGCCCGCGCCGCGGTGAGCACGGGTGGATTTCGCTTCGGCAAGCTGCTGGATTATCGATCGCCGCAATTCCTGCCGGGAGGAGCGAAGTATCTCGACCTGCCGGGATTTCTGGCACTGGGCGCCCCCCATCGGCTGTGGCTGGAAGGGGAAGGGAAAGAACCGGCGCTCGTGACGGACATCTATGGCGCCGCAGGTGCCGCCAAGCAGTTGACGACTTTCACCGGCGATGCGTCACAAACCGAAAACGCCGCAGTCGAATGGTTGTTGCAATAGCGGCGGACAGCCCCTTAACGAAGGTAGTAGGTTCTTGGTAAGGTGTCACAGTTGGAAGAAATCGCAAACTCCGCGGACGACGGCACACGGAGTGTGCCTGCCACACATTCATTTCGCGCTGGCAGAGAGGCCTCCAGCGCGGGTTTCACCTTAAACCGGCGAGCTCCTGCAGCACGTGCCAATTTTCCAGGCGGTCCTGCTTGGCCGTCTGCAACAGCTCGGACGGATTGCCATCTTTGTCGAAGTGCTTGGAGAACCGGCCTTCGCTACGGCAGAAGTCGATGAAATCGACGGTTTCACTGGTTTTGGGATTGGTCCACCAGTCTTCCTTCATCGCCGGATTCCCTTGCAGCGACAGCCGCTTCTTGATCGTGTCGCCGGCACGAGGATCGTAAATCATCAGCGGGAAGGCACGGGTGTCGACCGCCAGCCGCGCCTGGTCGGTCGCCATATTGTCGGCGACGCCGTGTTCAGGCTGACACGTCGTATAGCAGGTGATGACGGCGGGCCCGTCGAATTCGAGGGCCCCGAGCACCGATTTGTAGAAGTGGTTGGTGTGGGCGCACGTGGTCTGCGCGACGTAAGTCCTCGGGTGCATCATGGCGATCTGCGAGATCTCTTTGCGTCGTTCCTGCTTACCGCCGTACGCCTTGCCGTGCACGCTCATCTTCGTGTTCTGGCCGGTATACGTGCTGGTCGAAGCCTGGCCCCCGGTGTTGGAATACACCTGCGTATCGAGCACGAACACCTTCACGTTGGCGCCCGAAGCCAGCAGGCGCGACAGCGACTGGAAGCCAATGTCGAACATGGCGCCGTCGCCGCCAATGCACCAGATCGGTTTGTCGCCCCAGCCCATCTGGTCCCACCGCGCCCGAACGCCCATCGCATCGGCGGGGGCGTTTTCGAACAGCGAATTCGTCCAAGGCACCAGGTAGGGATTATAGGGATAGGTCGAAGTATAAACGGTATTGCAGCCGGTGGCCGCCACGATGCACCACTGATCGCCGTACTTGGCGCCGGTGGCCGAGCACATCATTCGCAGAGCGGTCCCCTCACCGCAGCCGGCGCACGAACCCGCCCCCCCCACATAAATGTGGGTTTTCTCCTTCAGCATCATGTCGATGAGCAGGTTTTCGTTGATGTACTTCTCGTCTGAAGGGCCGAACTCCTTGAACCAGCGGTGGCTCTTGCGGATGTCGTGGATTTTCTGCTCGGTCTTGGGGATCATTTTCAGCGCGTCGTCGTCGCAGACGGTGACGCACTCGGCGCAGCCCTTGCACTTGCTGGGGTCGATGATGATGGCGAACCGCCCCCCCTCTTGGCCTTTCTTCTGTGGGCCTTCATAGTATTTGCGGGTCTTCGACCACTGATGGGCGAACATTTCGCGGTCGACCTCGGGGATCGCCTGCAGCTTCTGTTCGAGCACCGATTCGGCCAGGACTTTGCCCAGAATGGCCGTGTCGGGGCATTCGGTGACGCAGTCCATGCAGCCGGTACAGTTTTCCGGGATGTAATCCGGAATTTCCGGAGCGACGTAGCTGAAATCACGGAGCGCGGCCGTGCCGGCAGGAACCAACGAACGGGCCAGGGTCAGGTCGGCGGGCAGGTCCTTTTCGCCGTAGCCTTCTTCATACCCGCGAATAATACGGTCGTTGAAGTCGACGACATCGAGAATGGGGAGGTTGATCAATTTGTATGGCGTATCGACAAGCGTGCCATAACAATTGTTATTGAGAGGATCGCGCTCGCTGGCCTCGTTCATTGAGGGATACGCGACGGGCTTTTCGACAATCGACATCTTCTGTTCCTTTCACGATTCGTTTTCGTTTAATCCGCAGCCGGCGGTCAACGGCGGCGAAGCTTTTCAGGGCGTCCCCGCTGGCTCCGGGTTAAATAAGGTTTTGTCGAAATCGTCTATGTCTGAAATGGAAAGTCTGACAGAGAAGCCCAAATTCCAGTGAATTCGGAGAGAACGTGCGTCACCCACCCTGAATCAACGATTGGGGGATTTCCTGCATTTCGCTGTAACCGCGTTTGACGCAGTCGAGGTTGTCTTGCACGACGCGATCGCCGCGCTTTCCGAAATACTTGCGCAGGGCCTTTTCGACGCCGGCGTAAACTTGTTCATCCGACATACCCGAATCTTTGGCGTACGGAGTGAGTTTGAGGAACGCCCCCAAGAGCACGATCCCCTGCATGCGCATTTCGAGGTCGGCCTCGGAGGCGACGGCCCGCGCGATCTTCACCATGTCGATGAAATAAACATGGTTCTTCTTGGCACGGATCGTGCGCTTATGATGATCGGGAATCCGTTGCCAGACGTCGGCCGCATCGGTAAAGGGGCTTTGCATGAAAATCGCCCCCCCCTCGAGTAGCCCCTCCAGCGGATTGCCGCTCAAGATGGCATTCGTGTCGTTGAGGACCACCAGGTTGACGTGCTCGAGTTCGCTGTGGGTGAAGATGTGCGAGTCGGCAATCGTCAGATAATAGGTGGTGGGCAGTCCTTTCTTCTCGGAACCGTACTTGGGATAGGCTTGCACGTCCTTCCCGAATACCTGGCCGCCGATCGTGGCGATGACTTTGTTGGTCGTCACCGACCCGAACCCGCCCACCGAATGCCCACGCATCGAAAACCCGCCCGTGGGACGCAGATCGGGGTCTTCTTTCATGGCCAGCGCGAGAGCGTGCTTGATTCCCACGCAGAAGAAGTCTTGCCCGTCGTGAATCATATTGTCGAAAATGGCGATGATGTCGCCGGCGCGGACGTCGCGACTGCCCAGACCCGCCGCCCCGCTGTAGATTCGCGGCAGGCGGTCGATTTTTTCGATTCCGTTCTGACCGCCGACGGCATCGCAGAACGCCGCCTTGATTTCGCGGGTCAGGTGATTTCCGGTCGTCGACAGAGGGTCGTCCATGCGCTCGATGATGGTGAACGCCGTGCAATTCTGGAGCGCGTCGATGATGGCCTGCGACGGGAAGGGGCGGAAGCAGTAAATATTGAGGCACCCCGCGCGAATGCCCTTCTTGTCGCGCAAGTAATCGATCGTGGCCTGGGCCGTTTCCATATAGCAGCCCATGCCGACCAGGATGAATTCGGCGTCTTCGCAACGGTAGGCATCGACGAAGTCGTACCGGCGGCCCGTATTGCGGTAGAATTCTTCGAAGGCCTCGCGCAAGGCCGGCTCGCACTGGTCGTAATACCAGCGCTGGGCGATCTTGCCCTTCATGTACGAGTCCTGGTTCTGCACCACCCCCGACATCATCGGATTGGCGGTATCCATCAGGTTGATCAGTTTGTCTTCAGGTTTGCCGATGTAGGCCTTCATGAATTCCAGCTCGGGCAAACGGACCGATTCGACGGTATGCGTCGTCAAGAAGCCGTCTTGCACGTTCATGAAGGGGGTCTTCGAGGCCTCGGCCGCCCTCCGGGAAATCAGGCACAAATCACCGGCTTCCTGCGCGTTGCGTGCGAACAGGATGCCCCAGCCCACGTCGGCGACGCTCATCACGTCGTCGTGGCCGGCGTGCACGTTCAGCCCCTGGCTGGTGAGCGCGCGGGCGCCGATGTTGAACACCATCGGCAGGCGCTTGCCCGAGATCGTGTACAGCACTTCTTTCATCAGCACCAGCCCCTGGCCCGACGTGAAGTTCGTGACGCGTCCGCCGGCGGCGGCAAACCCTTCGCAAACCGTGGCTGCCGAATGTTCGCTTTCGGGTTCGACGAAGACGAGCTGATCGCCCCACAGATTGGGCATGCCGTTCATCATCGCGGCGTTGAATCCCCCCCCATCGTCGTGGAGCTGGTGATGGGATAGGCCCCGGACCCCTGACTGATCCGCGTCTCGACCCAGACGACGGCTTCGGCCCCGTCGCAGGTCGTCGGGATCCCGGGATATTGGAATTTCTGTTCGGTATCTTCCGCGGCCGGAACCCCGGATGCCCGATCGATCGTCACCGTCGCCATAAGAAGAATGCTCCCTGATCTGGAGAGTGCTATGGACGATTGTCTACCAAATCCCTCGTGGCCGGACAGGAGAACCCTGCCGACCGATTCATCTGAATCGATATGATTTGGTATACTCTTCTCGGGACTAAATAACCAGCCGAGTCGGAAATTTCGCTGTGGACACCTTACGAAACAGTAACCTTTTCGATGACGGTGAACCGCGATGAGCGCGCAAAATCCCAGGTGACGCGCGCTGCCGCCAACGGGGAACAGAACGCCCTCGCATACCGAGTCCAGCATCATGAAAACCATCGATCTCTTATTTGAAGAGACACAGCTTTCCGTCGAGGAGGTGGCGGAGCGGGCGCGCCTCATGCCCGCGCGGGTGGAGGCCATCGCCGTCGGACGCTGGACCCCCAGCCCCGAAGAACGCCGCCGCATTGCCGGCGCGTTCGGCGTGGCCGTCGAAGAGATCAGTTGGGGGCACACGATGGATCCCCGCAACATCCGGTATCATCGGTTTGGCCTGAAGGAGAATTTCTGACATGACCGCCAGCGTTGCCGAATTGTGCGAACAGCAGAAGATCACGGTGGCCGACCTGGTTTCTCGGACCGGGCTCGACGAGAGCCGAATTTCCGCGATTCTGCTGGGTCGCTGGACCCCCAGTCCGGCCGAGCGGCAGAAAATCGCCGCGGCGTTCGGCGTGACTCCCGCCGAGATCGCCTGGGGACACAAAACCCCGGTGCAGCATTTATACGGGCACGGTCCGGGCGGGCAAACGTCTTGAAGGCGAAATTGAGAATTGAAAAATGCAAATTGGAAATCGACAAATGGACGCCCGCGAACCGTCAATTTCAAATTCTCAATTCTCATTTTTCAATTTGCAATTTCACATCACACGGTCGAGCGCCCACGTATAGCGCCGTCCCGTTTTGAATTCCTTGTATTCGTCCGTCGTCGGCTTGTGGATCGTTTCCCGATTGAAGGCCGTGTTGACGGCGTCGAGGACCGCAACGACGTCGGTCTCGGGGTAGCCGACGCCGGTCACTTCGAACCAGTCGCCGTTCACGTCGTAGACCTGCACCCGATCGCGATAGACGAACACCTTCCGCAGCATCCGCAATTCACTGCGCGTCCGTTTCAGGAACTGGCGGACGTTGTCGACCTGACCAGGCTCGTATCGGAAATCAGCAAGACATTTGCCGGTGGTCATACGTTATCCCCATCGGGGTTCATCCGGTCACTTTGACCGCGCGTTCATGAGGAGCGAACTTCACGATCTCGTCGCTCCCTTCCCAGCCTCTGCCCTTCACGCGAATCAAGTTGCCATATCTTGGAAGTTCATAGTCCGCCGAATACCCCCGATTCTACCCCGAGCGGTGCAGGTCCGGGAAGGGAAATCGGTATCGGCCATTTTCCAGAAGCGGTCGATGTTCGGGTCGATGCATTCCCTGTCCGCTGGCGACCCCGAAAACAAAAAATCCCCGGGACAAGAAGAAGTTGTCCGGGGACTCGGTGATCCGACGAGTGGTCGCTACTGGACTCGAACCAGTGACCTCCACGATGTCAACGTGGCGCTCTAACCAACTGAGCTAAGCGACCGGGCTAAGCGACCGGAGTTTGGTCGCGGTCACGCGTCGGTACGCGGGCGGATAACGCGAAAATGCTTCCGATGGGCAAAGTTACGCTGGAGTGGGACGGGCGTCAAGGTTCACATGATCGAGAAATAATTTTCGCAGGCGAAATCGAAGGCCTCGGGGGTCATCACCTTCGGCAGGTTGTGATACATGCAGTAATTCCGCACTTGCAGCAACAGGTCGCGGGGCTGACAAGCGCGAAACGGGCGCTTGACCGGCGTGTAATGCGTGTCGATCAGGTATTCGACCGCCGCGCGGTTGTATTGAAACCCAAGGTTCGGAGCCATGATCTCGCACAGCTTATGGAACTGTTCGGTGGTCGGATCCGGGACCTGGATTTTGTACGGGATCCGCCGCAGGAAAGCGCCGTCCACCAGGTCGCGCGGTTCGAGGTTGGTCGAGAAGATGATGATCTGGTCGAAAGGCACCTGAATCTTCTTTCCCGAGGGAAGATTCAGATAATCGTACCGCTTTTCGAGCGGCACGATCCAACGGTTGAGCAGTTCGGCAACCGGCATTCGCTGTCGGCCGAAGTCGTCGATCACCAGCGTGCCGCAGTTGCTCTTCAATTGCAGCGGCGCTTCACAGATTTTCGTGGCCGTGTTCTGCTTGACTTCCAGCTCGGCCATCGTCAGCTCGCCCCCCACGACGACGGTCGGCCGGCAAATGTGCACCCACCGCTGGTCGATGCCGGTGAGATTGAAGATGCCGTCAGGAGTCGGCTGGTCGACTAGCTCGTGCACGGCCGGGTCGTAAATGCGGATGACGTCGCCATCGATCCCCAGAGCCCGCGGGATCCAGATTGTCGAGCCGAAACAATTGGTGATCCGCTCGGCGATGCTGGTCTTGCCGTTCCCCGGTTCGCCGAATAGGAACATCCCCTTACCCGAATTGATGGCCGGGCCGAGGCGGGACAGCATCGTATCGCTGATGATCAGGTCGCCAAACGCTTCGCGCAGGTCGGCCTCGGTGGCGTGCTGCTTGGCGATGCTCTGGCGCGACATGGCCTCGAGATAGTCCTTGAGTGCCACGGGGGCCGATCCGAAGTAAGTGCATTCTTCGGAGAAACGGCGGGCCCGCTCGCGGCCGACTTCGGTGAGGACATATTCGTAGTCCCCCATCGTCGCCGCCCCCTTGAAGACGATGTGCTGTTCCTGCTTGAGGCCTTTCAGCAACGGGTCGATCAGGGCGAAAGGCAGGCAGATCTGCTGGGCGATTTTGCGGCCGGCCGCCGAGCCGCGGCCCAGCAGGAATTTGTAAATCAGCTTTTCGACTTCTTCATTGCTGAGATTGGTCTCGGCCAGGGATTGCGGCTCGGGAGGCTGATAGTGTTCTTCGGCTTGGCCTGGAGTCGGGCCGAGTAGCTGATTGACACGCGCGAAGAGCTGCGTGAGGTGCGCGCCGGTGGGAGCGGCAGGGTCGGCCGGAGATTCCTTGGCCGTAACCGATTGGGGCGCGGGCGGCGCCGCGTGTTCGGCGTGATCGGCCACGGCCACTGCGGTCGACGTGGCCGACTCGGTCTGCGCGGCTGCCGAACCGCCGTTGCCGCCAGGCGCAGCAAGATCCGAGAAGTCGAGCTGCACCTTGCCGGGGGAGGATTTTCCCTTCGGCAGGTGTTTCGACGACTTCGATCCGGCCTTGAGCTGGGCCAGAAATTCGAGCGGTGAGACCTTGCGGTTCTGCTTATCCATAATGATGAAAAATATCATCAAATGTTAGGTCACTGGATGCGGTAGTCAAACCGCCGCCGTAGGTTAGGCTTTCCAGCCTGACCGCCATCGGGGTTCCCTGGATCAACGGCCGGAGGGCCCATGGAAGTGTTGACGGATTTGACGCAAGTGCCGGAGATAATGGTCGGCGTGATGACGTTGCGGTGCGGCCCTCGCAGACGATTCCGGTTCGGATTTTTGGATTGGGATGACGGTGTGGGGGCATGGAGATCTCGGGGCTCACGGTGGGCGCGTTGCCGTCAGGATCGAAAGCCTGACCTACTTCCCGTTGCCGGAAAAATCGGTATAAGTGGCAGAGCAATTGAACGTGGTATGAGTCAATCGAAGGGAACCAGCGCCATGCGTTTTCAGGGGAAGGCGGTCGTCGTCACCGGAGGCAGCAAGGGGATCGGCGAGGGGTGTGCGCGGGTCTTCTGCCGTGAAGGAGGCCTGGTGACGATTCTGGCACGTGGCCAGCCAGCCGGTGAAGCGCTGGCTGCCGAATTGAACCGAACGGGGCCGGGCCGGGCGATTTTCATTCCGTGCGATGTGGCCGATTGCAGCCAGCTCAAGTCGGCGATCGATCGGACGGCGGCCGCGTTCGGACGGATCGACTGCCTCATCAACAATGCGGGCTGGCATCCGCCGGCGACGACGATCGACGACACGCGGCTGGAAGACCTCGACAACCTGATTCGGATGAATTTCATCAGCACGTTCGCGGGTTGCCAGTACGCCCTGCCCTACTTACGGAAGACGAAGGGAACGATCATCAACATGTCGTCGATGGTGGCGATTCTGGGGCAGGAGCACTCGACGGCGTATTGTTCGACGAAGGGGGCGCAGTTGAGTCTGACCAAAGCGCTGGCGGTCGAGTTGGGCCGCGAGGGGATTCGCGTCAATGCGATCCTGCCGGGCAATGTCGATACGCCCCTCATGCGAGACTGGGCGGCGACGCTTCCGGATCCGCAATCGGCGCTCGACCGCGTGGCGTCGCTGCAAGTCTTCGGCCGGATGGCGACCGGCGAAGAGATCGGTAAGATTGCCCTGTTCCTGGCCACCGACGATGCCAGTTTCTTGACGGGGCAAGCGATTGAAGCCGAAGGGGGCGCGAGTCTGGATTACTGAGTTGGGGGCCCGCCTGAAGGCCGTGCGACGAACGGTGTGCCGGTGCGCTTTCGATTCGCGGGCCGATTCCGTAGAATGCGAAATTCGGGCGATCGCGATATCAGCCGTTAATCCACGGGAAAGTACATCAGGATATGTCGGAGAAACCAGTTCGGGTCGGCATTATCGGCGCGGGGGCGAATACGCGGAGCCGGCATATTCCCGGCCTGCGCGCAATCTCCGGCGTGGAAATCTCCGGCGTCGTCAACCGCTCGCCGGAATCGAGCTCGAAGGTGGCGCGGGAATTCGGCATTCCCAAGGTTTACTCCAGTTGGCAGGCCGCCGTCGAAGATCCGCACGTCGATGCGGTTTGCATCGGCACCTGGCCCAACATGCACTGTGAAGTCACGTGCGCCGCTTTGAACGCCGGGAAACACGTGCTTGTCGAAGCACGCATGGCGCGGAATGCGGCCGAGGCGCAGCAGATGCACGCCGCGTCGCTGGCCAATCCGGGCTTGATCGCCCAGATCGTCCCCAGTCCGTTCGGGTTGATCCAGAATCCGTTCATCAGGTCGCTGGAAGAGCACTCGTTTATCGGCCAGTTGCGCGAAGTCGTGGTGATCGGCTGCGACTCCGCCTACTGGGATTACACCGAATTTCTGCATTGGCGGCAGGACGCGAAAATCAGCGGGCTCAACATGCTGACGCTGGGGATTCTGCACGAAACGCTCTCCCGCTGGATTCCCGCCACGACGCGAGTATTTGCTCAAACATCGTGTTTTGAACGGCAACGGCCGCTGGAAAACTCGCAGGGGCTGGTCGACGTCACTGTGCCTGACAGCGTGCAAATCATCACCCAGATCGACGGCGGGGCACGGGGCGTTTACCATTTCAGCGGCATCACGCTGTTCGGCCCGGGTAAGCAAATCCACCTCTACGGCAGTCGCGGCACGATTAAATACGTCATCACGCCGAAAGAAGAATTGCTCTACACTGGACGGCCAGGCGATCCGGACTTGAAGCTGGTTGAAATCCCCGAATCGCAGCGCGGCGACTGGCGCGTCGAAGCCGAGTTCATCGCCGCCGTGCGCGGGCAGGACAAAATCCATTACACGGATTTTGCCAGCGGCGTCCGGTACATGGAATTCACCGAGGCCGTGGCCCGCAGTGCGGCATTGAATTTGCCGGTGGACTTGCCGCTGAAGCACTTGTAGTGGCCCGTCCATCGACATTGGTGGGCTCAACTGCTGGGAACGCGACCCCTGCCGGTTCATCCGGCAGGTGAAGTAGATTAGGTGGCTAGAATCAAGCCAACACCCGCTCTACAAACCCCGCCGGCTTGTCCGGCCGGTGAAGGAGATTCAATGCAGATGGTTTACTGAAGCAGGGCTGATCATTTTGGCTGGTTTTCCAGCGCCGAATCTGATTCACCTGCCACGCAACGTGGCAGGGGCCTTGCCGTTGAATTCGGGCTTCCTCTAGCTCAGGAACCGCGCTCACCTGCCGGATGAACCGGCAGGGGTCGATCAGCCAAATGATGGCTGACACTGAAAGATCGACGGACCACCAGTTCAGGTTTTCCAACCTGACAGCAGCGCCTGATGCACTTCGTGAATCGTGTCGTCAAGCGTTGACGTTCCCGCCGTCAGTCCCACCACCTGGCAACCTCGAAACCAGCCTCCCTCGAGGTCGGCGGCCGCTTGCACGTGAAAGGCAGGGACGCCGCGGTCGCGACACAGGGCCGCCAGCTCGCGCGTGTTATTCGAATTCCTGCCGCCGACGACGACCACGGCATCGACGTGAGGCAGCAGGCGTACGACGGCATCCTGGCGATCTCGAGTCGGTTGGCAGATGGTGTCGACATACCGGATGTCGGCATGCGGATTGGCGGCGCGAATCGCGGCGTTGACCTCGGCCGCCAGTCTGGGCGGTGTCGTCGACTGGCAGACGATGCCCAGCCGCTCGTGTGGATACGATCGGACGGAACTGACGGAATCGACGACCTCGCCGCTGGGCAAGTCTTCGTGAATTCCGCGGACTTCGACGTGACCCGGCCGGCCGATAATCAGAACGTGCCGGCCTTCGTCGGCCAGAAGCTGGGCCGCCCGATGCACCTTCTGGACGAGGGGGCAAGTCGTGTCGATCAATTGCTTGCCTGCCGATTGCAGGCGTAAACGCTCGCGGTCGCTGATGCCGTGGGCCGTAATCATGACCAGCGGCGTCTCGGGAAGCTGGCCGCGCGATGTTTCCGGCGTATTGTGGAAACCGAGGACGTGCAGCCGCTTCAAGACGGTTTCGTTATGGACCAGTTCTCCGTGGATGGTGACCGTTTCGGGGCGCTCGGCCTGCTCCGCGGCTGCTAGTGCGTCGCGAACGCCGAAACAGAAGCCGAGGGAGTCGGCAAGGATGACTTTCATGGAATGAGCCTGTCAGCGGGAGAAAATGACGAATGTCGAAATTCCAATGTCTCAAGAAATCCGAAACCTGAAATCCTGAAAGCCTGACCGCGAGGGAGCGGCAGGATTAACAATCCTACGCTTTGTTGTGCAAAGTGTGCGGACGCGAACCCAGTCAGTTTGCGAGGAATGAGCGGCGCGCCGGGTGGTGAATCTAAGCCGGCGACCAGCCCCTGAGCAGGCGTTTGGCGGCCGGCGTTCGCTGGGCTTGGGCCGCTGCGGCGGCGTCGGCGATGACCTTTTCGAGCGTTTCGATGTATTCCAGGAATCGCTTGCGCCCTTCCGGCGTGATGCGGCACAGTGTCTGCGGACGGTTGTGCTTCATGCCCTTCCAGACTTCCACCAGGCCCGCCTCATGCAGCACCTTGAGGTGCCGGTTCAGGTTGCCGTCCGTCAGCGCGCACAATTCCTTCAAATCGCCGAACAGCAGGCCGTCGGGATGGGCCATGAGGGACGTGAGCATTCCCAGGCGGGCCTTCTCGTGCATCGCTCGTTCGAGGCCATCATAGGCGAACCGGCCCGAGTCGCGTTCGTGTTTATTGTCCGTCATGTTGGCGTTCCAATGTGATGTACAGGACGACGGCCGTCAGACACTGGCCGCCGCCGAAAGCGACTCCCATCGCCCAGGGAGAGAAGGCATGAACGCCTTGCGCCAGAGCCAATGACAGGGCGCCGCAGGCCAGATAATACCAGGCGACCCAGATGATCGGCCGGGGAAGCAACCGGCCGGACGCGAAGATCCCCAGGCTGAACAACATGCCCCACAGCCCCGGCAGCATCCAGATGCTGGCGGGAGCAGAAACCGCCAGAACGAAAGTCAGCACCGCCCCGGCGATCGTGCAGGGGAGAAACTGCTCGACGGCGAGCCAGGTCATCCGCCCCGCAGTGGGAGACAGCGAACATCGGCAGCGGACGACCATTTCCAGGGCCGTCACCGCGACGCAGAAAATGGCCGCGACGATCCACAACAAGAGGTAAGCGTGCGGATCCGCGGCGGGATCGGGGACGACGACAGCCTGCACGGCGGCCGTGACGATTGCGACAAAGGCCGAGAACGCAGAGGTCGCTGCGCGGTAACCACGGAATGGTTCCGTCCGAGCGACATGCAGACGAATTTCCGAGAGTTGCGCCAACGCGTCTTGAAGTTCCATGAGAGGCCGCTCCGCCGACGATCGGGATTCGACGTTAACTTTACAGTACAAAGCATAAACAGCGGCGTGGAGGGCGTCAAGGCCGTTCCGTTTTGCCGCGGCCTGCGATGATCGCTCAGTGTAGCAGGCACACTCCGTGTGCCGTTGTCCGTCCTTTTTCTCGTTCCCAAGCTCCGCTTGGGGACGCCATTTCGGAAGCTCTGCTTCCCGTTGGATGGCGAGAATCGAAATGTCGCCTGTGCGGCTTTCGAAATGGTTCAACCAGCGCCCGAATTCGTGAAGCAGAGCTTCGAACGGCTCGTTCCCAAGCGGAGCTTGGGAACGAGGTGCACAAAGCGTCCACCTCTGGCGGCGGCAACACAAATCATGTACGACAATCCGTTGGCTGTGGACTTGAGGACACGCTTCCACCCCAGAGGGCTCTATGGCGCATTCCCGTTTCGCATTCGGTTTTCTCTGGATACTTCTCGCCGGCAGTGCGAGCGACGCCGCCGACAAGGGGCCGACGAAGCACCTGGCCGAGGCGCAAGAGCTCGTGAAACGACTCGACCTCAAGCACACGAGTTACGCACATGGCGAGCCGCACATCGTCTGGACTGGAACATGCGAGTCACATGCCGATTGCAGCGGGTTTATCGATCTACTGTTGACCCACAGTTACGGCTACGACCCGGATGCCTACAAGAAATGGTTTGATTCGCACCGGCCCAGCGCCCGACGGTATCATGACGCGATCGTCGAGCAAAACGGATTCAGCGAGATCAAGCGCATCTCCGACGTCGAGCCGGGCGATCTCTTGGCCGCCAAATACCTGACGCGGGAAGACAATACGGGGCACATGATGCTGGTGGCCCGCGCGCCTCAACGGATGAAGCCAAGAAGACCGGCGATCGAAGGGACGGAACAATGGGAGGTGACCGTCATCGACAGCTCCAAATCAGGGCACGGCGCGAGTGACACGCGCCACAAGAAAGGCATGGCAGGCAAAGATCATGACGGTTTGGGGGAAGGCGTCTTGCGAGTCTATGCCGACCGCCAGGGCCAAGTCGCCGGATTTGCCTGGAGCACTCTCGACAGTTCGGAATTCAAATCGCCGCGTGACGAGCACCTGGTGATCGGCCGGTTGAAAGCGGGATTCAAACCCTAGTCGTGGGCTTGTGACTTCGACTCAGGGTCGCAGGCACACTCCCTGTGCCGTCGTCTGTTTTCCCGGCTCGTCTGGCACTTCTCCGTAGCGTTGACTTCGGCTCTCCCGCGCGCGACACGACGCAGAGCGTGGGAACCCGACAACAACGGCACACGGAGTGTGCCTGCGACTCTGAGAGGGATCGCGCGCGTCAACGATCCGTCGTGGCGTTTGGGGCCGCCGACAAATGGTTGCCGGCACGATGGGGGCTTTCCGAACGATCCGGTCTCGGCTGATCGAGCGAAATCAGCACGTCGACGGGTAACCCGATCAAGAGATCGGCCCCGTCGGCCAGTTCGATCAGGATTTCCCGGACGCGCACGTCGAACATCTCGCCGGGCTTCATGTGCCGTTGAGATTTGGGACCGACGCCAGGGGCGCACGATCTCACGGTGGCTTCGAATCGCCGTCCGGGAATGCCGTCGGCCGAGACAGCGGCGCGCTGTCCGGGCGCGACGTTCAAGGCATCAAGTTCTTCGACCCAGGCCCGTACGCGTGTCACGTCGCGATTCACGATGGCGATCAATTCTTGGTCGGCCCCTGGACCGGCCAGTTCGCCCGGTTCGCCCCGGACGCGCAGCACGATCCCGTTGGTCGGCGCACGGAGCTCTGTCTTTTCGAGCATCAATCGTTCTCGCCGGACGGCCCCTTCAGCCAGCGCCACCTTGGAATCCGCGATCACCAGGTCTTCACGGCGAGCCGGCAGTTTTGAATTATTTGTCAGCCGTTCCCGCTCGGCGCGCGCCATTTTGAGCTGCGTGCCCGCTTCCGCGAGCTTCAATTCACAGAAACCGGCTTCGAGCTGAGCGAGAACGCACCCCGCCTCGATCAGATCGCCCTCGTGGACGTTGATTCTTTCGATCCGACCGGCGATCTCGAATTGCAACGACGTCTCGCGCTGCGCTCCTTCGACGATTCCACCCGCGTAGATCTGGTTGATGCCCGACGAATCCGAACTTGGCGCTGCGAGAGCGGACGATTGTCTCGCGCTCGGGGCGTTTTTCGGCAGATACGACCAGCCGATCCATACCGCCGTGAGCGCGGTGACCACGGCGAGAATCATTTTCAACCGTCGCATCGTCGACGCTTTCGGAAATCGAGTGTCCAGGCTGGCTGGTTGGCGTTTGCGCAGATCATGCGGCGGAAAGGGCATGATCTCGTTCAGGAACCAGTTCGGAGGCGAGCCTGCCGCTGGACAGATTCAGGATTCGGTCGGCCATCGGATAAATTCGTGAATCGTGTGTGACGACCACAACCGTCTTCTGCAGAGACCGGCACAGGTCTTTCAGGACGCGCATGGCGTTAAGCCCCGACTCGGCGTCGAGCGAGGCAGTCGGTTCGTCGGCGAGAATCAATTCCGGATTTCCAGCCAGTGCGCGGGCCAGAGCCACGCGCTGCCTCTGCCCCATACTGAGATGCTTGATGCATGAAGCGGCTTTGCCGGCCAGTCCTACCTGGTCGAGCAGGTCGAGCGATTGCTGCCGGGCCCGTGACTTGTCGATGCCGAGCAAGGAAAATGCGATTTGCACGTTCTCAACGGCCGTCAGCGCATCGAACAGATGAAACTTCTGGAACACGAAGCCCAGCTTTTCCCGCCGAAAGCGAGCCTGCTCGGTGGACGAGTAACCGGTGACGTCGATTCCACAAATCTCCAGCGTCCCCGAATCGGCCGACAGAATGCATCCCAGAATCGACAAGAGCGTCGTCTTGCCGCTGCCTGATGGCCCCACGAGAAACAAACATTCTCCGCGGGGAACCTCCAAGCCGACCTGTTGCAGCACTGGCGTGATCGCCTGGCCGGTCGTGTAGGCTTTACTCAGTCCACGGGCTCGAATACAGGTTGTGTCCATGATCAATCCTGAATCATCCTTGCAGAACCACGGCCGGGTCGATTCGTCGAATTCTGAGATAAGGGAGCAGCGACGCCGCCAGACAGATGACCGCCACCACCAGCGTCGACGCGCAGACCAGGCTCGAACGGATCTCCAATGGGGCCAACGGAGAGTTCCAGACTCGAGAAATCCCTAGTACGATCAGTACACCCGTGATCGAGCCGATGCCGGCCATCGTCAGCGATTGAACCAGGATCACCCGGCATATCTGCCGGTCTTCGGCCCCCATGGCTTTGAGCGTCGCGAATTCGGCAAGATGGTCGAGCGCCAGGGCATACAGACTCTGCCCGACCATCATCAGTCCGACCAGGAGGCCCAAACAAGTCGAAGCGCCAAAGCTGATGCCGATCCCCGTGCGATCCATCCAATAATTTTGCGAGATCGTCGCAAACTCCGC
>DASYAR010000643.1:0-8242 GCA_036501235.1 Planctomycetaceae bacterium
CCGAATATCGGCGCATATCTTATTGTCGGGTTGGGATGTGAAACGGGCCAGGCTTCGTTTCTGGCCGACAGCGAGCACCTGGTGCAGATCGACATCCCCGGACGTGCGAAGGGCTCGACTCCCCTGGTTCTCAATATGCAGGACGTCGGGGGGATTCAGAAGACGGTGAGGCGCGGTACAGAGATCCTGGCCGACATGCTCCCCGAGGCGAACAAAGTGAGCCGCCAGCCGATCCCCGTTTCGGAAATCATTTTGGGAACGAACTGCGGCGGCAGCGACGGCAACAGCGGCATCACCGCCAACCCGGCGCTCGGTTTTGCCAGCGACCTGCTCGTCGCGCATGGCGCCACGTCCGTTCTGGCGGAAACGACCGAGATTTACGGCGGCGAGCACACTCTGACCCGCCGGGCCGTCACCCGCGACGTCGGTGAAAAGCTCATCGAGCGCATCAAGTGGTGGGAGCATTACACCAGCCTGTTCGGCTCGCAGATCAATAATAATCCGTCAGTCGGAAACAAGAAGGGCGGGCTGACGACGATCTACGAGAAATCGCTGGGGGCCATTGCCAAGGGAGGGACGACCGCGCTGCGCGAAGTCTATCAATTCGCCGAGCCGATCCGCAGCAAAGGGTTCGTGATCATGGACACACCTGGCTACGATCCTGTGTCTGTGACGGGATTAGTTGCAGGAGGCTGCAACGTCGTCGTCTTCACGACGGGTCGAGGAAGCTGCTTCGGCTGCAAGCCGGCGCCTTCGATCAAGATCGCCACGAACACCCCGATGTACGAACGGATGGTCGACGACATGGATATCAATGCCGGCGTGATTCTGGACGGCGTTTCCGTGGAACAGGTTGGCCGCGAGATTTTCGAGAAGATCATCGCGGTCGCGGGGGGCGAACAAACGAAAAGCGAAGCTCAAGGTGTCGGTGACGACGAATTCGCCCCCTGGGCGATCGGCCCGACGCTGTGATCGTCTCGTTCCCAAGAAGAGCTTCTCTCGTTCCCAAGCTCCGCTTGGGAACGCCAGTCCGGAAGCTCTGCTTCCCGTTCCCACGCCGCCGCGAGTCGACGTTCCAAGGGGCCCGGGACCCCACGGCACACGTAGCCCGAATCCACGGAGTTCGTGAAGCAGAGCTTCGGACGTTGCGTTCCCAAGCGGAGCTTGGGAACGAGTTGCTACGAGATGCGGACGAGGCCCGATTAGAACGATTGCGCAATGTTTGGCGCTGGCTGCGAATTGACGATTGCGGCAGGCTCGCGGCGTGCTTGCATCCCATTTCAGTCGATCACTAGAATGTGGGCTTGCACCGGATGGGACCGTGTGACGGGCGTCGCAAGGATTGCGCAGACGACGGGCCCCTATTTGCGCAGGAAAACAGAACTGATGTCGATCGACCCGGATGGCAACCGCTTGGCAAGCGACGGCGTAGCGGTGACGCTGGCTGGGGGACGATCATGGGTGTGATGAAATTCATCGTTCACCCCACCGAACTCCTCACGAATTGGCCTGAAGTTCATCGCGCTTACTTGAGCGGGGTCGATCAGGCCGCGTGGCCCACGCGAATCGAAGTTTCCAGAAACGAAATCCTGTGCCGCCGCCAGAATTCGGACAGCGGCAAGCTGAACGTCGCCTGGCCCGTTTCCGGTTTCGGCCGTCCGGTTCTCACCACGGCTTCGCTTCCTGAGCGGGAACAGAGCTACGTATTGGCCGTCGAATTGGCGCGAGGCAAAATCGTGCAGGTGCGCAATCAGCTTGCCCTCTGGCAGGCGGCGGGAATGGCGCTGCCTCCCGAATTCGCGCCGCTGCATCGCGACGCTCATCGGCTGCTGGCCAAATCGGTGGCGCTGCAGGACGATCCGGCCCGCGCATCGGCGTTTGCCCAGGAGGCCATTACAAAAGAGTGTCAGGCGGCCGAGATCATGATGCGCTCGTACGTAGCGCAGCGGCTCGAAGTGCGCCATCGGCAGTATCCGCAGTTGCCTACGGTGCTCGGGTGCAGCCTGGGAGATAGTCCCTTGGGCCCGCCGCAGCAACAACAGTTCCTGGCGGCGTTCGGCGGCGCGGCGGTGCCGCTGCAATGGCGCTGCATCGAGCCTGAAGAAGGGGATTATCGCTGGGAGACTTACGATGCCCACGTCGACTGGGCGGTGGCCAACAATCTGCTCCTGCGCGGCGGTCCGCTGATCGATTTGTCTCCCAATGGCCTGCCTCAATGGCTCGCTCAATGGGAGCACGATTACTGGAACCTGCAGAGCTTCGTGTGCGACTTTATCGAAACGGTCATGTCGCGGTATCAGGGGCGGATCCGCATCTGGGAGATCGCCGCACGCCCTAATGCCGGAGGGGCCCTCGCGCTCACGGAAGAGAACCGCCTGACGCTCGTGGCCAAGATCCTCGAAGTCGGCCGGCAGGTCGACCCCGAGGCCCAGTTCCTGATTCGCATCGATCAGCCGTGGGGTGAATATCAGGCACGGGGGATGCACAAGTTGTCACCCATCCATTTTGCAGACGCCCTCGTCCGCGCCGGGATGGAGCTGGCCGCCATCAATCTGGAAATCGGCGTGGGGTATTCCCCCATCGGCAGCCCGTCGCGCGACTTGATCGACTTTTCGCGAATGATCGACCAATGGAGCGTTCTGGGGCTGCCTTTGCAGGTGACGCTGGCGTTTCCTTCAGCGGCCGGGCACGATCCCCGGCAAACCACCGATTTTGAGGTCGAGTCCCACGCGTGGAAGGTACCTGCCAGCGAAGACGCCCAAAGCCGCTGGATCGAAGATTATCTGCCGCTGCTCCTCGCGAAGCCGGCTGTGCTGGCCGTGTTCTGGAACCATCTTTCAGACGCTCAACCGCACCGGTTCCCCCATGCGGGCCTGATTCGCCCCGACGGCGTCGCCAAGCCGGCCCACGCGGCAATCGTCCACCAGCGAAAGCTGCATTGGTCATGACCGGCCTGGTGCGGCATGTCATCATTGGGACGGCCGGGCACATCGACCACGGCAAAACGAGCCTCGTCAAGCAACTGACCGGGATCGATACCGATCGGCTACCAGAGGAACGTGCGCGAGGGATCTCGATCGACCTGGGATTTGCCCATTTCAGCATTGGCGACGTGCAGTTTGGCCTCGTCGACGTGCCGGGTCACGAGCGCTTCGTAAAAAACATGGTGGCCGGCGCCACGGGAATCGACCTGGCGCTCCTGGTGGTCGCCGCCGACGACGGCGTCATGCCCCAGACTCGCGAACACCTGGAAATCATGGACCTCTTGGGAGTTGCCGCCGGCGTCGTCGCTGTTACGAAGATCGATCTTGTCGGGCCCGAATTCGTCGAGCTGGTCACGGAAGAGTTGGCCGAGCGACTCCGCGGCACGTTTCTGGAAGGGGCGCCAGTCGTACCGGTCTCGTCGGCCACCGGAGCCGGCATCGCACAGTTGAAACAAGCGGTGCTCGATGTCGCGTGCAGCCGGGATTGGTCGTCGCGCGGGTCGCTGTTTCGCATGCCGATCGACCGCGTGTTTTCGATGGCCGGGCATGGAACGGTCGTCACCGGTTCCGTGATGGGGGGAGAAGTTCGACCCGGTGACGTGCTCGAATTGCTTCCCGCGCAAGTCTCCGTCCGGGTCCGCGGGGTTCAAAGCCACGGCGCTGCCGTCAACGAGAGCGGCTCGAGGCAGCGAACGGCGATCAACCTGGCGAGCGTCAAAACGGAAGACGTGTCTCGCGGCCAGGAACTGGCGGCTCCCGGTTATTTGCAGCCGTCCCGACGGCTGCTGGTGAAAGTCCGCTGCCTGGCAAGCTCGCCTATGGCGATTCGCGATCGTCTGCGAATCGGTCTGCACCTGGGAACCAGCGAGACGGCGGCGCGGCTGGTGTTGAAAGGAGCGACGATCGAACCAGGGGCCACCGGCTTTGCTGAGTTGCGAACCGCCGAACCGGTTGCCGCCGCGTGGGGACAGCGTTTCATCCTGCGTCGGCAGTCACCGGCCTTAACCATCGCCGGCGGTATTGTGCTCGATCCGGGGATCGAACCGCGCCGTAAGCTGGCCGACCTCGCTGCGGCCGGGCAGGCGCTCGATTCATCGGACGAATCGGCTCGGGTATCCGCCTACCTGACAACGCGCGATCTTGTCGATGAATCGCCTCTGGCGGCAGCCTGGAAAGCCGGCGTTCAGCCTGCGCGCTATGCCGAAATCGTCGATCGCTTGAGGGTTCGGGGGGCGCTCGTTTCGATCGGTTCTCCCGCGTCGCGCCGTCTCGTGCACACGCAGCGAATTGCGGCTGTTGGCGAGGCCGTACTCAAGCGCGTCGGACTGGAACTGGCGGCTCACCAGCCGCGGCGGTCGCTGCCCCGTAAGATGTTGCAGACTGCCTGCCGGCGGCTGGCGACTGCCGAATTGCTGGAAGCCGCCTTCGAGCGCCTGCTGGCAGAGAACAAGCTGGTCCGCGTCGGACCGAACATCGGACCGGCCGACGCGCAGGTGAAGCTCTCGAAAATGCAGACGGCCACCCGCGCAAAAATCCTGGAGCTGATTCAACACGGGGGACTGACGCCCCCCAACGTGAAAGAATTGGTTCAGGCTGTCGGGCAGAAGATCGAAACAATCGAACCGTTGCTCGTGTTATGCGTTGAAGACGGCCTGTTGTTGGAGGTGGGAAAGGGGCTGTACTATCCGCCGGCAGCGCTCGAGGACGCCAGGCAGATTTGCGAAACGCTTCTCAAGACCGGTGAAACGGCCACGGTGTCGCAGCTTCGGGAGGCCTGGCAGGTCACCAGAAAGTATTCCGTTCCGCTGTGCGAATGGTTCGACGCCCAAGGCCTCACAATTCGCGAAGGCGACATGCGCCGAGCGGGACCAAAACTGGCGAAGCCCTTGGTCGAATAATAGTCGGTTCCGACACCGGAGATCTGCATGGCCCCAAACCTAACCGAACACGAGAAAGCCGAAATCCAACTCCTTCTCCTTTAACTCTGCGCCCTCTGCGGTTCAAACTTCTTTTCGGTTCGCCGCTGGCACTACGAACCGGAGCCGCCGAACAGCAGGCCGCCGCTGCCGGTGCCGCCTCCTTTGAGAGGCTCTTTCCGTTTGCGTTCGTAGGCAACTCCGCCGCCAGGGGCCAGGTCTTCGTCGTTTTTCTTGGGAGCGGCTTCGGGACGTGCGACCAGCGCTTTCACCGACAGGGCGATCCGTTTTTTGTCCGGGTCGATCGTCAGGATCTTAACGTCGACTTCTTTGCCCACCTGCAAGATGTCGGTGACGCGGTGCACGCGCTTGTGATCCAGCTCGCTGATGTGCACCATTCCCTCCAGGCCTGGTTCGAGTTCGACGAACGCGCCGAACTCGGTCGTCTTGGTGACCTTGCCGTGCGCCGTCGATTGCGGCGGATAACGATCGAAAATGCTCTGCCAGGGGCTGGCCTGAAGTTGCTTCATCCCCAGGCCGATTTTTCCCTTGTCGTGGTCGATGCTCAAGATCACGACTTCGATCTCCTGCCCTTCCTTGAGGACGTCACTGGGATGCGCGATCCGGCCCCAGGAAATCTCGCTGACGTGCACCAGGCCATCGACACCGCCGATGTCGATGAACGCTCCGTAATCCTTCAGCGTTTTGACCTTGCCCATCATCTTCTGGCCGACTGCCAGGGTTTTCCAGGCCTCTTCGCGCGCCTCGGCCACGGCGATTTCCAGGTACGACCGCCGGCTCACGATCAGGTTTTTTTTGTGCTGATTGACTTCCATCACTTTGACCCGCAGCTTCTGCCCGACGAACTGTTCGAGGTTCGAGCAAAAGACCAGGTCGACCTGACCGGCCGGCAGAAATCCCCGCAGGTGGCTGACGTTGACTTCGAGGCCCCCTTTATTGGTCTTGGTGACGATGCAATCGACGATCTGTCCTTCGGCGACGGCGTTCCAGTCTCCGGCCGGCTTGCTGACGCCCGCTTTGGCGGGAGTCAGCTCGATCAATCCTTCGGCGGCGTCATATTTCTCGACGACGACGTCGAGAATGTCGCCGATCGCCGGCAACTTGCCCTCCGCGAAATGCCTGGACGGCAGCACGCCCGACGACCGCACCCCGAGATCCAGAATGACGCTGTCGCCATGCACTGACAGCACTTTTCCCTTGGTCTTGGCGCCTGGCTCGAATTCATGGTCGCTGGTCGTGGCAGATTTGGCGGCCGGTGCGTCGGCGGCGCTCTCTGCCGGAACGTCGCCCAGGGCCAAACTCCCGACGTCGGTCAGCGCCGCGTTAATCTCGGCTTCCAGCTCGGCATCAAGCGCTGTCGTGGTCCGCTTCGACGGGACCTCCACCTTTTCTCGAGGCGGGACGAAAGTCGCGCTCAGGCCGCGATCGGCGCCGGCATCGACCTCTTCGGCCGACTCAACCGCCGCCGTTTCGGCGACTGGAGGCGGAGGCGGCGCAGAGGGGTCCACGCGAATCGAGGGAATAGGCTTGGCCTGCTCGGGATCGATTGTCGGATTGAGTTGGACGCGTGGGGGAGAGGAAACGTCTTGAGGCACTGATTCAGTTGTCATCACGAACACATCCTGCACTTGACTCATGCCGCGACGGGCAAAATCGGTATAACGCGAAGCGCTTGAAACGATAGCCAAATCGCGTCGAGAATGCCACCGCGACACGCCGTCTCCCGAAATGCAGGTTCCTCCCACCGGGAGGGCCTGCTTGGCAACCCGCCGCGCCCGTTGACCACTGGCGGTGTGGCAGAGCCAGAGCGTGAATCAGATTGGACATCGAGCGCATGAGCAGCATGTGATCGCTGTGGAACGTCGTTCGTAATCCACGCCAGTGATGGCCCTGATCGAATGGCCCAAACGCACTCGGATCGCTCATCCTCCAACTCGCGTCGGGGCCATCGCTGGGTTTCTGGCTCCGACAATACCAATCTTGGTGCGACGCATTCCGTGCCGCACGGCGGCTTGTCGTTTCACGCACTGACCCCGCCACACACGTCATCTCACGCGCGACTCTATTTCGGCGGCCATCCGATCGATGTCCCTGATAACGACTTATGCCGTCGCTTCGACCAACTGGATATTCTTGCCGGCCGCCTCCAGATCGCTCCACAATCCCGTGCGTGCTCCGGCGAGCAACGCCGCGCCGTACGCGGCCTCTTGGGCATGCCGTGGAAACCACACCGGCCGCTGGAATCGGCGGCTGATTTCGCGCACCAGCAGGGGATTGTTCCTGAGGCCGTTCCCCGAGCCGATAATGCGGTCGAACTGCTCGGGACGGGCATTTCCGGCGGCTTCGTAAAATGAATACATCCCCTGGGCGATCCCGCGCAATACGGCCCGCGCCACGTGCCCGAGCGAAAAATTCTCGAACGTGATTCCGCGAAATTCGCCACGGACGGACGGCTTCCAACGCGTCCCACGGAACAGCGGCTCGCAATTCAGTGTGTCTTCCTCGTCCGTCAGCCCTTCGGCCAGTTCGTTCATGCGGGCGTAGATTTCGTCGGAAGATCGCTCGATTCCAAACGCCGCCAGCCATTTTGCGGCCGTGCGGTTCACCCAGGCATAGGCGTCGCCTCCCGAGAGCCCCGGTCCAACGAGCATCAGCCGACCGACCGGCAGGTAGCGCGTTTCCATCCCCTCCAGCCGCGTGAATTCCGATACCGGCCAATTGATCTGCCCGCCGGTGCCGACGTTGATCTGAATCGCCGGCGCGCCGGCCGGCACGCTCCCCAGCACGGCCGCCTGATTGTCGCCGATGGCATTACACACGGGCAGCCCGGCCGGCAACCCCGTCTCAGCGGCCATCGCAGCGGTTATCCCTCCCAGAACATCTCCGCTCTCGCGGACCTCCGGCATTAGCGAGTGAGCGAGGCCGCACGCCGCCAATATGTCGACACTCCATTTGCGATGTTCCAGATCGAAGACTCCGAGTGATTCGGCATTTCCGGGATCGGTGGCGATCGAACTGCCCGTCAGCTCGGCCCCGATCCAGTCGGCCACGCAGGCGGCCGTTTGCCCGGAGCTCGAAAAGGATCTCCCCTGACGGCCCAACACGGATAGAGTCGCTCCCAAAAAACCGGCCGCCGGACGACACCCGGCTGAGTAGAGTGCTTCCGCAGAACAGCCTTGCAATACGCGATCGAGATAGGTGCCCGGTCCGTCCGGGTCAGGTAGATTCGCCCGACGGTCCTGCCACGTGATGAGATTCGTCAATGGATGGCGATCGGCAGCGACGACCAGGCCGCCGTGCATCTGGCCGGTCAGCCCCAGG
>DASYAR010000644.1:0-4942 GCA_036501235.1 Planctomycetaceae bacterium
ATGCGGCCGTCGAGATGGTCAATGACAATTGGGAACGTCAGACCGATCTTCGCCGCGTGTTCGCGAACGGCTCCGGGGAGCGCTGAGTTGTTGTGTACGCCGATGACAACCGCATCGTCGTTGTAAAGCTCGTGAATCAGCTTCACAAGCGGGAACTCGCGGTGGCAAGGTCCACAGGCCGTGAACCAGAAGTCGAGAAGAATATACTTGCCGCGGAAATCGGCCAGAGCCGGGGCGGGCTGTTCGGTATTGAGCCAGGCGACTCCGTCCAGTTCGGGTGCGGGTCGACCGCGGAGCGATATCGCGGCGTCCATTTCGGCTCGCTCTTTTGCGACGCGACCCAGCTCCCAGTCGGTCATCTCATCGGAAAAAGCGGTTAGCAGCCACGCCGGATCGCGAGGTTCGAGTTTCAATTCGATCTCGCCCGATCGGTCCAAACGCACATCGGCACGAACTGCCAGCGGTCGCCGCGGGTCGAATGCGACGACGGGCTGAATCGGCAGCCGCTGCTCGCTGGCGTCAATGGGGACCCAGGGGGCTTGCAGCTCGAATCGGCCGGACTCGTCTGTGGTAACCGGTGGTGTCCAGCGCAGGTACTGGCCGCGAAATCGGACGATCGCTTTGGCCGCCACCGCCCCGTCGGGATGGCGCACGACGCCGGTGATTTTAGGCATCGGCCGCACGCAAATTTCGGGGATCACTGTCGACCCGTCGGAGGCGACCGCGAATTCGACGTAGTCTTGCTCGGCAACGAAATTGTTTTCCGAAAATTCCACTCGGGCGCGGCCGGCGGCAAATGCCAGAGTATATTCCCCATTGCGATCGGTATTTCCGCCGTCCGAACGAATCCAGGGTTCCGGCGGAGCGATGGGCTTTCCTGCGACTGGCTCATTCGCGATTTGTCCCTGGACCCAGACGTTCTGCATCGGCTGCCCCGTCGCGACGTTGACGACCCGTCCGCGAGCCGTGACTTTGCGACGAAATTGAAACCAGAGATCGTTGTTTTCCTGCTGTCTAATCGGCACGACGTGCCGCTTCCAGCCTCGCGGCTCGAAGCACGGTGTAATGAAAAAGTCGTCATGCTCCAGGACGAGCGTTTGATAGTCGCCCGGTTCGATCGTCACCACCGCGATTCCGTTCTCGTCGACAGGAATGGCACACAGCCGCCTGGCCGATGGGCTCTTACCGGTCTCCTCAGAAAGATTGATCTTGATGCGCGAGACCTGTTCACCGGCCGTTTGCGGAGACAAATGCATTCTCAGTGCGATGCCACGGTGCATCGTCGCTGGCGCGATAACCCCCAACCTGATCGCGACGTCGTCAATGCGAATCGATGTAAATTGAGAGTGGTCGATCGTGAACGTGGCCGTATCCCCTTCCGGCAGCGGCGGTAGATGGATGCATCCCGCAGTATCGCTCGATGGGATCTTGATGCCGAATGTTTCGAGCCAGATGCCCGGGAAGTACGGGGAACCGTTTGCCCCGCGCAACCGATATTCACGCACTTGGGCGCCCATAATCGGCTGCCCGGCCTCATCCTTCAATTTCAGGACACAGGTCGCCGGGCATTTCATGATCACTTGCGTCTGATTCTGCTGGCCCTCTTCGATCGACTCGCCACGAAACGTGCGGGCCCACCCCTCTTTCTCGACATCCAGTCGGTAATGGGCCGCTGGCAGGCGGTGGAATTGGAAGTTTCCTCGAGCGTCGCTGGTTCCAGGAGCCCCTGCCGAAATGAATCGATACTTCGGCATTTGCCGCCAAAGTTCGATCCGTGCTCCGGCCACCGGCCTCCCCGCGTCGTCGATGACCTTGCCGGAAATGGCCCCCTGATCCTGGTCCGCTGCGACTTCATCACCGGCGTGAAGCAGCCCGACTGACGGGACGTATGCCGTGGTCAATGCCACCAGGCCGGCGAAGCAGATCTGCCGCACCGTCGACCGTGCGCGAAAATTGAGCGACATGGGCGCAACTCGCAAATCAGGGGCTTACTGGACTCAAATTGCTACGTCGGACAAGACGGGGAGCGGGGAACAAGATGCTGCCCTGCCGATACCACGTTGACAAGCTCCAGCGACGTTTTTGCCTACAAATCCAGCGAATAACTTTGCCGGGCCGATAATTTCGCGATGGCCCTGACCGAATGGCCCCAACAGCCAGTTGAAAAAGGGGACAGTCCCTCTCGGCCATATCGATTTGTTACGGAGAATTCACTCATTGGAAAGGGACATTCCCCTTTTTCAATTGGCTGGTAAACGCGCTCGCCTTGCTCATCGCCCAACTCATCGGGGCCATCGCTGGCTTTCTGGCTCCGGCGATGCGATGACCGCTGCCGCGGGTGATCGGCTGCCACTGGAAACTCCCATTCACGCTCCGACCCCGCCACACGTCGCTGTCTCTGGCCGCCTGAGGTTGAGGACACCGTGCCTGGGCTTGCGGAAATCCCGGATTGTATTGTGCAGGCGATTGCTACGTCATTTCTTGATTGTTCGCCGCTGTAGATAATTGGGCGGCATCATCCCTGAAGCACGCTAAATGAGCGAAATCTGCGGCACCCCTTCATATAACCGTGTTCGGAAATCACAGTGCACCCGCCAAATGCGGCCGGGCACTCCCGAAGCCGGCAATCGGGAGGTTGCGCTCGCCTCAGAATCCGGTACTGTCGAAGTCGAATTGAATAAGCGATTTTCCGCCGTCAGACCACACAGCGTATTCCGGGCATCTTCCGTTGTCAGTGTGCATGGACTCCACAAGATCGAACCGATTGAGCATCGGCGTAACATCGTGATCCCGATTTCGGATGTAGTACCGCTCTCCGTTTTTGATGAATCGAAGCGACGTTGCACCCCGCGTCACGACCAGAGGTGAGCGCGGATCTTTGAACCCGCCAGAACTGAGCATCCGCAAAAGACTGGGCGGAAGCACAATCGCAGACGGCGACGTTGGATCGCGCCAGAAGACCACAATCAGGTTGACGCCTCTTTCCCAGAACTCTTCGACTCGTTTTGACGGCAACGAAGCCCGGTATTCGTCAGTCGTGGTAGTCTTTACCTGAAACTGAAACAGGAGGTGCGCTGCGTCTGGATCGGTACTAAATCGAGTGAAATACCGATGCGCGAGAAGATCGACTCCGGTATCGACTGGCAGCGGCACTGTGTTGAATCCCAGCCGCAAGAGGTGCGAGGCAGCGAAAAATTCTCCGGCCTTGCCGATCGAAAGTCCGTCGGCCGATACGTTGAGCCCGGTTGCTTCACCGTGTGAACACTTGGCGCATATCGGAACGTAATTTCCGTTCTCGACTGTCAGGTAGAACCTGTCATCCGTCGGAATCCGCCGTGAACACCGAAAGCAAACCCTGCGAAGTGGCGCTTTCATTTGCCGGGCCTTCGTCGGCCTGCGTTCGCTTCGCGGCAATCGAGACTTTTTTGGCATTCCGTCAGTCTACGGGCCGGCTTGCAGAGCTGCCAGCGGGTTGCGGTGCGGGCTGGGTTCCGGCATCATGTCCGCCGGAGGTGCGGCCATGCCGAAGCCGAGGCGGACGAGTATTCCGAAAGCAGTCTCAGAACAGGTCCTGAAAGAATTCAATCACCGGTGCGCATTCTTCGGTGACCATACCCCGCAATTGCACCACATCGACGAAGACCGGACGAACAACGACCCGTTGAATATTTTGCCGTTGTGTCACACGGAACACCTTCGAGACGTCCATAACCCGACCGCCCCGCTTGACACTGCAAAAGTGAAGTTGTTCCCGCGGTACAAAGACCCAGCGATACTGCACTCGAAATTCGAACCACTGTGGCGCGCGACATGAGCCTTGAGGGTTCCTGGGTGACCCGTCCCGCAGTCACCTACGACACTGCGACCTCTTATTGGGACTTCAAATTTGTACGCACATTTTATTATTGACGCACAAGTAAATTCGATGTATCTTTATTCTTTGATTACGCGCCAAAGCGGCGTATATTTTCTCGATTGGAAAAAACAGCAAACATGAAGGCAGCCAGCGAACGATTGCAATTACGACTTTCAGAAGAGCTACAAGCAGTCGTGGGCGAAACCGCAGACGCAAACAGGGAAACCGTCGCCGATCTATGCCGACGTGCCATAGCGAAGGAATGTAAACGCCCAGACCTTGCGGAAGTGCGTGAGCGAGGACGACCAACAATCTTATGGGAGACGACTATGGAACAGCAGCACGATGTAATCTGCAAAGCGTTTGAAAATGCCGGTGCGAAGATTTGTTACGCCACCGACGTGCGCCGATACTCGCACGTCCACACGCCGACGAAGCCGCCTAGAGCGGGCGCACGGAGTTGTACAACCCATTGCGTGGTTGTCGAGAAGTTTAACGGCACCGTTCGCATTCAGAACCGCAGGGTTGATCTTGCTGCGAGCGTCGGGGGCACCGTTCCGCATGCCAGCGGAAGAATCAGCGCAGAAAATCCGCTCGGCTTTTCTGCCGGACCAGCGTTCGGCAGATTTGAACAATCGCTGAGTTATGCCCAGATTCTCGAGCGATGGGGCACTCCTGAAAAGTTTGTGCGGCACGTCGTTGCTTGCTGCTGCCAAACTGAAATTTGGTAAATTCGCTTTTGCACCGAAAGATGAGCCCCGCAACGTGCGAGGGTTTTCGATTCGGTACACGGGGGCCACACATCATTTGGCCCCGCGCGGTGTGTCATCCGGCGACCTTGGCAACCTCGACTGCAGATAATTGTGCAGTATCTCCATTTTGTAATTCGATAAGCGTGGATTCGCGATCGTCTGGTCGTCGAGTAAAACATTTCCGTCAGGGCCAATCAAAACGTAGCTGGGATAATGTGGAACGAGCCCATGTTTTTGATAGCGCGAGACGATGCGGCCGTCGAGATGGTCAATGACAATTGGGAACGTCAGACCGATCTTCGCCGCGTGTTCGCGAACGGCTCCGGGGAGCGCT
>DASYAR010000645.1:0-4880 GCA_036501235.1 Planctomycetaceae bacterium
CTGCCCAGCAGCTTGGTCACGATGCAACCGATGTCGGGCATTTCCAGCGGGTTGTTCGGATGCGACCCCGAAAGGACGTATTGTGTGCCGTCGGGATGCCCATTGGCTCCCGGCTTGTCATGCCACATGGATCGGATCACCGCTAGTTTATCGGCCACCCGAGAGGTGCAGGGCAAAAGATCGGTAAACTGCACCCCGCTGACGCTCGTCGCAATCGGGCGGTGCGGACTGCGGTGGTCGACCGGAGCATTGGGCTTCGGGTCCCAGGTATCCATGTGCGAAAGCCCTCCTTGTTCCAGGATGACCAGCACATTCTTCGCCGCGGGACGCGCAGTGCCCGGCGCGGCCTGGGCCTCAATCGTCAGCCACTGGGGAAGCGACAGACCCAGAACGCCCGTGGCGCCGATTTGCAGAGTTCGCCTCCGGGAGAGGGGCAGGCTCGCGTTTGAGATTGAGAATTTGGTGCTCATCAATGACCCGAGGCGTGCAATTTCGGATTTCGTGACAGTCATGCATCGACGGCGGTTTATGTCAGTGTAATGTATCGGTGGCCTGGCACAAGATGGAAGAGTTACTGGCAGCTCAACCTGGTATTCGGCGCATGAACGGTGAATGATCTCCGGCTGGCGATTGTTGGGCAAAAATGCCACAATGCTGTCTGACAGCCTGTTGAAAAAGGGGACTGTCCGTTTCCAACGAGCGATTGCTCCGCAGCAAATCGATTTTGCCGGGAGGGACTGTCCCCTTTTTCACGCCATCTTGTGGAGTTGGTGATTCACGACCTGTCCATCTGACCGGGTGGAGTGCCGCCATGATCACGATGCTGGGAAGCGCTCGTCGGGCCTGCCAGGGGCCGACCCGACGTGAAGTGCTGGAAGTCGGTGCGCTCTCGCTACTGGGGGGATTGTTCCATCAGCCGGCGCTTCTTGCCGCGGAAGAAAGCGGGGCCAACCGCCACTTGTTGCCGGTTCGGGCGAAGAGCGTCGTCCTGCTCTACCTGCAAGGGGGGCCACCGACGCAGGACATGTTCGATCTCAAGCCCCAGGCGCCGGACGGCATTCGTGGAGAATTCCAGCCGATCGCCAGCAGCGCCGCCGGGATCGAAGTTGGCGAATTGCTCCCCTTGACCGCCCGCTGGATGCATAAAACGGCGATCGTCCGCAGCGTCTATCATAACGGCGGCTGTCACAAGAACCTGCCGATGTATACGGGCTTCGACGTGAACCTTCCCGACGAAGAGTTCCGCGACAGCGATCCTCCCAGCATGGGTTCGGTGTGCGCGTACGTAGAACGCGAACGGCAGAAGGAACTGCCCACCTATGCGTATCTTCCCTGCGCTTTGGGCTGGGGAGAGAATCGCAAAAAAGGCGGTCCCCACGCCGGATTCCTGGGACGTCGCTACGATCCGTTTTGCACTGAGTGCACCGCCTATGTCGATCATCCGCCTGACGAACAGTACGATGCTCAAGTCTTGCGCGGCGAGCCGCATCTGGCCGATACGCGGCTTCTGGAGGGGATCACGCTCGACCGGCTCAAGAGCAGACGGCGGCTCGTGGAACAGTTTGATGACCAGTTTCGCGAGATCGAGCGGCGGCACGATTTGAGCAATTATCCTCGTCAGCGGCGATTGGCGTTCGAGATGCTCACTTCCGCCGAAGTGCGAGAAGCCTTCGAATTGGGGCGCGAAATGCCCGAGATTCGCGACCGTTACGGACGGACGTTGTTCGGATCGACCACGCTTTTGGCCCGGCGGCTGGTCGAACGGGGGGTGCGGTTCGTGAATGTGAGCTGGGACAATTTCTCGGCCCGGTTCGGCGTCAGCAAAGCGGCCTGGGACACTCACGAACGCAACTTCCCCATGCTGCGCCAGGCGTTGCTGCCCAGTTTCGATCAGACGTATTCAGCGTTCATCGAAGACCTCGATGCGCGGGGCCTTCTGGACGAAACTCTCGTCGTGACGATGGGAGAAATGGGCCGCACTCCCAAGATCAACGCCAAAGGAGGTCGCGATCATTGGACGAACTGCTATTCCGTGTTGCTGGCCGGCGCGGGGATTCATGGCGGCACGATCTACGGCGCGTCGGACGAACAGGCGGCGTACATCAAAGACAAACCCGTGCACATTCGCGACATCTGTGCGACAATCTATCACCTGCTGGGGATCGACCCGGAAATGCCGGTTTACGATCGGGCGAATCGGCCGGTCCCCATCGCGCACGGTGGGCATCCCATCACCGAAATTCTGAGCTGACGAGCGCTTTGCGCGCGAAATCGCTTATCGGCGCGGCGACGATCGTCAAGGAGCTTCGGAAGTTCCGTAGGTCAGGCTGTACCTGACGCCATGTGCTCTGAACGAAATTCAAAGTACCCAAGGCCAGCGCATTACCGTCTCTTTGCTTTCCGGCGTAAAAACGGATGTCACGCACAAGAATTGTCGATCGTCATTCTTGTTGGCCGGAGCCCGCTGATCTCTTCGAATCCCGATTGCGTCAGGCACAGCCCGACCTACGTGGTTGAGTTTCAGCCCGAGGGGCGCCCCCGCTGTCCAACGCTCGCCAGTTTCCCACGGCGATGGCGCCCCGTATCAGGAAGTTCCCGACGCGCTTCGCCGTGATGCCCCGGTAACGGATCGATCTTCCGGGCATCCGATTTGCAAATCTATTGGGTAGCCGACTGTGGGCTGCATTCAGTTGCAAATTGACAAACAGGGAGGTGCCAGATGAACTCAACCACGGCAACAATCGCGACACTGTCGAAGTCGCAGGAAGAGGCGTTACTGGAATTGGCGTATTATGGATTGGGGGGAGACTATGAACAGCATGCGCTGCGTGAGCTGGTGCAACTGGGGCTCGTGAAGATCGGTCGTGGCAGAGACCGTGGGGAATTAACCGACGAAGGCCGCCGCCTCCATCACGAATTGCGCAATTAGCAGCCTGTTGAAAACAGGGACTGTCCCTTTCCAGTGAGTGATTTCTCCGCAATAAATCGATTTTGCCGGGGAGGGACTGTCCCCTTTTTCAATGGGCTATCAGCGAGACTCCACGAAGAGCAATGCCTGTTTCCGGCTCTTCTTCTGAACCTTGCCCCGCTACAATTCCCTGACAATGATCGCTGCCAAGGTTTGCGCTGGCTGTGGGAAGAAGCTGCCGACGGCGGATTTCAACGGCTCGGCAAAGACAGCCGATGGGCTGGCGCGGACTTGCCGGGCGTGCATCAATGCCCGCCGGCGTGAGCGCTACCGATCGGGAGTCAAGCGCCCGCGAGGTCAAGCCCGATCGACGGTCGTAAGTGCAGCGCTCCGGCACGGCGATCTGAAAACGGTTCGAAGGCTGCTCGATCTCGGCACGACGGCTCATTGGGGCTGGATTTGCGAGACGATGCGAGAGGGGCATATCGCCCTGGCTGAAATGCTCCTGCAATCTGGTGTCGAGCGTAACATCTTTACGATGGCGGCGATGGGGGACGTCAAAGGACTGACCAGCAGGCTCAAGGGAGCTCGCGCAGACGCCCGCCTTACCGCGAATATGGAACCGGCCAGCAGTCGAGTGACTCCGCTGCATGTCGCGTGTGCATCCGACTGGAAGTCTCACGGCCAGGGGCGAATGGCAGTTCAAGCACAACTGGCAATGGCTCTCGCGGAACACGGCGCCGATCTGAATGCTCGCGCGCGATATCGAGGAATCGGTGATGCGACGCCCCTGTTCTGCGCCTGCTGGTCCTCTGAAAACCTGGGGCTGGTTCGCTGGCTTTTGGACCACGGAGCGGCGGCCACAGACGCCTGTCTCCCGGCTGCGCTCGGCCATCTTCAACGTCATGGCCGGGGGGCATACGACATCGCAGAGGCTCTCATCGCCTGTGGCCTGGCCGTCGATCACGGAGCTGGCACTGGACGCACCCTGCTGCAAGCTTTCGCTCATCAAGGCGATCATCGCACCGTGGAGTGGTTGATCGCGCACGGCGCCGATGTGAACGCACACAGTTCCGGCGGCCGAACGGCCGTCCACTATGCGGCCGAGAGGAACACGGGGCCGAAGACTCTGGCGCTTCTCGTCGAAGGAGGAGCGGACCTGCTGGCCCGCGACGCAGAGGGGCGCACGCCTCTGGAGATCGCCAGACATAACGAAAAGCGGCGTCTGGTCGAGTGGATCGAGAAGTGGTTTCGCGCGAATCGTCGGTGAATTATCCAAGTCGGGCGCTCCGCGCGCCCTTGGCCGCGGTGTCCTCAACCTCAGGCGGGCCGAAACAGCGACGTGTGGCGGGGTCAGAGCGTGAATGGGAATCTCACATTACAGCAGATTTCACGCAGCGCTGCCGAGCCGAATCGTCGGAGCCGGAAAACCAGCGATGGCCCCGATGATTCGACAAAGTGCCCCGGCCGCTTTTTAGGCGGCCGGGGCACTGAGCAAAGCGAGCGCGTTTACCAGCCAATTGAAAAAGGGGACTGTCCCTTTCCAATGAGTGAATTCTCCGTAACAAATCGATATGGCCGAGAGGGACTGTCCCTTTTTTCAACTGCCTGTTGGGGCCATTCGGTCCGGGCCATCGCGCAATCATCGGCCTGACAGAATTCTTCGCTAGATTTGTAGGCAAAAACGTCGCTGGAGCTTGTCAAAGTGCTATCGGCAGGGCAGCATCTTGTTCCCCGCTCCCCGTCTTGCCGATTTCCGCGGCAAGTATATTCTTCTCGACTTCTGGTTCAGGACCTGTGGCCCCTGCCACCACGAGTTTCCGCTTGTGACGCTGATTCACGAGCTTTACAACGACGATGCGGTTGTCATCGGCGTACACAACAACTCAGCGCTCCCCGGAGCCGTTCGCGAACACGCGGCGAAGATCGGTCTGACGTTCCCAATTGTCATTGACCATCTCGACGGCCGCAT
>DASYAR010000646.1:0-19379 GCA_036501235.1 Planctomycetaceae bacterium
GGAAGCGCCCACCACCAGCGGATGGCCCAGTCGGTCGCCTGTCCCGCTACCGCCAAGATCCAGGGCATCGGCATGCGGAACACTTCATAGGTGTCGCGGAACCGGTCCACCACGTGACTCACGAAGACAAGGAATAGCACATACGCCAAAGCGACGACGATCAGGGGGTACAACAGCGCCAGCGAGATTTGCCGGCGCAGCTCGACCAGTTCGCGCGCGTAATTGGAAATCGCCTCGAGCGCCGCCGGCAACCGGCCCGCGCGGATCCCCGCCGTGACCACCGTCCGGTACGTCGTCGGCAGCCGCTGCTGCTCGGCTTCCAGCGCCTCGGCCAGCGAACTGCCGTTCTGCATCCGCGCGGAGAGCGACTGCGTAATCTGCGCGAGCGAGCCAACCGAATCGTGGCCTAGCTCCCGCAGCCCTAATTCGAGCGGCATCCCGCCCCGGACGAGCGAGGCGATCTCGTCGTTGAGCGCGACCAGTTGTTCGATGGAGATGGTGGACATACTCATGACTGAAATCCCAAGACCCTCCTCACTTCCGCCGGACTCGTCCACCCCGCCGAGACCGCGTCGCACGCACGCTGGTATTGAGTGACCATTCCCGCCTCCACCGCCAGCCGTTCCAGTTCGCGGGCCTCGCTCCGCGACAGGATCGCGCGTCCCAGGTCGCCTGGTTGCGGCAACAGCATTTCCGTCAGCACGAACCGTCCCCGATAACCGGTGCCGCTGCATTCCTCGCACCCGGTCGGCACCCGCACCACGCCCACGGGAAAACCCATGCGCGACTCATCGTCCGCGGCTCCCTTGGCGCACGCGCACAATCGCCGCAACAGCCGTTGGCATAAAATCGCGCGCACGCCGGATCGCAACAGATAGGGTTCAATCCCCATATCCGACAGTCGGTTGACGGCCTGCGCCGCGCCGCCGGCATGAAACGTCGTGAGCACGAGATGCCCCGTCAGGCTGGCTTGAAACACGGTTTCGGCGGTCCCCCGGTCACGAATTTCCCCCACCATCATCACTTCCGGATCTTGTCGCAGCAGTGACCTTAATCCGCCGGCCATGTCGAACCCCGCCGCCGGGTTGACTTGCGACTGCGAAACGCCCGGCACGATCACTTCGATCGGGTCCTCCAATGACACCAGACTTCGCCCGCCGTCGCTTTTGTCTGCCAAATCCCGCAGCGCGGCATAAATCGTGGTGGTCTTGCCGCTGCCGGCCGGTCCCGTCACCAGAATCACGCCTCCTGTTTCCAGGAGCAGGCCGCGCAAGGGCTCGAGCACATCGATAGGCAGACCCAGGTCGTCGAGGCGGTGAAATTTTCCGGGGCCGGCGAACAGACGCACGACGACTTTCTCGCCGAACAGAGTGGGAAACGTGCTGATGCGAACTTCGTCCGCCGCTTGAGCAACCGGCCCGTGCAGGCGACCCTCCTGGGGAACGTCAGTGCGATAGGTCAGCAGTTGCGAGAGCACTTTGAGTCTCGCGACCACACGCGGGGCCAGAGGCGCGGGAAACTCGGCGATCCGTACGAGCACTCCGTCGATCCGCCAGCGCATTTGCAGATCGTCTGCTGCGGGAACCAAATGCACGTCCGTGGCACGCGCTGCGCGGGCCGCCGACAGGATCGCGGACACGAGTTGGGGAACGTAGTTCTGGTCGTTAGGGTCGAGACGGGGCAGCTCGCGTTGAAACCGTTCCGACAGCAACTCCATCCCACGCTCCGGGCCAGTTACATCTGATGAACGCGGGGGAAATAATCCTGGCGCGAACGGAGCTGCACCTCGACGGCCGAGAAATCATCTTCGATCGCCGCCTTCATCAATCCGAGGGCCGAATGGGGGGACGAACCTGGCAAGGAGGAGACGCCGTCGCCTTCCGTCGCGGCTGCAATGGTCGGCCCGCCGCCGCGTGAGATCGGGCCGCGCCACGAAATCCACGACAGCAAAGCAAACAGGCTCAGCGACCCGGCGATCACGCGCCGGCTGTGGCGTTTGGTGTCTTGCGCCTCGATGGCTGCTGCCAAAATGCGCGACCGCAACCCCGACGACAGCACCGGCAACGGAGCCACCCGCTTCAAAATGTCTTCTTCCGACAGCATCCGATCCTCAGACATAACGTCCCTCTGCCGCCAGCGGCTGCAGGTACTGACTCAGCTTCTGCAGCGCATAGCGATAACGGCTGGCAGCCGTGTTCGGCGATTCTCCCAGCACGTCGGCGATTTCCGCAAACGTCATTCCCTCCCAGATCTTGAGCACGACGACTTCCGACTGGCTGGGAGGCAGTTTATCCAGTGCGTGCCGCACGAGCTGCTGCGCCTCGAAGTCGACTTGTGGTTCATCTTTCCAGGCTTCGGTCACCATTGCCAGCCAGTCTTCGGCCCGCTTCTTCTGTGCGATCTTGAGCGCCTCGTTACGGACGATTTTCAGCAGGTAGGCCCACGGATGCCGGGCCTCGATCATTGCCTTGGGATAGAGGGCCATCCGCACGAAGGCCGCCTGCAAGGCGTCTTCCGCGTCGTGCTGATTGCGCGTCAGGGCCTGCGCGTAACGCACCGACCGGGGGCCCACGAGATCGAACAGCTCCGAGAGCGCAGAAACCCCCCGCTGCGCCAGCTCGCCGGCGCAGTGTTTGACCCGGGCAGGAAAGGGAACTTCGTCAAATCCGTACAAGACAGGTCTCGTTGAAAGTGGCCACTCTCACGTCTATAGATGCCCGGGGACACGGGCTTTGTCTATCCAATTCGCGAAATTTCTTGAGATTTGCACGGAATCCCGGCCGCCGCCGGGAATTACATTGACGGGCCAGTGCAGGCACTCCATTCTCATTCAGCTTTCATGCGGATAAACTGACAAAATTCTGTACGCGGTGCAGGAAAATCCCAAAAAATCAGCGGCCCGCGACAGACCTGCAGCAGCTGAGACTGCCTAAGAATTCAACTTCGAAAACCCGCTCGCCGGTTCCGCTCCAGGATTCCTCTGGGGACTTCCGGTGCATCCTAATCCTCCCTCCCCGCCCGCGCATCTCGTGCAGCACTCAACCGTGAGGGGCGGAGTGCCAACCGTGTGGGGCACAATGCCCAATCGTGAGGGGGTCAGGCGCACCCCTCACCATTGGAAAAATCCCGCAAATGTTCCAATCGTGAGGGGTGCGCTCCAATGGTGAGGGGCTCCGGCACCTTTATTCTCCGCAGGCAAGAAAATGACAAAGATGGGAAATCCAGGCGAATTGCGGTCGCGACTCGACCACGTCAGAAAGCAATCGCCTCATCCCCGGTCGTCTCGGCGATTAGCGTCGATCAGCGTTTATTAGCCGCGGTCAAACGCCAGGCGGCGGCCAGGACCAGTCTCAATCAGACCAGAATCCAAGTTCCGACGCGTCGAGCGCGTAGCCAGATGAGCCGAACGAGATGCCACCGACGCCGTAGCGAAGCGGGCTGGCGTTCGGCGCCCCCTGAACTCCGCCAAATCCATAGGTGTTGTAGTATAGATAGGGCGCGAAGCCGTAACCCCAGCCATACCCAAAATCAGAGACGCCGTATTGGAAGTCGTTCCAGGACGGCTGGCTCCTGGCGGCGTAGGCCGAGCGATACGGATATCGCGGATGGGGACGGGCGGCCTGCGCGGGCGATCCCGCGAACAACCCACCGACGACGACAGCGAGAGCCAGGAATCCTGACTGGATTTTGCGAGTCATAACAAGTCTCCTTCACAAAAACCTAACCATTGAAAGATCTCGGCAAATCTACGGAATTCGCCTGTTTCGATGCCGGCTGCCCGGGCGACGCGACACCCGTCACAAGGTAATACCGGCGAAGTGGGTTCGACCTTTCACGCAGGACCCCGAAATCGTGCGCATGGCGCTTGCTGCAATCAACCCCGAATGGCCACTCCTCGGTGCTCCTGTGCACTTTCGGCGTTGAAGCGGGGTGTTTGTCAGCGCTTCGGCGATTGCGAGTCGAGAGCCAGGGCGGTAGCATCCCATTTACGTTCCCATCTCTCCCAATCCATTTCTGAAGGGCCTCTTCCATGCGTGCAACCATGAAAACGATCCTCTCAGTGGCATTGGTACTCGGGTTCTGCGGCCAGGCGCGCGCGCAGGACGAAAAGGCGAAACCGGCCGGGACGTGGCAGTGCGAGTACGAGATCGGCGGGATGAAGCGGACATCCACCTTGACGATCAAAAAGGACGGGGACAAGCTCGCCGGGACGATGAGCTGGCCGGACCAGAAGGAGACGAATCTCCAGGACTTGAAACTGAAAGACGGTGCCGTGACCTTCTCTGCCGTGCGAAAGATTATGGATAACGAGATTACCGTCGAGTACAAGCTGACGATCGACGGGGACAAGCTCAAGGGGACGGGAGCGTCGGACTTCGGGGGCCAAAAACGGGAGTTTCAAATTGAAGGGAAGCGGGACAAGACGGCAGACGCAGTCGGGACCTGGACGTGCGAGTACGAGATCGGCGGCCAGAAGCGGATGTCCACGCTGACGGTCAAGAAGGATGCGGACAAGCTCGCCGGGACAATGAGCTGGCCGGACCAGAAGGAGACGAATCTCCAGGACTTGAAACTGAAGGACGGAGAGTTGACCTTCTCTGCCGAACGCGTGGTGATGGATAACAAATTCAACGTCGAGTACAAGCTCACGATCAGCGGGGACAAGCTCAGAGGAAAAGGTGCCGTGGAGGTAGGGGGCGAAAAGCGGGAGTTCGACATCGACGGGAAGCGTGAGAAGAAGGACAAATAGCGGTTGGGCGGAACTTGCGTTGTCGACCCCAGCCGGCTAGCCCGGCCGGGGTCGATGCAACAATAAAAATTCCGTCCACGTTCGATCCCAACGCGCCACGGATGGGTGCTCAGCGACACGCCGAGAGTATTTGCTCTCGGCGTTTTTCGTTTTTATGAGTAAGCTCCCCCTCGCCAGATGCCCTTGCCCGGATGTTCGCCGCCGCCCCCATTCTGAAATCGCAGTATGTCGAGCACGCGCACCTCCTACCGACCGGACATCGACGGTTTGCGAGCGATTGCTGTGCTCGCCGTCGTCCTGTGCCATGCCCGACTCGGCCTGACGGGAGGCTATATCGGGGTCGACGTCTTTTTTGTGATTTCAGGCTATCTGATCACCAACCTGATTTTAAAGGAGCTCGAGCACGGGACTTTCTCGCTCGCCGGCTTCTGGGAGCGGCGGATTCGTCGTATCCTGCCGGCATTGCTGGCCGTGACCGGGGCCACGTTGATCGCCGGCTGGTTTCTGCTGTTTCCGGATGCGTATGCGTCCCTCGGCCAGTCAGTTGTCGCCCTCACGCTGCTCATCTCCAATATTCATTTCTGGCGTGGCACCGGCTACTTTGCGGCCGCCGCTGACGAAATGCCCTTGCTGCACACCTGGTCGCTGGCAGTCGAAGAGCAGTTTTATTTGGTGGTGCCGGTGCTCCTGTTGGGGCTGGCGCGAGTTCGCAGCTTGCACCGGGGGGGCCTGCTTCTGCTGCCGGCCCATTTCGTCGTGGCCCACTTCGTCATGACCCTCGTCGTGGTGGCCCTCGTCGGCAGCTTTGGCTTGAGTGTTTACGGAACGTACCGCGATCCGAGCGCCACCTTTTATCTGCTGCCCTCGCGGGCCTGGGAACTGCTGGTGGGCGGACTGCTGGCGTATCTGCCCGTGGCGTTTGCTACCGGGCACGGCGCCAGCAGGTCGCCGCTCTGGAAGGAATTCGTGGCGGCTCTCGGCCTGGGATCGATCCTGGCTCCGTGCCTGCTCTACGACCAGAACACTCGGTTTCCGGGCCTGGCCGCATTGCCCCCCGTCCTGGGAGCAGCACTCTTGATCTGGAGTGGCCGTCCCACGCACCGTCTGCCTGGCATCAACCGGCTTCTCGCGGGCCGGCCTGTGGTCTTCATCGGCTTGATTTCTTATTCACTGTATCTGTGGCACTGGCCGGTATTTGCCTTGGCCCGGTATCAGAACGTTCGCCCGCTCAGCCTGCCCGAAAGCTGCCTCCTGGTCGCCGCCTGTTTTTTGATCAGCAGCATCTCCTGGCGGTATGTCGAATTGCCATTCCGAGGTCACGCGATATTCCCATCGCGCCGGCGGCTGATGCTGCTGGCGTTTTCGGCTGTGGCGCTGCTCTTTGGATGCGGACTGGCAATTGACCGAGGCGCCGGCTGGGAACAGCGCATCACACCAGCGGCCCGTCGGTGGGCCGCCTTCAACCAGATCGACTTCACCTATGTGCATAACCTCGGTCCCCAGGATATTCCGCAGAACCTGGTCTACTTCGGAAACGATCGAGCGGCGCCCCAGATTCTCATCTGGGGCGACAGCCATGCGATGGCCATCCTGCCGGCGATCGAGGCGCTGTGCCAGGAGACTTGCGTCACCGCTTGTGCCGCGACGAGTTCTTCGACGGCTCCTGCGCTCGGCTATTTTCTGCTGGACGACGCTGCCCTGCGCGAGCGGGCGGTTCAGTGTAACGAAAAAGTCGTGGAATTTGTCAGGGCCCGGCGGATCCGAACGGTGCTGCTGGCTGCGATGTGGAGCACCTACTTCAAGACGCCCGGGTTTCCGCAGGCGCTGCTAAACACGATCGCGGCGCTCAAGGCCGAAGGTACGACGGTTTACTTTCTCGAGGATGTTCCCGCCTTCGGATTCGACGTCCCCAGAGCGCTGGCCCGCTGCGCGCTGGCTGGCCGCGATGGTTCGCATCTCGCGCTCCCCGCCGGGGACTATGATCGGGCCAATCCATTTCATCGAGACTTCGTCCCCGTGCTGCGCGATCGGGGAGTGCAGATCCTGGCACCGCTGCCGGTGCTGCAAGCCCGGACCGGGTCTCTCGACGTCATCCCCTACGATGAGGGAGGCTCGTTCTACCGTGACGCGCACCATCTCAGCCCGCACGGCGCACTCGCGCTCCGGCCGTTGTTGCGGGAAATCTTTCCATCAGCCGCGGCGAATAGACTGCGACTGGTTTCTGACGAGCCTCGCGACAGTCCCTGACAGCGGTCGCTTGCTTCACGATGGAGCGTAAGACGTTGCCAAAGTGGCTGATTTCTGCCGTGGTCAATGTGGGGTGCACGAGCAGCGCCAGGCTCGTTTCTGCCAATTCGCGAGCCACCGGCAGGCGTTCCGCAGGGGCCATGCCGCCACGGAAAGCTTGCTCCAGGTAGATTTCGCCACAACTGCCGCTGAAGCAGGGAATCCCGGCCGCGGTCGCGGCTTCCATGATTCGATCGCGCGACCACCCCGCCGCCAGTTCTTGGGGCCGGACGAACGCGTAAAAGCGATACCCGGCGTGCTCGCAGTCCGCCGGCATCGGCGGAATGCGCAATGCGGGAAGGTCGCTCAATTTCTCGGTCAAAAGCTGGGCATGCGCGCGGCGAGTCGCCAACCATTCCGGCAATTTCCGCAATTGCAACCGTCCAATCGCCGCCTGCATTTCGGTCAATCGCCAATTGGTTCCGAACGATTCGTGCAGCCAGCGAAAGCCTGCCGGATGCTGCCGGTTGTAAACCGCGTCATAACTTTTGCCGTGGTCTTTGTAGCTCCAGGCCTGCGACCAGAGAACATCGTCGTCGACGACCAGCATGCCCCCTTCGCCCCCCGTTGAAATGATCTTGTCCTGGCAGAAAGAAAATGCGGCCAAATGACCGATCGATCCGACCGGACGCCCTTGATAAGTCGCGCCGTGGGCCTGGGCGCAGTCCTCAATCACCGCGATGCCGCGCCGCTCGGCCAGTTCCATGATCGAAGCCATCTCGCAGGGGCGGCCGGCGAGGTGGACCGCGATAATGGCCTTTGTATGAGGACCGATGACGCGCGAGATCGTTTCCGCCGTAACATTCTGGCTGTCCCGATCGACATCCGCAAAGACCGGCCTGGCGCCGCAGGTTGCCGCGCAACTTGCCGAAGCAATAAATGTTCGCGGCGTGACGATCACTTCATCGCCCGCGCCAATCCCCAGGACCCGCAGCGCCAGCTCCAGCGCCAAGGTCCCGTTGGCGAGAGCCACTGCGTGACGCCGTCCGACCGCAGCGGCAAACTCCTTCTCGAACGTGCGCCCTTCCGACCCGGTCCAGTAGTTGACCTTTCCCGACCGCAGGACGCTTTGGACGGCGTCCAATTCATCGGGAGCATAATACGGCCATGGCGACCAGTCATTCCCTGGCATGTTTTTTTCCTTCGCTGTGAAACTCTCTAGCTCAAGAATCTCGCTCACCCGCCGGATGAACCGGCAGGGGTCGACGTGTCAAATGATGGCTGACATTGAACGATAGACGGACCTCTACGCTGCGGTTCTTAACGAGCGAATGACGCGAGCCGGACAACCGACCGCGACGACGTGGGATGGAATGTCGTCCACGACGACCCCTCCTGCCCCGATGATGCTCGATGGGCCGATACTGATCCCGGGAATGACGGCGCAACCGGTCCCCAGATCGGCTTTTTCTCCAATCCGCACGCTCCCGGCTAAATGTGTCCCGGGGCCGATATTCGCAAAGGCAGCGACCGTGCAGTCATGGTCCACGGTGCTTCCGGTGTTGATCACGACATGATCGCCAATGACCGAATCAGGCTGCACGACAGCACCGGCAAGCACGACGGCCCCCGGCCCGATACGAACCGTGGAATGCACGACGGCCGACGGATGAACAACCGAAATCCAGTGGAATGCCAGCCGTGAGGCAAGACGGAACCGCACTTCCGGGTTGCCGATGGCAATCACGGCAGCCGTGCCGACGGCCGTGCATGACTGATCGACCGGTCCGTTCACCAAGCAGCCCATGATCCGTGTCCCCCACAGAGCAGGATTATCGTCGTAAATTGCAGCAATCTCGTGGCCGGTCGCTTCGAGGGTGGCGATCACGGATTTCGCGTGCCCGCCGGCGCCCAGCACCACCACGGGACCGCGCGTCGGCACTCGTGACTCTTCTGCGACATCCCTTGGCGCATTCTGATTTCCCTGAAATTCCGTGATGGTGATTGGCGACCGTGGCTGATGGACTCCCCGTGCCAATAAGACCCGCCCGAACGTCAGCAGCAGGATCTTGACGTCCAACCAGAACCCCGCGTGATCCACGTACCAGACGTCCAGTTGAAACCGTTGCGGCCAATCGATTTGATTTCGCCCATTGATTTGCGCCCAACCGGTGACTCCGGGGCGAACTTCATGGCGGCGCGCCTGGGTCGGTGTGTATTGCGAAAGGTATTGGGTGAGCAACGGACGCGGTCCAATCAGGCTCATCTCACCCCTGAGGACGTTGAAGAGCTGCGGCAATTCGTCCAGACTGGTTGTCCGCAGGAACCGTCCTAAACGGGTCAATCGCTTCGCGTCGGCGAGCGGCGCGCCGTTGGGATGCCATGCCTCGCGCATGGTGCGAAACTTGAAAATCCGGAAGGGCGCGTTTCCCCGCCCGATGCGGGTCTGACAAAACAGGATGGGGCGTCCCTGCCAGATCCACAGGGCCAGACCGATCAGCACCATGAGCGGGGCGAAAATCAACAGGCCGAGGCCAGCCCCCACGAGATCCAGGCAGCGCTTGAGCCCACTGCCGCCATATCCGCCAGCGGCCACACTCCGCGCGCCAACCCCGACGGTTTCGGGAAGAATGTTTGGATCTGCTCCCATGTTCAACGCGAATCAGATCGAAGTGAGTGTTTGATAGGGGCGGCACAGCCCGTCAGGCGCAGGGCCAATCCCCTGAGTTTTTATTTCCTATTGCCGGCAGGGCATCGCAAATTGCCGGCGCAGCGTCTGACGCTTCCCAACCTGGTAGAGACTTTGCAAACCGCTGCGAAGAAGCGACTGCGCATTTGCTGTCGCCAGATGCCGATCTGGTTGTAATCGCAGACGACGAGCCGCAGGGCCAGGTAGAAAAAGAGCGGCGTCCCGATCAATAACCGCCACAGCGACGCATACCAGCGATATCCCTTCAGGCGCCGCTGGTTCGCGAACAGTTTCTGGCGATACAGTTGATGGAGATCGTCGACCGTGCGGCGAAGCGTGAACCGTTCCCGCATCCAGTCGCGGCCGGCATGGGCCAACCTTTTCGATCTGGCAGGGTCGCGCAACAGGGCGCGAATTCCGCGGGCCAAGTCTTGCGGATCGGCAGGGCGAACCAGGATGCCCGTCTGTTCGTCGATGACGCTGTCCACCAGTCCGCCGACTCGCGTCGCGACCGTGGGGCAAGCCATCAACAAAGACTCGATCGTCCCGCCCAGGTTCTCGTTCAGTGAAGCTTGCACCGCCACGTCGACGGCACGCAGAATGTTGTTGACATCCGTACGAAAGCCCGTGAAGACAACCCGGTCCTGAAGACCCAGTTCCTGGACCAGTTGGCGCATTTCGTCCATGTGCTTGGCGCCCCCTGCCTCCCAGCCTTTTCCGACCAGCAAAATTCTCGCGTCGGGAAACTCTCGCAGGATCTCGGGAGCGGCCTTGATCAGATCCTCATGTCCCTTGATGGCACGCCCCTGGACGGATTCCGGTATCCACGAGTTGCTCGGCAGCGGCGCGTAGAAGTACGCAATCAGCGCCACGAGAGGCGTCTCCACAGGCCAACCGAACTCGCTGCGGATCTGCGCGGGCGGCGTGGACTCCGGGCAGAATTTCCGTTCGTCCGGCCCATAATAGATGAGCGCCAGGCGATTGTTTTTCGCACCCAGGCCGCGATAGAGATCCAGCGTATGCCGGCAAGAGCCGATCAATGTCGTGTCCATCCAGCAGGTGGCGGCGTCGATCCAGCGCGGAGTATGCGCTTCGAGATGAAAAGGCCCCGCCACCATCGTCAACCGTACGGGAACGTCAGCCAGCCACGCCGCAATCCGCCCCAGGATCATGGACGCAAACAGATGTGTTTGCACGACGTCGAAGCGCTCGCGACGAAATAGCCGGGCCAGACTGCAAATGCTGCGCGGCAACCGCAGCAGCTCCCGGAGACCTGCGAATCGAAAGTCCTGGCTTCGCACGGCGATGTTTTCGCGGCGAAGTTTATCGACAAGCCCTCCGGTCTCTCCCGAGACGACCGCAGTGACCTGGCAACCATGTTCGTCGCGCAGTTCGCGCAATTGCTCCAGCATCCACGTCGCACCTTCGGTCGTGGCCGCGACATGGCAGACATTCAGTTCCCGGGTGACTTCGGCCGCGGGTCGCACGCAGCTCGGAGCTGCTTCGGGCCGGTCGATTTTTGGAGTGCAGACCGTCATGTCGAGGATTCATCAGGCGGCGCGAGACAGCGAGCGGGCCCGGTTGGCGACCTGGTCGTCAATTCGGCTGTCTGCGCCACGAATGACGCTTTCGGGTCGGTATTCAGGAACAATTCGTTGCAATTCGGCGATGATCTGAACCGACGGCGCATCGACGAGATCACCGAGTCGTTCGACCCCGGCGGCGATTTCCGCAGCAACCAGGGGCGCCGTTCGAATCGCGCCCCGAATATTCGGATGCCACGTCGGTTGATGAATTTCGCCGTGCACCCGGAGTTCTTCAAACAACTTCTCGCCAGGCCGCAGGCCGATGAACTGGATATCGATGTCGTGTCCGAGTCGTAAGCCTGCGAGCCGAATCATGTCGTAAGCGAGGTCGAGGATGCGCACCGGTTCACCCATGTCGAGCACGAAGATTTCGCCTCCTCGCCCCATCGCGCCGGCCTGGATGACGAGCTGCGCCGCTTCGGGAATCAACATGAAGAATCGCGTCATTCGCGGGTCGGTGACCGTAATGGGCCCGCCCCGGGCGATTTGCTCGCGGAAAATAGGAACCGCGCTGCCCGTGCTGTCGAGGACGTTGCCGAATCGCACGGTGACGAACCGGCAGGCCGACGTCTGGGCCAGTGATTGAGTGTAGAGCTCAACGACCCGTTTGCTGGTTCCCATCACGCTGGTGGGATTTACCGCCTTGTCCGTCGAGATCAGCACGAAGGCCTGGAGGCCGAACTCATCGGCGAGGTCGGCCAACTGGCAAGTCGCGAGCACGTTGTTCTTGATCGCCTCGCCCGCGTTCGTTTCCATCATCGGCACATGCTTATAGGCCGCGGCATGAACGAGAATCTCGGGAGCCTGTTCCACAAACAGGCGGTTCATGCGGCCCGCATCGGCGACGTCGGCAAGGCAAACGTCAACCGGCAGATTCGGAGCAAGATCTCGCAATTCGCGTTCGAGCTGAAACTGGCCGTATTCCCAACGGTCGACGGCAATAAGCCGCGACGGACGGAACTGCAGCAGTTGGCTGCAGATTTCGCGACCGATGCTGCCGGCGCTGCCGGTGACCATCACGGTACGGCCTTCCAGCCAGGAATGAATCTGCTCACTGTCGAGCGTCACCGGTTTGCGACGCAGCAGGTCGGTGCCCGATATCGGGCCTGGCTTGATCCCTTTCGGGTTGATCACGGTCGGCTTGGTCGCCATCGACTTGATCCCAGGCGACTTGATCCCAGGCGGCCTGCTCACCAACTGATCGGAACCAGGGAGCAAACTGACGCGGATGTCTGATTCCCGGCATTCCGAGATCACCTGGCCTGCGCGATCGCTGGGGAGCTCGCCGAGTCTGAGCAGGATTTCGCTGACGGCGTAATGTCGAGCCAGATCGCCGATCTGGTCCAGTCCGCGGAAAACGGACAATCCCCCCACGAATTCTTCGATGTCAAACCCGCGGTCGCCGACAAACCCGACGAGATCAAGCGATCGTCGTTTGCCGATCGTCGAGGCGCACGCCAAGGCTTCTGTCGTGGGGTTGGCGACGATCAATGCACGGCGCGAGCCATGACAGGGAGAGGAGTTAAAAACTCGCATCGTTTGCGGAGGGTGCTCGGATTGAGAAACGTCATCGCAACGGTGTCGATCAATTCCACCCGAAATCGGTCACACCCTTGCCCGCAATGGCCCAATTGACCCTATTTATCGGCCAGGACAACCGGAAAAATCGACAAATCTTGCCAATTCGGAAAATCTTGCCAAATCCGCAGAACCGGCACATCCAGAGCCAAGGCGCCCGACGCAAGCGGTGTCTCCGTTCCGCCGACCCCGGGTCGTTTAACCGCGACCCGTAGGCCATTCCTGAAAGTTGGCGCCAGCCAACTTTGCCAGGAATGACCGCAGGGGAGCGCGTGTCGCCATGAGGACACGCGCTCCCCTGCGGGGTTTGTCGAAGATCTCGCAGTTTGTGCTTGATTCACCGAGGTGAGCCTACGCAGCAGCACGAGGTGCGGATCACGCGGCGCCGCCGGCGAGAGCCGGATTGAGAGCCCGGTTGCGATCTCACGGTATCAAGCCGCCTGCTTCGTCGGAACCTTTCCCACGGCGGCGGTGGGTGCGATGTCCGGAGCAGAGGCGGAATGGACGACCGGCACGAGGTCGGCAAACGCCAGAGCGCTGAAGTACGAATAAATCAATCCGCCGGTGATGCCTAAAATCAGCGAGTTGAACAGCGATCCGAGAGCGATGGTCGCGACGACGCCGCGCCCGATCGAGCGTTCGGCGGCCGGCAAGCGCGCGGCGGCCAACCATTGGAACGCTAACAGTCCAACAAACAGCAGCGCGCCCGGAACGCCGACCTGGCTGGCCAGACACAAATATTCATTGTGCGGATCGCGGGTGAGCCGGTCGTCACTTCCGGCCACCTGGCGGGCGTATTCTCGCCCGAAGCTGCCCGTTCCGGTTCCCAGCCAGGGATGCCGGGCGATCATTCGACACGCATTGGCGTAGAATTCCAGCCGCGGCTCGGTCGGGTGCGTGCGTGAGGGGTCCCACTGCTCCTGCAATTGACCGATCGTCTCGCTGACACGGTCGTGAATCGTCGACGAGGAATTCACGACGGCCATGCCCGAAATGGCCAGCACCAGCCCGGCGATCGCCAGCCCGCGCCGGCCCAGCAGCTCGGCCAGGAACACACAGACCAGGCCCGCCAGCACCACGTAGCCGGTTCGCCCCGTCGACATGCACAGCTCATTGTGAATCGCGAAGACGAAGATCATGGCGTACGACCCCGCCCATGCCCAGGCCCGGCGTCCATCGACTGCTGTACGGCCGAGATTCTCGGTCATGCGGCCCACCGCCAGGAACGCCGCAAACGCCATAATCAGGCCGTGATTGATACGATCCTTGCCGATCAGGAAATCGTGAGGAGACGAGCCGTATCCATAATCAGCTCCCGTCAGCCATTCCGTGTAGGAAAGTCCCAGCACCATGACGACGGCCAGCAGGAAGGCCGAAACCGCAAGCCGGCGAAGCGCGGCGTCGCGAAATACAATTAAAAACATCGGCAAGTATAAAAATTCGCGGTACTTGAGCAGGCAGCGTCCCGCGGCCCCCCAGCCTTCCGTCGACCAGGTCGTTCCGACCAACAACAGCCCGAACAGGACCAGCGACCACAAGGCCACGAGATTGGCACGGATGACGCCCCATTTGGCGCGCCAATCGCCGGAACACAGCCAACAGCAGAGGAACAGGCTGGTCGCGATTTCGGAAAGCGATGTCGACAGAGGGATGCTGAAACCGGTCAACACCAGCAGACACCGTGCGGCTCGTTCGAGCGGCGCTCCCGTTGTCAGCCACGCCAATCGGCCAGCGTGAGCATCTGTCTGCAAATTCGTCGACACAATCGGTGCGCTCCGGCAACCGCGGCTCGCGCCATCGGCCAATCCTCGAATCGCATCGATAATGGATCCCCAATGAGGTGCGACTCAGGACGTATCGGCGGGGACCGGTGGCAGAGTTTACCGATTTTGCAACGGATATTGCATATCGTGCTCATTATTGGGACGAAAATCCGTGGACTGGGCCGTCACGCGCCCTCCGCTTCCAAGCACCAGGCGTATAATGTATACATTCGATCATTGATTCGTGGACCCCATGACACGGGTGTTGTTTTGCGAGTTCCAGATTTCCTCAGTCCAAAGCTCGTCGGGAAGAGGTTCGATTCACATTCGATCCCGCTCGAGTTGCTTGGGGACCTGGCTGTGCTGGAGGGAATGCTCGTTGAAGTCGCCAAGTGGCGGTATCTCAAAGAAAATCCGGGTCGAAAGCGATCGCCTCGTAAATTTACCGACGGAATTTCTCTGACATTGACGGCAGTGGGCGAAGGCAGTGCGGTCGCGAAAATAGCGCTGACATTGGCCGCAAGCAGCCTGTTACCAACATTTCCGACAGAGCAACAGACGTACCTGGAGCAGGCGCGCGACGCAATCGTGAGCGCCATCGCCGCCGCGAGCGAGAATAAATCCCCGACCGACCACTTGCCCTCGAGCGCGCTGGCATACTTTGATCGGCTCGGACGAAGCCTCTTACAGGATGAAGCGATTGAATTTCCGAGGTGTGCGGAGGCTGAACCGGCACGGCTTACGAAAGAGACGCGTCAGCGGTTGCTCAAAGCAGCCGAAGTCAACGAATGGACTGAAGAGATTGCTGTTCGCGGCGTCGTCCACGAGATGAACCAAAAGGAAATGAGTTTCGAGATTCTGCTGACTGATGGCGGCAAAGTTCCCGGGCCGGTCAGCGATCAACACTACGAGACGATCCTGGAGGCGTTTAATTCCTACCGTCAAGGTTCCAGAGTTTTGATCGATGCCATCGGCAGATTCAATCGCTCCAATCGCCTGCAGAGGATTGAATCCATTAATCACGTGACGTTGCTCGATCCGTTGGACTTGCCGTCGCAACTGGATGAGCTGCGGCTCCTGAAGGACGGTTGGCTCGACGGAAAAGGCGTGGCCCCCACCGCCGAGGGATTGGACTGGCTCTCGCGCGCGTTCCATGAGAATTATGCTGAAAACCTTCCTCTTCCATACGTCTATCCCGTCGCCGAGGGTGCGGTCCGCGCCGAATGGTCGCTCGGCAAAAATGACGTTTCTCTTGAGATCGACTTGACGCAGCGAACCGGCAATTGGCACTGGCTGAATCTCAAGACAGACGAAGACGAAGCCAGGACACTCGACCTCCGCGCCGCAGATGACTGGAATTGGATCGAGAGCAAATTGCAGGCCCTTGCCGGAACCGTTTCATGAATGGGACAACCCTGCTGTTACGGCAGATTCATCCTTCATTTGTCAAACTTGGCCGCGTAACTTCCCAGGCATTCCGCCCCACGCCCAAAGACGAGCAAAAGCTCTCCGTCTACGACGGGGATTTGATTACACCTGCAGCGGCTTGGCAACATTATCGTGCGAGGAACCTGGAATCAGTTGGGGTGTTGGCTGTTACAGTCGGAGAATGCCAAAACGAAAACTTGCCTGTGCACTCGAGCCCATTGGTTTTTCTCGAGCATGCCGAGATTGATTTCACCGGCCTGAGCTCGAATGCGTGCGAGCGCACGGGAAAGAAGCTGAAAGGCGCCGCGGAAACCCGTGGTTGGCTTTACCTGGCGTAGGGTGCTTGTAAAACTCAGCCCCGATCGTCGGGGCGTTCGAGGCGAGGAAAGACCACGCCGAAATGTTTCCCAATGCGGCCACCGCCGCCTCCGGCTTGCGCGTGCCGGCCGCAGTGGGCGATTTCATGATGCTGCGCGTGCTTCGCGAAAGCCGCGCAACGGCGCTCACCGTCACCGATGTCGAACTCCTCGAGGGAGTACGCGAGTTTTCCCGTCACCAGGGAATCTACGCCTGCCCCGAAGGGGGCGCCGTCTGGAACGTCGCCCGAAAGCTTCTCGCCGCCGGCTGGCTCAAAGCCGACGAAGAAATCGTAATGTTCAACACGGGGAGCGGCCTCAAATACAATCACCTCTTCCCCGTCGGCAACCTGCCGGTGCTCGACCACGACGACCCGAATTGCCTGAAGCAGGTCGGGGCTTAAGCGCGAAACGGACGAAACACAAAGTTGCGCCCCACGGCTATCGCATTAAAAGTGCAGTCTCAGCAAGGAGTTGTGGCACGCATTCCGCAGGAAACGGCAATTGTAAACTGCTCATGTGTATACTCTATGCTTTTCGCTAATAGCATCTCGCCGCCAATTTCCTGTCGCTTTTCCGCGAGATTTTAATGCGATAGCCCTGAGTTGCGCCCCCTTTCCCGTCCGATGAATCCGATTCATTGGTGACTCATCGCAGAAATGCGGGTGTTCGGACCAGTGCATACGGGCGGATGAAGCCTGGAGCAATTGTTTTATTCGTGCTTGTCAGCACGAGTTCCTGGGGCGCGTGTCGACCACGGATTGGGCGCAGCTTCGAAAATGCATAATTCGTATCTGTCTGATTGATTGTGATCAAATCAAGACGTCCCCAGAAAATAAGCCGCGAGCAGTCGGTTGCGTCCGCAAAGACGATCGGAAGCGATTCATTCTGTTTTTGCGCTTGTCGCAGCAACCGCGCGGCGTTGATCCATCGGCGACCCTCAGTCAATTCGCCTTGCCCACCGCCCTTGTCCGCGATTCGCCGCAACTCATCCCCGTGGGCGATTGTGTAGACGCAGTCTGCGGCCAGCGGCCGAATCGTCGGCTCGCCCGCCGCCGCACGGATCAATTCACCAAGGACCGATCGATGACAAATTGCTTCGTTGGCGCAGTAGCATCCCACCGAAATCGGCGTTTGCTTCGCCAGCTCAGCCAAGAGCTGGATGACCTGGCGCGGCTCTGTCTCCGCCATTTCTGCAGCGTAACCGCGAAAAAACGCATCGATTGACTGCCCAGAACTTCGGAATGTCGCAAGCAACTCCTGGCTGGGGCCGAGAATAGGCAACCACACGTCGAAAAAATCGCGCTCGCGATATTCGGATTTCGGTACGCCGCGAGGCGGACGGCGAACGGTTCCGATTCGCAGCCCTTCGCCTGGCTGACGCGGTGTGCCCAGTTGGACTGTACGAAACTTGAGTGTCATGGCAAGCCACCTGCGGTGAGGGGGCGAGTGCGAACCATCCAATTCTTGCGGAATGGACCGCGCTTTAAGACGGCTTTCCAAAGCTCAACCTCGTAAATCATTCGGAAATTCTTGTCGCGGGTCCTGTCGAGCTTTTGCGGCTGCATTTCGGGATTGGCCGGGTTCAATTGCAGGTCGAACGCCGTCGTTTTGACCGCCTTCTGTTCGTCGCCCGTCAGGCGGGCGAGGCTGTCGGTGAATGTGTCCGCGATGAGGAATTCCATCAATGCGCTCGTGCCATACTTACAATGTTTCTTTCTCGCGACGTCGCAAGGACATCAAAATGTATGAACCGCCTTCCGGAGATAGCGACTTCATTGCTTTCCAGTATTTGTCGTCTGAGTCCGGTTCATTCGGCTTCGTCAGCGACTTGACCAGATACCACTCAAGGTGCTCTGGATTCACTTTGTGGTATTCTTCACCTAACGACCGACTGTTGTCCGTCGAGGGCGCAAGCACATCGCCGCGACTGAGTTCGGGGATCCATCCGGTTCGCGGAAGCTCGAACAAGTACTCGAAGGCACCATGCACCTTGTTGTAGGCTTCTACACGAACCTGCTGCATGTCCGATGTCGGAGTTGGTCGAAATGGATTCGTAGTCAGGTCGATCGTCGGGTGCCGCGCATCTTGAATGCACCAATCAGCGCGAAGCTCAAGGCCGCCTCTAGCCATTTCGAGACCGAGCGTCTTGCACCAGAGAGAAGTCCTTGCGTTGTCGAGCGACTGGAGCCCGGCGATCGGCGAAAGCGGCAGTGTATCAAAAATGTAAATGTGGATTTCTGCGCGCAGAGATTGGATCTGGCCGAGCGCAGATGGTAACTCGAAATACAGCACGTCCCCCTTTTCAGGAATTTTTGCCTCACGAGATTCCGCAAGAATTACGATTGTTTTCTTCGCTTCACCGTCTCGAGGCAAATCGTTCGTCTTGTCCGCGAGGCCTTCAACGAACTGATGGGTCCACCAAGAAAACGCTTCTTTCATTCCGGGTGAATACGGAGTTGATTGAGATCTCGCGATTGATATGTGAGCCCGTATTTTTTCGAATTCCGCAGACGCCTTCGGACCCTCCAACAGGATTGAGGCCTCTCCATTCATCCCCATCAATGCAAATCCAGTTAAGTTGTGGGAGCCGATGACTGCCGATGCAGTACCGTCCGAATGTTCCATGTAATAAATTTTACTGTGCAGCATCGGGTGGTAACGGTAAAATCGATGTTTGGCTTTCACTCCCGTTGTTCGTGTATGACCTAGGTGAACCCAAAGGCTGTCGCTCGCAACGCCAGCACCGATAAGCCGATCAAATGCCTCATATGCCTGGAAAGTTCCCGCGCCAATTACAATTGTGTTTACTGTCGTCGGATTTGAGCCAATCGGTCCTTCCAGAAGCCTCACCCCTTCGGGGTATCCGTCCAGTGAACACCGTCCGCCGTTTTCGACGGCCGGAGGGGCAGCGTGGGGGCGCCGTTGTGCGGTGGCCGAGCGGGCATGCCGAGTGAACGGCGAACCGCGGCGGGCTACTTCGCCTGCTGGCGGCGCCGTTCG
>DASYAR010000647.1:0-17180 GCA_036501235.1 Planctomycetaceae bacterium
GGCTGGCTGGCCACGAATTCCCAGTGGTTTTCCACGACATCCCCCATCAACTTTCCGACTTCGAGCACCGGAACGGTTTGCAACAGTTGGAGCTCGTGGAATACGTCCAATGGATTCAAGTCCAAGCATACCGGTGGAACGCACGTTGTGCTGTGTGATGGGTCAGTCCGGTTCCTGAGTCAGAATATCAATTATACGACATATCAGCGGCTCGGCTCGCGACGTGATCAACAACCGGTAGGCGACTTCTAGCAATTTTCGGGTCTCGCTGAAGTTTTCGGATCCCGCGTTCGCTCGGATTTTTAAAAGAGCAAGAGAGGAGGATGTTCGTGAATCTTCGTCGACTGTTGACCGCCCTGGCGTGTCTTGTCCCACTCTGGGGCCTGGGGTGCGGTGACGCAGCTGCATCTCGTCCGAAACTTGTCGCGGTGAAGGGTAAGGTGGTTTATAACGGAGAACCGGTGGCTGGAGCGGTTGTCGCATTCCACGCCGAAAATGCTCCGCGGCCGTCCTCCGGCACGACGGATGCCAATGGCCACTTCGAATTGACAATGTTCGATTCCGGCGACGGCGCGATGGTGGGCGACAACGTGGTCACGATCGCAAAACAGGCGCCGGCTGCGACCACAGTTGCGCCCGGTCAGAACGCCTCTGCGTCGCTGCAGATGTACGATAAAATGTATAAGCAGAAACAAGCGGGTGAAGATCCGCAGAAAGGTTTGATTCCCGATAAATACGCCGATCCCAAAACCAGTCCGCAAAAGAACCACGTCGTTGCCACAGGACCCAACGATTTCACGATCGAGTTGAAGGATTGAGCTTTTTCGCGGTGTGACATGTCTCTGCGCGTGCTGATTCGCCCCGCCGCTTGCTGCGGAGCGGTGGCGTTCGTCTTGTGCGCTTTGGTTCTGGTTGGGCGGAAGGATCGGCCGGCGACGGATCGAGGCGGCATCTCCAACGATGGGAATCTTCCTGCGCCCTCCGCCGATGCAGCCACGATTCAGAAGCTCTGTTCACATTGTCATCGTTTTCCGACTCCGGCAATTCTGCCTCGTGACGCCTGGGCGGGTAAGGTCCGGATGATGGCCGGCATGCGCGGTTTCGGTGCGGGAATGCGAGTTCCAGCAATCGCCGACGTCATCGCGTGGTACGAACGGCAGGCGCCCGATCTCCTGTCGCTTGCGTCCGCGAGCGAGTTGCCGGACGTTCAACGCGCGGAATGGACGTCTGTGCCGCTGGATCACCCGGGCCGCACCGTGGATTGCTACACGTCGAACGTCTGTTGGCACGATATGCAGGGCGACGGCCGCTTCGAACTGTTGTCTGCCGACATGCGGTATGGGACGGTCGATCTTTGGGATTTTCGCAATTCCGACGCGCCGGTGTCGCGGCTGGTCGCGGAAGTTCCACATCCGGCACGCATCGAGCCGGTCGACTTGGATCGAGACGGCCTGTGCGATCTGCTAATTGCCAATCTCGGCTCCTTTTCAGCCATTGACCATAATCTGGGAACCGTCGAATGGCTGCGGCAGCGACCCGACGGCACTTTCGAACGAATCTCCCTCTGCGTTGGGCTCGGTCGCGTCGCCGACGTGCGTGCCGCGGACCTGGACGGCGATGACGACCTCGATCTGGTCGTCGCAGAGTTCGGTTGGCGCGCGACGGGAAAGACCCTGGCCTTCGAAAACCTGGGAGAGTTCCCGCGGCCGAAGTTCAGGCGACATGTGATTGACGGGCACAGTGGCGGCATTCACGCGCCACTCATCGACCTGAACGGAGACGGACGTCTCGATGTGGTCGTGCTGATCAGCCAGCAGTATGAGATGGTCGCGACGTTTCTGAACGAGGGTGACTTTCGATTCTCGACTCGCGAGATTTTCCGTGGGCCTCACCCGGCCTGGGGCGCGACCGGACTCGATCCGGCCGACTTGGACCAGGACGGCGACGTCGATTTTCTGGTGACCAACGGTGACACGTTCGACGACGGCGTGCTCAAGCCAGACCACGGCGTGACCTGGCTCGAGAATCTGGGAAATATGAATTTTGCGCCGCGAACTCTCGTGTCACTGCCCGGGACACACCGGGCGCTGGCCATAGACGCCGATGGCGACGGCGATCTCGACATTCTGGCTTGCTCCATGGCAGGCGAGACGGCGACGAAAACCGACGTCGCAAAACATCTTCCGTCGCTGGTTCTTCTCGAACAAGTCGCACCCGGACAGTTTGCGGCAGTCGTGCTCGAACGAGGCCACTGCTTTCATTCCACGATGGCAGCCCACATCGATAGCCGGCCAGGCGGCCTCTCGGTTGCCGTCGGCAATTCCTATCTGACGGTCGTTCCCGGCGCGCCGGCGCCTCCTCGCGCGGCAATCTGGAAGCGCCGGGCAGACGTGCCGCTCGAGAGCTCCCTGCCAAGCCGTTGATCTCATGGTGAATTCTACTCGGTCTCGGTTACTGGTCGGCAGCGCCCTGATTGGCGCCCTGGTGGCAGCCGGGTGTTTTGCATTGTGGCACAGAGATCGTCCGCAGCGACTGCTGCTCCGGGGGATCGATGCGGCCGATCATCACGATATCAAATCGCTTTCGGCCAATCTCACGGCACTTTCGACGATTCCCGGGCATGAGGCGGACGTGCACCTGCTCCAGGGATTGCTGTTCCTCCGGCGGGGCGAGCATCGCGACGCGCTGATCGAATTCGGACAAGCGCCGCCGGATGGAGAACGGCGCCAGGCGGCCCTGCTGTACACTGGCGAATGTCTGTATCGGGTGGGGGCGCTCGTTGAAGCCAGAAACTGTCTCCAGACGCTGGCCAAAGAAGAGCCGGGGCTTCCCGCCCCTCATCGCTGGCTGGCGGCCATTCATTATGATCTGGGATCCATGACTGACGCCGTGGCCGAGCTCGACCAACTGATGCGGCTCGACCCCCAGGACTTCAAGTCGCACCAGTTGCTCGCGGAGATCTACGCCGACGCCGAAAGATTTCCCGATGCGATCGAACAATACCGCCGCGCACTGGCGCTGCTTCCCTCCCGCGCCGAGGCCCATGACCTGTTGCGCGATCTGGCTCGAGCGCAGGTCAGCCAGCGCAACTATCGTGACGCGCTGGAGTCGCTCGATTCGCTGGACGACGACAAAATCGTTCTCACCCTTCGGGCCGAGTGCTTCCTCAGCCTGGGGCGCACGACCGAAGCCGTCGCAGCGCTCGATCAGGCACGCGAGCAGAGTCCTCACGATCCGCGAGTTCTACTCCTTGAGGCCCGGATCGCAATCGATGGCGGGAAGCCCGAGGCGGCGATTTCCCCGCTGAGAGATCTGTTATCGAACGATCCCCATGATTATGCGGCACGGTATCAATTGGCCCAAGCCCTGCAACGGTTGGGACGTTCCCGCGAATCCGCAGCAGAACTGGCCCGCATGGAGTCGTCGCGCGAGCTGGCGTTGCGCCTGACCCGACTCAGCCAGGAGGCCGACGAACTTCCGAGCGACCCCGACGTCCGAATACGATTGGCCGAAACATGCGAGTCCCTTGGCAAGACCGAGCTCGCTCTGATGTGGAGAAAAGCCGCATCAGCCCTGCGACGCGCAGCGCCCGCACAACGCCCCGACCATCCCACGGGAGAGAACCGTACAGATCGCTGAAGGCAGCCTGCGGCTCTTCATTACTTTGCCGCGCGCACGAACGACGGAAACCGGGGAACGCCGCCGGTCGACAGTTCCTGGTAGCGAAACGTGATCGTGCTGCCGACGGCGGGCGGGGATTCGCGCTGCTTATCCGAAAAGCCCGTGCCGACCGAGAATTCGGTGCCGTCAGGCAGGTGCACGACGAGAGCCCCGAGGCGGCCTTTGTGGCGTCCTTTCCCGGGCACGTGATCGACGACCACCGCCTCGGCGTCATGAAACGTCTTCACTTTGAGGAGCGTCGTCGAGCGCCCTGCTTCGTATTTCGAGCCGGGCTGCCGCAACATCAAGCCTTCACCTCCGACCGATTCGATGCGCGTCAGCTCGGCTTGCAGGTGATCGAGATTGCGGCAACGCTGATGCTCATGCGCCCGGACATATTTGAGCTTCGCCGGCTTCAGCAGCGCGGCGAGGAATTTCAACCTTTCTTCGAACGGCTCCGTCTGCGCGGGTGCGTCGAAGACGAGATAGCGGATCTGCTTCCAGTGATCGCTTTTGTCCTGCCGGCGGACGATGCTCACCGTCTGTTGAAACGACTTGCGTTCGATCCACAATTCGCCGTCGAGAGGCGATTTGGGGAGCCCGTCCGTGAACCAGTCGGGAGCATGGAATTCATTCCCCAGCCGCGACAGGAACCGCGTGCCGTCCCAGTAGGCGCGCACCCCGTCGAGCTTTTCGCTCATCCACCAGCCGGCCAGGTCGATATCGTTTTCCCAGACATGCGCCAACAGCAGCGGCGGCCCCTTGTTTCCGTCTTCTTCTTCACCGTCTGCGGCCGCTTTCCGCACGGGCAGCGCGCTGCCGACCCGTTCCGTCTCTGCCATGTCGCCGCGCAGCTTTCGCAAGTGCTTGCAAGTTCGCCGTTCGATTGCCACCGACTGATTTCGCCAGGCCGGGCAGGTGCACGAATAAACGCCCCCGGTGTTCTTCAGCACGTAAGGCGTTTTCCCTGACCCCTGCATCTGCGTCGATTCGCCGTCCGCCAGATCAGGCATCGCTATTCCGCCTTGTATTTGCTGGATAACTGTTCCGGCTGCTGAGCCTCGTATTCCACTTTCTCGCCGTCGTGAAGCTGCCGGATCCCATCGAGAACGATCTTGTCGTTCACGCCAATTCCCGACTTGACGACAAAGTCGTGCTCGAATTCATTCTGGATCACAATCTCGCGCCGATGCACCACATCATTTTTGTCGACGACGTAAACGTACCGTTTGTGAAGCAGTTCGAAAGTCGCCCGTTGTGGGATGACGGTGGCGTTCTTCACCACGCGGCTGATCAAGACGGCGCCGGTCTGGCCGTGACGCAGCAGGCGGTCTGGGTTGGGAAAATCCGCCCGGAACGTGATGGTTCCGGTCTCGTGATCGAAATTGGAATGGATCGCAGCGATCTTGCCGACCTGATTGAACTTTTTGTTGCTCCCCAGCATGAGCTCGACCGGCAGGGCCTCCGGCTGCTGTTTCCGGTCAGCCATGTATTCGAGATAGCCGACCTCGGGGACGTTGAAATAAGCCCGCATGACACTGTTCTCGGACAAGGTGGCGAGAATCTCCCCCTCCTTGACCAGGCTCCCCTGCAGGTGATTCAGCCCGTCGACGACGCCGTCAAACGGAGCATAGATGTTGGGCAGGCTCAACTTGTCCGTGGCCAGAGCCGCCTTGGCCTTGGCATTGGCCAGCTTGGCCTCGTGCAGCGCCACCTCTTTCTCAGAGACCACTTTGTTCTTAATGTCCTCTTTCAGTTTCTCGGACTCCAGTTCCGCGAGCTTGGCCTCGGCCAACGCGAGGTCCCGTTTTGCCTGGTAATGAGCGGGCACGACTTTGAACAGCAAGTCGCCCTCTTTCACCACCTGGCCTTTCTTAACGAGGATTTCTTCGAGATAGCCCTTCTCCAAAGCACGAATCTTGACGTGCCGATGCGCTTGGATCTGGCAGACATATTGCTGTGTGACGGTGACGGCCTTGACCTGAGGGGCGATGGCCGTGATCTTATGGGGCTGCTGGCGGACCTGCTCTGTCGGCTCGTTACACGCGGACAGGCACAGGGAAATGAGCGCGGGGATGATGGCCGGAATGATGGCCAGGACCGGTGCGACTTTCATCGTATTCCCCTTCGTTAGCTCCGTCGGCGCTCGCGACTGGAATGCCGCAGCAATTTTCTATTTTGCTCATCCATGTTTTAAAGTCCAGGCTGCCGCGGCTTTTACGTCGTCGCATTCGCCGTCTCGGATGTGCCGCGACAGTCTCCGCCAGCCGCTGTCAACTGACGACATGCTCAATTCAGCACATGATCTTCTCTCCCAACTTCTAAGTGGATGGCATGAACCCTGCGGAAGTTGATTCGCTCCTCGGGCCGACGGATTCTAATCGTAACGGAACCTTTCCTTTGTCGCACTCCACGTTAAGCTGATTGGAAGTGCTAGGGCGATTGTTTGGCCCCTGGCGTCCTTCCGATGGGTCTCTGCATGCCGCCAAACGACAGAGGGCAATCGAGAGCAATTGACGGCCATCCCGACGAGCCGACCGTCTTCTTCGCTGATCACCAGTCGGCGACGGCCGCCGACGCTCCAGTGCTAGCGCTTCCAGGACTCATCGGACGCTACCGGGTCGAGCGGCTGCTGGGCAAAGGAGGCTTTGGCCTGGTCTACCTGGCCCAGGACGAGCAGCTGAGCCGCCACGTGGCCGTCAAGGTGCCGCACTCCCGGCTGATTTCCCGTCCCGAAGATGCAAACGCCTATCTCGCCGAAGCCCGAACGGTCGCCAACCTCGATCATCCTCACATCGTACCGGTTTTCGACGTCGGCAGCACCGCACAATTCCCGTGTTTCGTCGTCTCGAAATACATCGACGGATCGGACCTGGCCGCAGCGCTCAAACATTCCCGATTGCCACTGCGGCAATCGGTCGAGCTGGTTGCGACCATCGCCGAAGCATTGCACTATGCGCACAAACGAGAACTGGTCCATCGCGACATCAAGCCGGGCAACATTCTGCTGGATCGAGCCGGCAATCCGTATGTGGTTGACTTCGGACTGGCCTTACGCGAGCGCGAAGTCAATGACACGCCGCGTTATGCCGGCACGCCGGCTTATATGTCGCCGGAGCAGGCGCGGGGCGAGGGACACCGCGTCGACGGGCGCAGCGATACTTACAGCCTGGGGGTCGTGCTGTACGAATTGCTGACGGGATCGCAGCCGTTTCGCGCCGAGTCGCACACGGCCCTGCTGGAGCAAATCGCCAGCCTGGAACCGCGCCCGCCGCGGCAGCTCGACGATGCCATTCCGCGCGAGCTCGACCGCATCTGCCTGAAGGCGCTGGCCCGGCGCGCCGCCGAGCGCTACTCCACCGCCCAGGACCTGGCGGAAGACTTGCGCCAGTTCCTGACCGCGCAGCCGCTCCGCTCGGACGGCCCGCAGACGGCGGCCGCGGTGCCTCTTTCGCCCGGCCCGGCCAGCGGCGAAGCGGCTTCCGCCGCCGTACCGAGCTCCGGCAACAAATCTCTGCTCATCATGCCTAAAGGCTTGCGTTCGTTTGACCAGCACGATGCAGATTTTTTCCTGGAGCTGTTGCCCGGCCCCTGTGACCGGGAAGGGCTCCCAGACAGTATCCGGCTGTGGAAGACCTGGATCGAAGAAACCGATCCCGCCAGAACATTTGCCGTGGGCCTGCTCTGCGGAACGAGCGGCTGCGGCAAATCGTCGCTGATGAAAGCGGGCCTGTTGCCGCGATTGTCAACGCGCGTCGTCGCGATCTACGTCGAAGCGACGGCCGACGACACCGAGACACGGCTGCTCAATGCGTTGCGCTACAGGTGCCGCGGCATGTCCGCCAACCTGAGTTTGAAGCAAGTGCTCGCCCGACTGCGACAAGGCGAAGGCCTCGAAGCCGACACGAAGGTGCTGATCGTCGTCGACCAGTTCGAACAGTGGTTGCACGGCAGAAAAGAGCAGGAAAACACCGAACTGGTGCAGGCGCTCAGGCAATGCGATGGGAGCCGGCTGCAGTGCATCATCATGGTGCGAGATGATTTCTGGATGGCCACCATCCGTTTCATGCGGGAACTGGAGATTCGCCTGGTGGAAGGTCAAAACTCTGCCGCGGTCGACCTGTTCCCGATTCGCCATGCGGAAAAGGTGCTGCGTGCTTACGGGCGGGCGTTTGGCGCACTTCCGGAACGCGCGGCCGACGCCGACAGGCAGACAGATTTATTCGTACAGCAGGCGGTCGCAGGATTGTCTCAGGACGGTAAAGTAAGTTGCGTCCGGCTGGCTTTGTTCGCCGAGATGATGAAGGCCAAGGCCTGGACACCGGAAACGCTGCGCGACGTCGGTGGAACCGAGGGCGTGGGGGTGACTTTTCTCGAGGAGACATTCAGTGCCGCGCAGGCGGCGCCGCACCATCGCTACCATCAGAAGGCAGCCCGGGCCGTGCTCCAGGCGCTCTTGCCCGAAGCCGGAGCTGAAATCAAGGGCCACTTGCGCTCCCGGTCCGAGCTGCAAGAGGCTTCGGGCTATGCCGGTCGCCCCGGCGACTTCGACGAGCTCATTCAGATCCTCGATGCAGAGCTGCGCTTGATTACTCCGGCCGATGCCGCTGGGTTGGAAGCTGGCGCGTTTTGCACGAACGGCGGACAAGACGGCGGAGCTGAAGACTCGCGGATTCAGTCGGAGCTCGGCCAGACATCGTCCGCCAATCTCCATGCGGCGCCGGCCCCCCGTTTCTACCAGCTCACGCACGATTATCTGGTGCCGTCGCTGCAGAGCTGGCTGACGCGAAAGCAGAAGGAAACTCGCGCGGGTCGGGCGGAGCTGCTGCTGGCCGATCGGGCCTCGATTTGGAACTCCAGGCCCGAGAATCGCCAGCTCCCCACGTGGTCGCAGTGGGTTCAGATTCACTGGCTGACTGCCCGGCAGAACTGGACCCTTGCCGAGCGGAAGATGATGACCCGCGCCAATCGCCATCATGCCCTGCGCGGTCTGACGTCCATGCTGCTGGTGGCCGTGCTGGCCGTCGCCGGAATTGAGATTCGCAACATTATTCGCGATTCGAACCACGCCAATCATGCCGCGGCATTGGTGCAACGGCTGCTGGATGCCGACATCACACAGGTGCCGGGCATCGTTCGCGAGATCGATCGCTACCGCACTTGGGCCGACCCGCAGCTTCGCGAGCACAGCTCGCGAGCCGAGAGGGAAGGTGACCGCCGCCGTCGACTCCATGCCAGCCTGGCGCTCGTCCCCGTCGACCCTGGGGAGGCGCGCTTTCTTTCTGAACGGCTCCTCGAGGCCGACCTCGACGAAGCGCGCGTGATCCGCGATGCACTTTCCCCGCCGGGCTCGGAACTGGTCGAATGGCTCTGGGCGGCCGCCGAAAAGCCTGAGCAGGGCCGTGAGCCAGGCCGGCTGCGCGCCGCCGCGGCCCTGGCGCAGTACGACCCGGCCAATCCTCGCTGGTCTGAACTGGCCTCAGCCGCGGCCGATGATCTGGTGAGAGTTCCGGCCGTGCATCTGGGTGCGTGGCTCGATCTGCTGCGGCCCGTGCGGGTCGCGCTTTGGCCGTCATTAGCGACGATCTTTCGCGACATCCAGCGCCCGAATGTCGAGCGTTTTTTCGCCGCCAATATTCTGGCCGATTGGGCGGCCGAGCAGCCCGAGCGCCTGGCCGACTTCCTGATGGACGCCGACGAGCGGCTGTTCGGCGTGATTTATGCCAAAATCAGCTCGCACGGCGAGCGGGCCGTGAGCCTGCTCGCGGCCGAGCTCGACCGGCAACTGCCCCTCGATGCGAGTGAGAGCTCTCGGGAACGGCTGGCGAAACGTCAAGCCAATGCAGCCGTCGCGCTGCTGAAATTGAAGCGTCCCGCTCAGGTGTGGCCCTTGCTGGAACATTCGCCCGATCCACGCCGGCGCAGTTACCTCGTGCACCGGTTCGGGCCTCTGGGCGCGGACAGCGCATCGCTGGTCGAGCGGCTGGACCACGAGTCCGATCTCTCCGTCCGTCGAGCGCTGATCTTAAGTTTAGGGCCCGAGGAGTTCCCCGAAGAATCGTGGCCTGCCGGTGGCAAGCAACTCATGATGCAACGGTTGAGGAAGATTTTCACCACCGATGACGATCCGGGGATGCATGCCGCCGCCGAATGGCTGCTGCGACAATGGCACGAATCCGAATGGCTCAGTCAGACCGTTGCTTTCTGGGCCGGAAATAAGGAGCTGCGCGCCCGGCGGCTGGAGGGCTTTAGCAGCTTGCTACGAGAGAAGAATAACGCCAGACCGCAATGGTACGTGAACGGCCAGGGCCAGACGATGGTCGTCATTCCCGGCCCCGTCGAGTTCATGAAGGGTTCGCCCGACACCGAGGAATTCCGACGCCCCGACGAGACATTGCATCGCTGCCGCATCGGCCGCTCGTTCGCCATGATGGCCGCGTCCGTCACCAAGGAGCAATTCCTGCGCTTCGATCCAGGCTACACGAACACGGAGATGAGGCGATATGCCGAGCCCAGTTGCCCCATCGGGGGCCTGTGGGCCAATCACTGCTGCGCCTATTGCAACTGGTTGAGCAACCAGGAGGACATTCCCCACGACCAGTGGTGTTATGAAATGGACGACCAGGGCCAGCCGACGAAGCTGAAGCCCAACTATCTGAGCCTGACCGGCTACCGGCTGCCGTCCGAGGCGGAATTCGAGTATGCCTGCCGGGCCGGCGCCGTCACGAGTCGCTTTTACGGCCAGACCGAGGAGCTCCTGGGAAAATACGCCTGGAACCTGCTGAACGCCCGCGAGCGAACCTGGCCCGTGGGCGGCAAGAAGCCGAATGACTTCGGCTTATTCGACATGCACGGGCACGTGTATACCTGGTGCCAGCAGCGGTTTCAGCCGACGTCGCCAGGTGAAGTGGTCGACGACGTGGAAGATTATGCGAGCATGGACGGAAACGAGACGCGGGCGCTGCGGGGCGGCGCAATTACGCAAGAGCTCGATCTGCGCAGCGCTTATCGCCTCTGGCTCTATCCATCGGTAGGAATCTACGTGATCGGCTTCCGCCCCGTGCGGACGATTCGCTGACGCGCCTCCCGCGGGAATTCCACCAAGGAACGGATCTTTCGCTAAGCCCTTCCGGCCGGCATATGGCAGTCTGCAACTCGTCCTGCGTGGCGGTCCACGCAATGCCGTCGACAAGCGGCTCGCCACCATACTTCTCGACAATGGCTGTGGGATGCCACACCATCCAGGCCATTCGACCCAGCCACACGTGCGCAGCATCATACCCTGACTGGCGAACTGGCGAGAAGGGGGCGCCAACGACCACATGCCTAGCGACTGGGATTTACCCTCCCTCGCCATCGCGGGTAGAATTGCCCGGCATGATGCTGAGGAAAATCGAGGGCTGGCCTTTTACGTTCGGAGGAGAAGCCCACAAAGGATGGCTCCCGCCCCGAGCGGCATCAGCACTGGATTAACTGTGGCAAAACATAGCGATCCGTGGGACCGCAAGAAACCTGGCGTGGCGTTCTGGACGACCGTGGTTTTGGCCGTCCCTATTCTGTACGTCGCGAGCTTCGGGCCAGTGTGCTGGGCCGTCAGTCGTGTGACGCGGTGGAGCGGACCTTGGGGGGCGACGAATTTCCTTTATTCGCCCATCCTTCGTGTGTGGTATCACGACGGAGCGACTTCGAAGGCGATCCGCTGGTATGCGAACCTCGGCGCAGGGGCCGATCTGACTGTCGGCCAGGACGATGACGGAGCGGCCTTTCTCGGCATTATCTGCCATTCGCCATGACGGACTGTCCCCTGTTTCAACGGGCTGCCGGGTGACGCGTGGACTGAAATCCACGCTTTGAATGCTCGCGGACTGATGGCCGCGCGGGGCATCTGAAGGCGGGGCGCCAGCGCAAAATTAAAGGCCCTCGGAAAATATTTCCCTGGAAAGCACGGACTTAATTTTGCGGGGAATGAAACTACAGTGTGGGTCGAACTGTAGTTGGGGCACCCTCACAATCCGCACTTTCCAGCGAAACACCTCTTTCCGAGGGCCAGGCTGGGCAAACTCATTGGCAGGTCTTGCAACCCGCCGCTCTCACCTTCTTTTCACTTGCCACTTCGACAAGTTCCTTCCTCTTGATATTCCGACGTAACGCAACGATCATGCCAAATCGGATATTCGCTGGCACAAATCTCGCGAAATGATCGTTCGCTTCCTAATGAAATCAAAAAACGTCGCGATTTCCAAGATAACCCGTTGAAAAAACTGCGTGGCCCAGACACAATAGCAAGTGACGTTTCGGCGCCGACGCCCGATTTTCGGCGCCGAACACTCCCCAAAATATGATTTTCGGCGCTGAACACCTGATTCTCGGCGCTGATAAAGAGCTGTTTTATGGATCTTCAAAAGAGAACCGAGCTGACTCGCTGGCTGCTGACCATTGTCGGCGTCGCCGTCGTTCTTTATTGCCTGGCTGTCTTGGGGTTCGTCGCCACATCGCCCGATCTGGGATTGCGGTGTCTGTTGGTGAGTGGGCCGAATTCGACTGGTGGCGTCCCAACGCCGGGATTGGAAATCCGCCAGATCACGCGCGAAGCCGCGGCCGGTATTCGCGAGTGGCAAAGTGAGCTCGGGGATGGGCCACGGGCCGGCGATCGGTTGCTGGAGATCGCGCACCGTCCGGCATATACGTTTGCCCATTTTGCCGCGAGGCTGCTGGATCTTCGCACCGAGCAACCGTTCGGGGCCAAGCCCCGTGACGACACGCCGATTCGCGAACAGGGGAAGCTCTTGCCCCCTATGTTCCCAAAGGGCAATGACGTGTTCGTCGAAGTCCGGTTTCTGCGGGACGGGCACGAAATGCGATCGTGGCTCCCGTTGCGGACGGTTCCCTGGCAAGACATCACGCTCACGCTGGTGTGGTTCCTGCTCGAATTCGGAATTCTGGCGGTGGGGGCGCTGGCCTTCTGGACGCGTCCCTTCGACCAGCAGGCGCGAGTGTTCTTCGCCATGTGCCTGGTTTCACTGGGGGGATTCGTCGGTGGCTACCACTGGTGGATGATCGCCGGCAGTTTGTGGCTGACGGTTCCCTTCATGATGTGCGCCATCCTGGTGCCGGTGGTCACGTTGCACTTCTTTCTGGTGTATCCGGAGCCCAAGCTGTTCTTCGCCCGGCATCCGTATCGGTCGTTATGGGCGATCTACGGAATACCCGTGCTGGCGATGGTCGCGCTGGTCGGCCTGGCAGTTCATTCCATCTGGATTGCCGACCAGGTTTCCAGCGATGGGCATCAGGAACGAATTCTGTCGATGCTGAACGAGGGGATTTCGATCTACCTGGGAATTGCCGCGACGTATTTCGTGGCGACCCTCGTCGCCCTGGCGGCGAGTTTCTTCACGACACGGAATGCCGTGCTGCACAACCAGGTCAAATGGATCCTGTGGGCCTCGGTGTTCGCCATGCTGCCGGTGGGTTATTCGCTGTCGCTGGCCTACTTCGAAGAAGGGAAGTTTTCGCTGGGCGCGGCGAGCGTGCCGATGTTCGTGGCCAGCTTCCTGTTCATGCTGGCGTACGCCATCGGCATCGTGCGGTACAAATTGATGCTCGTCGACGAGATCCTGTCGCGGGGGATGGTGTATTACATGCTGAACCTGGCGGTGACGGTCGGGTTCAGCCTGGCGATCGCGGGCGCCAGCCTGGCGGCGATGTATCAGCACAACCAGGTCGCGCGCCACGCGGCCGTGGTGGTCGTGCTGGTCGTCGTGGCGGTGCTGTTGCTCAACTGGTCTCGCGATCGCGTGCAGCGACTCATCGACCGCAAATTTTTCCGCGAGAAGTTTCAGCTCGACCGCGCGCTGCAACGCATGAACCAGGCGGCCGGAAGCATGGGCGACCCGAATGCGCTGGCGCAGCGGATGCTGGCCTCGTGCCGCGACCTGCTGGGGGTCGACCGCGCAGCGCTCTACCTGCGCGACGCTTCCGCGGGAGTGTTTCGGCTGATTGCCGCCGACGGAATGCCCCATGCACCGTTCGCGATTTCGTCCGACGCCGAGCTGCTGGGCCTGATGCACGAGGATGGCAATGTGCAGCGTTTCGAATCAGAGGCCGAGCAGACACAGTCGCAGCAATTGCTGCACGAACTGGACGTCGAGCTGGTGCATGCGCTGGAGGTCGACGGACAACTGGCGGGCGCCCTGTTCCTGGGAACCAAGCATAACGGCGACCGATACACGGCCGAAGACCTGGCATTGCTCACGACGCTGGGGCAGATCACCAGCGTGGCGTTGCAATCGGCGCGGGTGCATCAGGCCGCGGCGCGGCTGAACGTCGATTTGCAGCTCAAGGTGGAAAAGATCTCCGAGCAACAGCAACTGATCTCGATGTTGCAGGCCGAGATTACGTCGCGACAGCAGGTGGCATCTCCGGCCGAACCCGCCCCCGCGTTCCGCAGAGATTTCATCAAAGGCAATAGCCCCGCCATCGCCAGCGTGCTGGAGACGGTGCGCAAGGTGTCTGGGAGCCAGTCTTCCGTGCTGATTCGGGGCGAAAGCGGCACGGGAAAAGAGTTGCTGGCCGCGGCGCTGCACGATAATAGTCCGCGGCGGAACGGTCCACTGGTCAGCGTGCATTGCGGGGCGCTCTCGGCGGGGCTTTTGGAAAGCGAACTGTTCGGTCACGTGAAGGGCTCGTTCACCGGCGCCCACCGCGATAAGCTGGGCCGCTTTGAAATGGCCAACGGCGGAACATTATTTCTGGACGAGATCGGCGATATTTCGCTCGACACGCAAATCAAGCTGCTGCGGGTGCTGCAGGAGCGGGAATTCGAACCGGTGGGCGGGACGCGTTCGGTGCAGGTCGACGTGCGGTTGATCGCCGCGACTCACCAGAACCTCGAAAAGTTGATCGTAGAAGGCCGCTTTCGCGAAGACTTGTTTTACCGGTTGAACGTCATCAGCATCACTCTGCCCCCCTTGCGCGACAGGGCCGACGACATTATCGAGCTGGCCCTGTATTTTCTGAACCGGGCGGCGGAACGGGCCGGCAAGCGAATTACGCACCTCGATGAACCGGTGATCGAGGCGCTGAAGCGGTATCCCTGGCCGGGCAATATTCGCGAGCTCGAAAACGCGATCGAGCGTTCGGTGGTGATGGCAGAAGAGCAGGAGATCCGGCTGCTCGACCTGCCGGCTGTGATCGTCACGGCGGCCAGCCGCAACGTGCGCGTCATTGAAACCAAACCGTCGCGGCTCGACTCGACGGCGTCACGTCCGTTGGAAGAGCTGGCGTTGCCACAGACGACGGGGGGGAAATTGTCGTCGGGCGAAATCCCGCAGGAGAAGCTGGCGCTGGTCGATGCACTGACCCGCTCGGGGGGCAACAAGGCGGAGGCAGCCCGGCTCTTGGGAATCCCCCGCAGCACTTTGTTCAGCCGGTTGAAAAAGTATGGATTCGAGTAAACCGAGGAGCACCTTAATACCATGTTCTATCTCAATGTGTGGATCACCGTAAAAGACCCGGTGAATGTCGAAACCGTGGCCGCGCTCCTGGGCCGGCAGGTTCCGCTGACGCGAGCCGAGCCGGGGTGTGTGCGGTTCGAAGTGTATCACTCGCAGGCCGACGCCCGGCGGTTTCTGCTCGTGGAGTGCTGGCAGGAAAAGAAAGACTGGGAGACGCATCGAACGGCGAAAGCGTTCACCGAGATTTACGCGCCGCAGGTTTTACCGCTCGTGGACCGCGAACCCCATATTTCGACGCTGGTCGAGTAAGCCGCTACGCCACGTCGATGGCGGTTGATGGCTGCGGACAATCGTGCCCAATGCCCAATGCCCAATGCCCAATGCCCAATGCCCAATGCCCAATGCCCAATGCCCAATGCCCAATGCCCAATGCCCAATGCCCAATGCCCAATGCCCAATGCCCAATGCCCAATGCCAAGTGACAGGCAGACTGGGTGTAGCATTTATTGACTCCGTTTCATCCGTGAAGCGGAGCTTCGGCCGCGGCGTTCCCAAGCGGAGCTTGGGAACGAGTCAATCCGCGAGCGCCTGGCCCAAGACCTTGCCGTCGCCGGGTTCTTCTCGCCGGACGTCGAAATCGAAGTTTGCCGGAATCCCGCGAGTCAAACAGCAGTCTTGAAAGTCGCCATCAAAAATGCCGACCACCGTGCCGCGGTGGGGACGCCCCCAGACTCAATAGCTGACCGAGGCGAAGCACGAGGATCTGGCCGAAATTATTAAGCTGCTGAGCGAACGAGAAGAATCAGCAGGACGCTGACGCACGCTCACGTTCCCATCGGCGAGCGACTGGGATTCAACCCGATCACCGCCGACGATAAACTTGCTGCATGGCCGACACAACGCCCAGCACCGTCCCTGCCGAACAGTGGCGTCAATTCGCTGAAGACGGTGCTCCCCGAGTGCACAGTTACTCACGTGCACATGACTTCTGCTCCGACGAGTGCAGAAGCAAATTCGAGCGCCATCGCGGCGACACGGCTCGCCATTTGTTGGGCGGCAATCAGGGACAGATGGTCAGACAATCTGTCGACGGAACGGCCGGGATGGCCAGGTAGCTCCCATCGGCTCCTCGAAGGCGCGGGTCCGCTCGCACTCGATATTTTGCCCGTGCCGCGGCTGGGTCATTGATCCTGAGTGAATCCATACCAGTTCTTCCCGCTGGCAACTCACTTCATCACTCGGTCCTGAAGATGGTAAACTGGGTGCATGGCCAGTCTCATTTTCCGGTTCACCCACGCTCTATCGCTGCCGCATTGGCGACGCCGCCTGCGGTTTCTGCTGGCGACTGGTGTGCTGATCGCAGCAGGCTGCGCGCGGGGGTCAGGTTCCGGCACATCAGTTTCGAACAATGAAGCGCTCAAGCGGGGCCAGGCGACGGATCGTTTTGCCTGTCGTGCGCTCGCATTTTCCAAGGACGGAACCACTCTGGCCGCGGCGGGAGAACCGCACTTCACATGGGAGCATCACACCGAATTGTGGGACACCGAGAACTTCCGGCAGGTCGCTGTCTTTCCCTACCTCGGCACTTCGGCCAAACTCGTGCCGGCCAATCCATCCGTTTTTCTGACAGGTGGTTGGTTCGGTGACCTCGCGTTAAACGATGTCGAGACGGGAACTCCATCGACGCGTCTACGGGGACATATCGACACGGTCTCGTTGATCGAGGTCTCACCCGATGGCCGTTTTGTCGTGTCCGCCGCTGCTGATGGCACAGCTGTTCTCAGAGACGCCCATTCGCTCGAATCGATTGGCAAGATCTCCGGACACGAGGGGAAAATCCTCTCTGCGGTATTCACGCCGGATTCACAACGACTGATCACAGGAGGAGTCGATAAGACGGTCACAGTTCGTGACACGTCCGATTTGCAGAAAGTTTCGATATTCAAGAACGTGGGATTCTCCGTCGAAGCACTCGCGCTTTCATCCGACGGCGAATCTCTGGTCACCATTGGCGGGGATTGCTGCGGACCGAATGACGCGGTCATCTGGTCGATCAAGTCACAGCAA
>DASYAR010000648.1:0-4024 GCA_036501235.1 Planctomycetaceae bacterium
GAGCGACGAAAAGGCGCCCAACCTCAGTTTTTCCTCCGCATACCATGGCAGCGGCTTCTGTCCCACCGCACGTTGCCAGACGCGGCGGATCCTGTTCAGCTCCTCATCCCAATTCGCTTCGGCCAGTCGTCCACGGCCGTACGATTTGACAAGCAGCCGCGCCCACATTCCGGAGAACGACGTTTCGGTGGCCCCATCCGCGACTGCCAGATGCACAACGCCAGACGCGTCACCCGTCTGGCGCGGCCAATGAGCATCCTCGTACTCGGCGGCCGAGTTGCCCCACTTGGGCGTCGCGAAAACCTGCACACTCGTCCTCATCCCGCCCGTCCCTCCTCGTTCAACAGGCGTCAGCGGAGATTGCTGGGACGGGTGCCAATATCGAGGAAGCGGATCACCGCCACCATGTCGGCATTGAAGACGAAGCCGCGGGTCATTTCGCTGGCGCGAATTCCTTCCTGCCGGGCCATTGCCTGCATGTAGGCGGGGAGCACGCTCGACATGTTGAACAGCATCCGGCTGAATTCGTCGGGAAGTGCGCTTTCGTTGTCGGCGAATTCGACCGGCGCTCCTCCTTTCGACGAAATGTGAATGTTGAACAGCAGCACGTTGCCGTCGTTAGTCGTGAGCGACTTGACCATCCCCGCGGCGGCGGCGGGTTCGCCGTCGGTCGCCTCGCCGTCGGTGATGTTGATCACGATCGGCGGAAAACTGGCGGCATGCTGGCCGATCCAGGCTTGCAGGATCGCGTGCGCGCGGGCGAACGCCTGGCACATGGGTGTTCCGCCGTTGGCGACCGGCTCGAACCAGATCGGAAACTTGATCTTCTGGTCGACCAGCCCTCCGGCTCCGTCGTCGATCTTCTTCGACCGTTCGTCGATCCGGGCCGGCGAGTTGGCGATCTCGCTGATCGGCGCTAGCTCGCGGCCCGTGAGCGCGCCCGAAAATGCCGGCTCGACCCGATTGGCCGACGTATCTCCGCCGTACCCCAGCACTCCCACATGATAATAATCGCGGACCCCTTCCGACTTGGCGCACTTGATCACCAGGTTCTGGAGCAGGCGATTGATGGCGTCGGCCACGCCTTGCGCTTTGGTACGCCCTCCCGAGGGAGCGGGGCCGTCTCCGCCGCGCGAGGGCCCGTCGTTCCCGGCCGCCGCGGCGTCGATCGAATCCTGCATCGAGCCTGACTGATCGATCAGGAACAGAAAGCACGATGGGTTCGATCGGCTGATTTCGGCACTGTAGGCCATGGACCTGTCTCCCCAAATGACGCCGCCGCAGTGGATGTGCGTCTCGCGCTGCAGGCGTTCGTCACCTGGCGTAGCGAGCAATTCTCAGCGTAGTCGCGGGCGCGTGCCGTCGCAAGGAACGATTCCATAACTGGACGCGTGGGGGTCAAACGAGTTACTGTAACGCCAGGAAAACCGTCAGGATTCGCCACAAATGGGGAGCGCACTCCCTCCGCAGGAAGATCATCAGATGCCGAAGACGAAAGAACAAAAAAAGAAAGACCGCGAACGCCGAGTCGCCCAGAAGAAATTCGCCGACGTGCAAAAGCGCACGCAGGAGCAGAAGATCCTGGAGGCGCAGAAAGCCGCCCAGAAGACCAACATCCTGGCCGCGGCCGCCGCCCCTCCCAAACCCAGCGCTACAGGGGACGATTCCAAGCAGTCGTTCGGCCACCGGCGCAGCGTGAGCTAACTTACCCAGGCACCCCCTCCAGCGCCTGCTTCAAATCGTCGATCAGGTCTTGCGAATCCTCGGTGCCGATCGAGAGGCGGATGAAATCGGGAGTCACGCCGGTGGCGATCTGTTCCTCGACCGTGAGCTGCTGATGCGTGGTCGTGCTGGGGTGGATGATCAGGCTCTTGCTGTCTCCCACATTGGCCAGGTGCGAGAAGAGATTCACCCGGTTGATCAGCGATCGGCCGTTTTCCTGCTGCTGGCTGGGGGTCGCTCCCTTGATGCCGAAGCCCATAATGGCCCCGCAGCCGTCGGGCAGATATTTGCGCCCCAGCTTGTAACAGGGATGCGATTCGAGCCCCGTGTAATTGACCCAGGCGATTTTGGGATGCGATTGCAGGAACCGCGCGACCGCCAGCGTATTTTCGCTGTGCCGCTGCATCCTGAGATGCAGCGTTTCGAGCCCCTGCAGAAACAGGAACGCGTTGAATGGGCTCATCGCCGGCCCTAAGTCGCGCAAGAGTTGCGTGCGGACTTTCAGGATGTAAGCGATCTGCATCGAGCCGAACGTCTCGAAGAACTTCATCCCGTGATAGCTGGGGTCGGGCTCGGTCATCTCGGGGAACTTGCCGTTGCTCCACGGAAAATCCCCCTTCTCGACGATGATCCCGCCAATGCTCGTGCCGTGCCCGCCGATGAATTTCGTGGCGCTGTGGATCACGACGTCTGCCCTGTGCTCGAACGGACGACACAGCGCCGGCGAGGCCAGCGTGTTGTCGACGATCACTGGGATCCCGGCGTCATGCGCGATCTTGCAGATCGCCTCGAAATCGGGAACATCGAGCCGCGGATTGCCGATCGTTTCCATGAACAAGCAGCGCGTGTTCTTGTCGATTGCTTTCTGGAAATTCGCCGGGTCGCTCTGATCGACGAATTTCACGTCGATCCCCATTTTGGGAAACGTGTAATGAAACAGGTTGTAAGTGCCGCCGTAGAGGCTGGAGGACGAAACGAAGTTCTGCCCGTTGCGCGTGATATTCAGAATTGCCAACGACGCGGCCGCCTGCCCGGATGCCACCGCCAGAGCGCCGCTCCCACCTTCGAGCGCGGCGATCCGTTTTTCGAGGACGTCGCTCGTGGGGTTCATGATCCGCGAGTAGATGTTGCCGAATTCCTGCAAGCCAAACAGCCGCGCGGCATGGTCGCTATCGTTGAAGACAAACGACGTCGTCTGATAAATCGGCACGGCCCGTGCGTTGGTGGCCGGATCGGGCCCTTGCCCCGCATGCAGACATTTCGTCGCCAGCCGCATCGGTCGTTCGCTCATCGCAGGCCCCTTCGCCGGGTGCAAGTTTTAGAAGTGGTCACCGGCAAAAATACCTGATGCCCCGTCGTACCGAAACTGATTCCTGCTAAGTGTCACCCGGGATTCCGTTCCAGGCATATGTCAGATAGAATGTCTTAACATTGAAAGTTGTGAATCCGCGCCGCGAATGAGCTCGTCCCCAGGAAAAGGGAGTCCATCCATGACAGGTACACAAATTCCAACAGTCTGGCAGTCTGTCAAAGACCAGATTCGAGGGCTCGGGATCATGATCGGAACGGCCCTGATCGTGGTCGCCGGCCTCAAGGCCGAAGATCCCAAGCCCGCTGCGCCACCGCAAAAACTGGTGAAGCGCCTGCTGGCTCTGCATACGTCCGACGCGGCTGAATACGCCATATATCGCGATTCCGGACACACCGAGAAACTCGAATTACGCCGTGAATCAATCTACAATTGGACGAATGTGCTGCGCGGCGGTGGACAGTCGGGCGATGTGTTCGTCTGGCTGTACCGCGGCCGTCCCGAAGCCGTGGGGTCGATCTTTTCGTACCCCGGCGAGAAGGCCAGTGGACAACGGACGATCCTGCACGAGTTGCACACGCTTTCTCCGCAAATCCTGCAGCCCGTTCGCGGCGGCGCCAATCGCTGGCAGCCCAAGGCCGGCATCGTCCTTAAGCCGATTTCCGACGCGCCCTCGTCGGCTGAGTCGCCGCGCCTGCGGCTGGTTCAAATGCGGGAACTGGCCCGCGGGTTCTCGGCTCAGAGCATCGACTATGACCACAAGACCTGGGAATTGCGGATGTTGCCGCAGCCTCTCTATCGTTATGACAGCACTGATCCGATGGTCATTGATGGGGCTCTTTTTGCCTACGTCACCTCGGCCGGAACTGACCCGGAAGTCATCCTGCTGCTCGACGCGCGGCAGACTGACGGCGGCCCGAAATGGCATTACGCGATTTGCCGATTTTCCGACCACGATCTGCACGTGAAGCTCAAGGGGACCGAGATCTGGAC
>DASYAR010000649.1:0-10680 GCA_036501235.1 Planctomycetaceae bacterium
CTGTCGGTCGGAGCGATTTGCTGCAACAGCGAGATGACGCGGTGCATCTGCGGGCTGCTCCCCACGACTCCCTCGAAACCGAATTTTTCGTCGAGTCGGCGATTGAGCTCGGCGGCCTGGCGGATCAGGCGCAGCCGCTCGGAGGCCTTGTCGACGGCCGTCCGCAGCTCGTGGATGTCCAGCGGCTTGGTCAGATAGGTGTAGGCCCCATGCTGCATGGCGGTGACGGCCGAATTGATCGAACCGTGGCCCGTCAGCAGGATCACCTCGGCGTCGGGCAGCTCTTCTTTCGTCTTGCGGAGGATCGCCAGGCCGTCCACGTCGGACATTTTGAGGTCGGTGATGACGATATCGAACGCGTCGCTTTCCACCAGCGCGGCGCCGCGCGCTCCGGTGTTGGCGACTGTGCACTCATACCGTCCCTGACGCTCGAGGCTTTCGGCCACGGCTTGCGCATGGGCCTCGTCGTCGTCGACGATCAGCACGCGCACCGGCGTGGGAGGCAGGTCGGCGGTTTTGTCAGAGGTCGTCATGCCGGTGGAAGTGATATTGTAAACTTCGTCCCCCGCGACGGGGCGCTGTCGACGAGCACACGGCCTCCGTGGGCCTCGACGATCCGCTTGACCGTCGCCAGACCCAATCCGCTGCCCGAGGTTTTGGTGGACCAGAACACTTCGAAGATCCGAGACAATGTTTTTTCGTCCATGCCGCAACCGTTGTCGATCAATTCCAGCTCGACGCGTCCGTCGCGCACGCGGGTTTGGATTTCCACCAGTCCCCCGCGCGGCATGGCCTGCTGGGCATTGAGCGCCAGGTTCAGCAGCACCTGCCGGAACAGCCCCGCATCGAGCCGAACTTCGGGCAGGTCGGCCCCCAAATGCGGGCTGATTTCAATTCCATTGGCGGCGGCCTCGGGCTGGTAGAATTCCAGGAAGTCCCGCACCGACTGATTCAGATCGCAGGAGACCAGCTCGGGTTGGCCGGCGCGGGCGAATTTCAGGAAATCTTCGAGAATCCCCCCCATCCGCCGGCATTCCTGCTGAAGCGACAACAGCTTCTTGAGCATCCGGCGGTCGCGCGGCGAATCTCCATCCGAGACCTCCTCGATCAACAATTCGAGGTTCAGGCTGATCGTCGAGAGGGGATTTTTGATTTCATGGGCGAGTCCACCCGCGAGCGCAGCGATCTCGGCAAACTGAGCCACCAGCCGCTCGCGCTCGTCCACTGCCAGCAGAGTTTCGACCGCCATCATGTCACCGGAGGACCGAAATCCCGGTCATGGAGCTGGACTCTCCGGTGCACCGCTTTGGGCCTGCTCGGCCAGGACCGCCTTGCGAGACAACTTGACGCGGTTCTGGTCGTCGACTGCGATCACCTTGACCTGCATCCTGTCCCCCTCTTTGCAGACATCGCTGACCGACTTCACGTACCCGTCGGAAAGTTCGCTGATATGGCACAGTCCGTCTTTGCCCGGAACGATCTCGATAAAGGCGCCGAAGTCCTTGATCGAGCTGACCACGCCGTTATAGATCTTGCCGACCTTGATTTCTTCGGTGAGCGCTTCGACGCGCGCCAGCGCATCGTCGACACCGACCTGGTTGGCGCCGGAAATCGTGACAGTGCCGTCGTCGGTCACATCGATCGTGGCCTTTGTCTCTTCTTGAATCAGGCGGATCGTTTTGCCTCCGGGGCCGATCAACAGGCCGATCTTTTGCGGGTCGATCTTGGTGCGGACCAACCGCGGCGCATGCGCGGAAATATCTTTTTTCGGACGGGCGATCGCGGTCAGCATCGATCGCAGCAGATCGAGACGCGCCGCCTTGGCCTGCGCCAGAGTGCCGCGGATGATCTCTTCGTTGATCCCGTCGATCTTCAGGTCGAGCTGAATCCCGGTGACCCCCTTGCCCGTCCCGGCGACTTTGAAGTCCATATCGCCGAAATGGTCTTCGTCGCCGATGATGTCGGTCAACAGCACGTACCGATCGGGCTCTTTGACGAGGCCGATCGAAATGCCGGCAACCGGCTGCTTGATCGGCACCCCCGCCTCCATCAATCCCAGCGTCGCTCCGCAGACGCTGGCCATCGAACTGGATCCGTTCGACTCCATGATGTCGGAAATGACGCGAATCGTGTACGGAAACTTATCGGCCGCGGGGAGCACCCGTTCGACCGACCGCTCCGCCAGGGCCCCGTGACCCATTTCACGCCGCCCGGGACCACGAATCGGCCGGCATTCGCCCACCGAATAGGGAGGGAAGTAATAGTCGAGCATGAACCGCTTGGTGAATTCTTCGAACAGGCCGTCGACCCGCTGCTCGTCACGGACCGTGCCTAACGTCACCGTAATCAGCGACTGAGTCTCGCCGCGAGTGAAAATCGCAGACCCGTGAACGCGCGGCAATACCCCCACCTGGCACGATACGGCTCGCAGATCGGTCGTCTTGCGACCGTCGGGACGATTCCCCTCCAGGGCCAGATCGCGGACGATCCGGTATTCGAGGTCGTGCATCGCCGAGCTGAACTGGGCGGCCGTCGCGCCGTCGGCCGTCGTCTCGGCTCCATTCGGAAAAAGTTTTTCTTTCCATTGCTTCTTGACGTCGCTGATGGCTTCCGATCGATCGTGCTTCCCCTTGATCGTCTTCGCTTCACGGAACTGGCCGTAGGCTTCGTTTCGCAACAGGGCCGTCAGCGGATTGGCCGGCTTGGGGGCAAAGGGCGTCTTGACGACCCCCACTTTGCGAACCAGTTCTTCCTGCAATTCGCAAATTTGCTGAATGGCCCGATGCCCGAACATGAGGGCGTCGGCCATTTGTTCTTCAGGAAGCTGATCGCCGAAGCCTTCGATCATCAGCACCGACTTCTGAGTTCCCGCGACGACCAGATCGAGCGCGCTCGTGGCCAGCTCTTTCTGCCGCGGCATCAGCGTGAACTGCTCATTGAACATGCCGACGCGAATGCCGGAGAGCGGCCCTTGAAAGGGAATCTCGGCGGCCAGCATGAGCGCGGCGCTCGCGCCGATGATCGCCAGGACGTCCGGGTCGTTCTCGCCGTCGCAGGCGAGCACATTGCCCATCACCTGCACTTCGTCGGCATAGCCTTCGGGAAAGAGCGGGCGGACGGGCCGATCGACCAGGCGGCTGGTGAGGATTTCCTTAAGAGTCGGCCGGCCTTCGCGCTTGAGGAAGCCGCCCGGGAACTTGCCCGCCGCCGCCACGCGCTCGCGATAGTCGACGGTTAAAGGAAAAAAATCGATTCCGGGACGGGGTGGGCCGCATTGCGCGGCCACGAAAACCACGGTTTCTCCGTACTGTACGGTGACGGCTCCGCTGGCCTGTTTCGCCCATTCTCCGGTTGTAATTGTAAGCTGACGTCCCCCTAATTCCCGTTCGACCGATACTTTCACTGTGTGCACCTGAAAAATGATGGTGTGACTCGGCAGGCTGCTCGCTATTTGCGAAGGGACAGCCGCCCGATGACGTCTAAATAGCTTTCCTGATTGTGACGGCGGAGATAGTCGAGCAGACGGCGGCGGCGCGAGACCAGCATCAACAGCCCACGGCGGCTGGCATGGTCTTTCGCGTGACTGGTGAGATGACCCGTCAATTCGTTGATCCGATGCGTCAGCATCGCGATCTGCACCTCGGGAGAGCCCGTATCGCTCTCCGTCCGCTGGAACTCATGAATGATTTCGGTCTTACGTTCTTTCGTGATCGACATTCTTCCGTCCTGCCTGTAATCCTGTCAGCCATTTCTGATCTCACAACTCTATCAACGCCGCCGGATTATTCAATGTCAAAGCCCCTGCCGAAAGGTTCTTCCGCGGAATAATTCCAATCTCAATGGGATCTCGGCGGCATCTCAATGGGACCTCGACGGGGCTTGGGCCGCTGCTCCGGTCAGCCCCTAAATATTTTTCCTGCCGGCACGTCTTAATCTCTTGGCGGGTGGGACGTTTCCACTTTCCTCGAACACTGGAACCTGACACAATCAGGATCGCCGCTTTTGCAAAACTTTTCCGCCTGAGACAAAAAGAATTGATCCGTTTGTCCGCAGGCAACGTAAATCCTTACAGGTTCTGGCAGGCAGTTACATTAATTCTCCGTAAACGCAACGATCAGCCGGTTGCATTCATGGCGTCGCCGGGCCAAACTCAAGACATTTCCACACAATCTGGGAAACGGGAGCGCGCGTCGTGAATTTGGGCCGGACAATTTTGATCGGTGCCCTGGGGCTGATCTTGCTCCAGGTTGCGACTGCGCTGGCGCAGCCTGCAGCGCCCGCCGCTGCGCCTGCGACGTCGACCGCAGCGCCGGCGGTCTCCTCGGCCGACCAGTACCCGCGCAGCCCCACCGGGTTTTTCCGCGGGAATGCCAAGGGGGATCAGGCCTCGGGGTTTTACATTAATCTCTGGGGGCTGGTTCCCGTTCTGGGGCTGTTACTCTTGTGGGTGCATACGACGCAGTGGGCCGATGAAGACGCCCGCGGCCTGAAGATCAACCACGAGTTATGGAATTCCCTGCTGGTCCTGGTCGGAGGGCTGGGGTTCATTGTCGTGTTGGCGCTCCCCTCTTTCTTTTTAGGGTTTCTGGCGCTCATCGCCGCTTATGGCGTTCCGCTCGGGCTGTACATCAAAGAGCGCAATGATCGGGTGCCGGAATCCGCCAAGGTGATGACCCCCAAGCACATCCAGGGATTGATCATCCGTGGATTCGCCCTCATTGGGATCAACATCTCCCCTTCCAAGGATGCCCGCGACAGCGCCCTGGGGCCGCCGATTCGCTTCCTCGGCAAGTCGGATGGCAAAGGAAACGACGGCGGCCGCTCGAAACAGGCTGAAAAATCGCGCGGATTCATCGCGGCCAAAGAACTGATCTACGACGCCATCATGCGCCGCGCGACCGACGTGCACATGGAGCCAAAAGAGGACGAGTACTCGGCCCGCTATCGCATCGACGGCGTGATGTACCCGACCGAGCCATTCGATCGCGCCATGGGCGAATCGATCATCAACATCTTCAAGGTGTTGGGGGCCATGGATATTACCGAGAAGCGAAAGTCGCAGGACGGGTCGTTCCGCGCTCAGTTGGAGAAACGCCTGATCGACTTTCGCGCCGCCACGCAGGGGACCCGCGAAGGCGAGAAAATCAGCATCCGCATCCTCGACCAGGCCAACTCGGTCAGCAAGGTCGAGCAACTGAACATGCGCAAGCAGATGCAGGACCAGTTGCGCGAAGTCATCAACCAGCCGCACGGGCTGTTTCTGTCGTGCGGTCCGACCGGGGCCGGCAAGTCGACGACGCTCTACGCGGCGCTCAACGAGCTCGACGCCTTCCAGCAGAACATCATCACCGTCGAAGATCCCGTCGAATACAAGATCGCCAACGTCACGCAGATCGAAGTGAACACCAAGGCGGGAAATACGTTCGGCAATTCGCTGCGCAGCATCTTGCGGCAAGACCCCGACGTCGTGATGATCGGCGAAATTCGTGACGCCGAAACGGCCAAGATCGCCTGCCAGGCGGCCAACACCGGGCACATGGTGTTTTCCACCGTTCACGCCAACGACACGATCAGCGCCTTGTATCGCATCATCGACCTGGGTGTCGAGGCGTTCCTGCTGTCGTCGGCGCTGTCGGCAATCCTCGGACAGCGGCTGGTTCGTAAACTGTGCGACGATTGCAAAGAGAAGTACGCTCCCAAGGCCGAACTGCTCAAACAGGCCGGGCTTCCGGCCGACAAAGTCGACGCCTTCTATCGTCCGCCGACGAACGCCGAAGGGGTTTGCGCCAACTGCGGCGGCCTCGGTTACAGGGGACGCCTGGGGGTCTTCGAGCTGCTCATCATCACCGATCGGCTCCGCGACATGATCCGTGAAAACGCCCCCGTGACGGCCATCAAGGCCGAAGCCCGCAAGAACGGCATGTTGTATATGAAGGAAGAAGGCTTGCGGCTGGTGGTCAAGGGATTGACGTCGATTCAGGAATTGCAAACGAACGTCAAATGATTCTGAAAGACCGGTTTCTTTTGTTGTGTGAGACGAGGAACTGACTATGGACGCCGTGTTCGGTGCGATTCTGCTGCTGATCGTCGCGGGCGTCACGTGGTGCGTCGCCGGCGAAGGGGCCTGGGGCGCCGTGCTGACGTTTCTGGCGGTCGTGTTCGCGGGCCTTCTGGCCATGAATTTTTTCGAGCCGCTCGCCAATTTTCTCGACAACAATATCGGTTCCGCGGTGCAGAACTATTCCGACCTGGCGGCGCTTCTGGGGCTGTTCGCCTTGTTCACATTTCTGCTGCGGCTGGCATTCGACAACATTTCGCCGACCGAAATCGATCTCGACGGTCGTGTGCAGCAGGTCACCCGCTGGTTGTTCGGCGCGGCGACCGGCTATGCGACGATGGCCATCCTGCTGACGGCGCTGCACACGGCTCCGCTCCCGCGCAATTTCCTGGGCTTCAAGCCGGAACGGGTAAATTTCTTCGAAATCTCGGCCCCCGATCGGCAATGGCTGGGGTTCACCCAGCACGTTTCGGAAAAGGTGCTTCCCACAGGCAAAGTATTTGACGGTCCGAAGTTTCCGATGCCCGAAGGAACAGAATCCCGCATCTGGCCCTCGTTTCCGATCCGCTATGCCATGCGCCGGCAAGATTATGGCTCGCCACGAAAGGGCATCGTGGGAGGCGGCCCCGTCGCCCCCGCGCCGAGCCCTGCCGGTCCCGCCGGACCGAGTTCACCCCCTACGGGTTTCTGAGCCGTTTTCTAGAGGGTGGCCCGGCCCTGCCTTCAGGCCGGCTGGGTCGCGAAGCGACAAGATTCGTCACCATTCGGGTTCGAACCGGTTTGGACGTCGGGTTTGAACCGGTTTGGACCGCCCGTTTCGCCGCGCGGCGAACAACGGTTACCATTTTGAACGACCGCAGCGCCGTCAGCCGCCCCAGTGCAACCCCAGCATCAGTGCGTTGAGTCCGCTGCCGATTCCCAGGAGCGCGACATTGTCTCCGGCCGTCACCCGACAGCGCTCGATGCCCAGCGCCGCCGTCAACGGCAGCGCCGCGGCCCCCGTGTTACCCAGGAATTCCACCGTCGAGAAATCGAGTGAAGCGTCGAGCTCCAGCCGTTCATAAAGCAGGCGCCGGTGTGCGCGGCCGACCTGGTGCGTGAACGTCCGTTGGACATCGGCATTCGTCCAGCCCAGCGTGCGCTTCGTTTCGTCCCAGGTCTTCTGGGCGAGCCCCACTCCGGCGTGCAACAGCGCCTCGGAATCGGTTTGCATCCGCGGGCGGTCGTCGCCGTGCGTTTGCGTCGCGACTCCGCCGGCGCACAGTTCATGGGCCGTCGTGTCGGCCTGAAAGGCCCCCCCCAGCAGGCGGTTCCCTGTTTTGCTCAATCCGCGATCGCAGAGGAGCACCGCAGCCGAACCTGATCCGATCGTCAGCGAGGCGAATGCCAGCTTGACGTCCTGCTTGGTCAGGTTCGGGGAAGACAGCAACGAGTCGATCGTGCCCTCCACCAGGTCGCGCCCCATTTCGGTGCCTACGATCAAGGCTGCCCGGATGCGACCGAGCTCGATCATGTCCGCGGCCAGCACCATGCCGTTGAGGATTCCCAGGCAGGCGTTGCTCACGTCCAGGACCAGTGCCGATCCGGGCAATGACACCGCGTGATGCACGCCGCTGGCGGTGGCCGGTTCGAGTTGATCGCGGCAGACCGAGCCATGCACGAGGCAGCCGATCTGTTGACGGTCGAAACCTGTGGCTGCCAGAAGACGTTCCGCCGTCTGGGCGCTGATCGTTCCTGGCAGGACGCCGCGATCCCAGAAGCGGCGCTCGCGGATGCCCGTCATCAGTTCCAGTCGTCCGGCCGGCAGTGCGAACCGTTCGTAGATGGGAGCCAGCCGCGTTTCGATCTCGGCTGAAGTGACGACGTGCGGCGGCAGGCTGTAGGCCAATGCCTCGACGCAAACGTGCTGATAGCGCATGCCAAACTAGGCTTGAGCCCGTGCGGTCGATACCTGGGCCGGATCAAGCTGCCCCATCAATTCGGCGATCACGCGCAGGTCGGCATCGCGGCGTTCGTTCTGCGGATTCAGTGGCTCGCGAAACTCGAAGCGCCGCGAACTGCGGATGTACCTCAATCCTTCCAGGACCAGATCTCGTTGCTGCTGCGTCAATTCTAGAGTCATAGGTTCGCTCATGATCTCGGGCGGCCTCTCACAGGAAAACTTAAGTCCCTGATGAACCGTTCGCCTTGATGACGAGTCCGGCGAGTTCCATGTTACGCTGGCAGCGATGAGTTCTCAACCAAATCTTTCAAAAAACGCGCAATGGCCCCGGCAAAAAGATACCCCTCACTATCGATCCCCGCTCCCCAAAACCTTTGGGATCGACTCGTTCCCCGCAGGTTCGGCACGTTCCGCGTCACCACTGCAACTCCAGTAAACAAAAAGCCCGATTGCACAAGTGCAACCGGGCTGGGAGCAGACAGACCATTCGTTATTGTTTTACCAACCGTAACCACCGTAACCATAGGCGGGATACGGAGCCGGATAACCGTAACCGGTCCCCACCCCGATACCGAACCCCGGCGTCGAGATGCCGATGCCCGGGGTGGAGATGATCACCCCCGGTGCATACGGCCGGAATCCATAACCGTATCCGTAGGGCCGCACCCATCCACCGCGGTAACCGTAGCCACCGTAGTAGCGTCCGGCAGGTCCCCAAGGCCGCGCATCCGCCGTCGATGTCATCAATCCGCCGAGGGTCAATCCGCCCACCACTGCCACCAAAATAAGGATCCGTTTCATGATTTGCTCCTTGCGATCGAATCCCAATGAAATGGGGAACGTGTATTTCTGTCAGTCGTGCTTGCTGCAATTCAAAATTTCGTGCGTCTCATTGGGACCCTGATAAGGCAAGCCGCGTGCCAATTGGCAATTTCGATGATGTGATTTTCTACAAAGTATTGACCCAGCAATGACTTGTGGGATATCCAGGGGATTCCCGCCAAGAGCGTTGGCGTGACACCTATGTCGCGGGCAGGCGACGAGCGCAGTCAAACTGATGGCGTTTGCTTCCGGCTCGATTTCGCTATGATTCCTGTATGGCCGGTCCGAGTTTAATGGTGACGCTGCTTAAAACACGAACGCGTCGGATTGATCCTTTCGCCGAGCGGCACGTTAATATCATTCGGAGCCCGTCGCACGGCAGTTAGCAGGACTCATCGGCGTTCGGGAAAACGGTTATTTTGATTCGAGAGCGAGGCTGACATGTTCTTTTTTGATCCGATGTACTTCGTTGCGATTGCACCAGCTCTGTTGCTCATGGCCTGGGCGCAATGGCGGGTGAAGACCAGCTACGCACGCGCGATGCAGATGCCTGCGCCGCTCAGTGGGGCCGCCGCCGCGCGCCACATTCTCGATCAGGCCGGCTTGCAGGACGTGCCCATCGAACCGACGCAGGGCGAGCTTTCGGACCATTACAACCCAGCCGACCGCACAGTACATCTCAGCGCCGAGGTGTATCACAGTCGATCGATCGCCGCCGTTGGCATCGCGGCCCACGAAGTGGGCCATGCCATGCAGCACGCGCAAGGCTATCCCTTGATGGTCGTGCGTAACATCGCGGTTCCCGCGGCGCGATTCGGACCGATCCTGTTTATGGGACTCGTCATTGTTGGTTTTATTCTGATCAGCGCCCACATGGCGGCGCTGGGATCGAAGTTGATTATTTTGGGACTGATCGCATACAGCGGAATATTTTTCTTTCAACTCGTCAATCTGCCGGTCGAGTTCGACGCGAGCAATCGGGCGAAGCGCGTGCTGTCTGAACTGAACATCGTCGATGCCGACGGAGCAGTCGCCGTGCGCGACGTGCTGAACGCCGCCGGCTGGACCTACGTCGCCGCCACGCTGCAAGCGTTTCTCACGCTGCTGTATTACGCCTACGTGCTGACCGGCGGGTCGCGCAGCGATCGGGATTAAATCACTTCACCTCGAAAATTGCTTCGACTTCGACGGCGATGTTGCCCGGCAGCGATCCCATGCCGACGGCGCTGCGCGCCCCTTTTCCCGGATCGCCGAAGACTTCGACCATCAAGTCGCTGAAGCCGTTGATGACGATTGGGTGGTTCTTGAAATCGGGCGCCGCGTTGACCATCCCCAAGGTCTTCACCAGCCGCACCACGCGATCGAGCGAGCCCAGGTAATTTCGCAGCGACGCCAGAATCGCCAGGCCGGTGACGCGCGCCGCCTCTTTCCCCTGTTCCTCGGTAAGATCGGCGCCGACGCGGCCTGTAATCAATGTCTTGTCGACCTTCAGCGGGCCATGCCCGGAAACATAGACGAGCTCCTTCACTTGCACGCACGGCACATAAGTCGCCACCGGCTTGGGGGCCTGCGGCAATACAAGTTTCAGTTCGACGATGCGGGCTTCGGCACTCATGAGATTTCCCCGGATGGATCCACTCTTGGCGTCCAGATACTCTGCGACTTTTATCTACTGGATTCGACCCGCAGGTGCAACATAAGATAAAAGGTGTCAGGAACGAATGGCACTGCCGCTTGCGGGCCTTGAAGTTGCGGCGAGCGTCGCGACCGGCGGCGCGGGGCGAGGGAGGCTGTCAGGTGGGCCGGCAGGTTGCGCCGGCGGCCGGCATTCGCGGGGCTCGCGAACTCTGACGGCTCG
>DASYAR010000650.1:0-29116 GCA_036501235.1 Planctomycetaceae bacterium
GACCAGTCGGAACGGAAGTACCGCGGAACCCGTTCGGGAACCAAGCTGACGTTGCAGTCGGACCCTGATGCCGCCGGCGACGTGCACCAGATCGTCGTCACCCAGCTCAACGAGAAACGGACGCTCGTCTTGTTCCAGGCGCGGGCGAAAGGGCAGCAGCAATTCACCCGCGTGGCCGAGGTGGGCTACACGCGTGAGGGGACGAAGCTGGCCGAAGAGAGAGTCGGCGGTCCCGAATGCATCGTCACGGGCGGCAAAGGGACGATGAGCACGGTCTACAAAGGGAAGACGTATTGGTTCTGCTGCACCGGTTGTCGCGACGCCTTCGCCGACGACCCCGATGGGATCATTGCCCAGGCCGAAGAGAAGGCGGCGAAGAAAAAGGCGGAAGCGGGGAAAAAGGTCGACATGGGGAAATTGTGAACCTTGCTGAAAAGAGAAGAGGGAAGATGGAGAAGAGAGGCCGCGTCTGAATCAAACTGACGGCGGGTCGGTTTTCACCTCCCCGGCATCAGGGTTATGGTCGGGACCACCGCTCTCATTGCGTCTCCCTTTCCGCGCGCCTGTCGCACCGCTACCATAGTTTATGGTGAAAATGCATTTGAATTGTGCGCCCGGATTCCTGCCAGAGGATTGCAACCCATGAAGTGGACGACTGCGCTGTGCCTATTGGTCTTGGCTTTGACTACCTCAGTGGCGCAGGCTGCCGGCCTGGAGATCAAAAAGGGGGACCACATCTGCATCATTGGCAACACGCTCGCCGAGCGGATGCAGCATGTCGGCTGGCTGGAAACGCTGATCTATGCCCGTTTTCCGCAACGGGAGCTTGTCTTTCGCAACCTGGGCTATAGCGGTGACGAGATCGATTTGAACAAGCGGCTCAGGTCGATGGATTTCGGCACTCCCGATCAGTGGCTCGCCGGCAATGCGCCGGTACCGCAGCCTAAGAAACTCTCTCCCAAAGACGAAGTCCCCGCGAACCGTTTCGAACGGACCAACACGAAAGCCGACGTGATCTTCGCCTTTTTCGGCTACAACGAGTCGGCCGCCGGTGAGGCCGGCCTCCCCAAGTTCGAACGCGACCTGGAAGCGTTCGTCAAGCACACGCTGGAACAGAAATACAATGGCACGAGCGCACCACGGCTGGTGCTCTTTTCGCCCGTCGCACAGGAACCGCTCGACGATCCCAATCTACCTGGCAAGGAAGCCGTCGCCGCCGCCAATGCGCAAATTGCGATGTATACAGCGGCGATGAAGGAAGCCGCCGCCGCCCACGGAGTGGTCTTTGTCGACCTGTTCGGCCCCACGAGCGCGCTGTACCAGAAGGGAGCTGGTCCGCGTCTGACGATTAATGGCATTCATCTGAACGCCGCAGGGGACCGGTTCGTCGCCCAGGTGATCGACGGGGCGCTGTTCGGCCCGCGCTCGAATTCCGGCCCTGCGGCAGATCTCGAGCGGTTGCGGCAAGCGGTCAATGACAAGAATTTCTACTGGTACAATCGCTACCGCACCACCGACGGGTATTCGACGTATGGCGATCGGGCGTTTCTCAAATTCTCGGAAGGCCCCGGGGGGTACGGTGAAGGGCGGTCGAATTATGGGACGGTGCAGCGCGAGTTGGAAGTGCTCGACGTGCTGACGGCCAACCGCGACCAGCGCGTCTGGGCCGTGGCCCAGGGTAAAGAATTGAAAGTCGAAGACAACAACTTGCCGCCGTTCTTTCCCGTAATCACGAACAAACCGGGCCCCTTGGAAGGGGGCAAGCACATTTATCTCGATGCCGACGAAGCAATCGGCAAGATGACCGTGCATCGCGGAATGCAGGTCACTCTGTTCGCTTCGGAAAAGCAGTTTCCCGAGCTGGTCAATCCGGTGCAGATGGCCTTCGACACGAAGGGCCGATTGTGGGTCGCCGCCTGGCATACCTATCCGCACTGGAAGCCGACGGAAGCTATGGACGACAAGCTGCTGATCCTGGAAGACACGAACGGTGACGGCAAAGCGGACGTTTGCAAGACGTTCGCCGCCGACCTCTCCAATCCGACCGGATTCGAATTCTGGAACGGTGGCGTGATCGTCGCGCGGGGCCCCGACATTCTGTTTCTCAAAGACACCGACGGCGACGACAAATACGACGTCAAAGAACACCTGCTGCACGGTTTGGACACGGCCGACACACACCACACATCTAACAGCTTCGTGCTCGATCCGGGCGGGGCACTGTATTTCCAAGAAGGAACATTCCACCATACGCAGGTCGAATCACCCTGGGGACAGCCCCGGCGCGTGGCCAATGGAGCCGTGTTCCGTTACGAACCTCGGGCGCAGAAGTTCGACGTGTACGTCTCGTTCGGATTCGCCAACCCGCACGGCCATGCATTCGACAAGTGGGGGCAGGACTTCGTCTACGACGGCACCGGCGCACAGCCTTATCATGCGGTGCTGTTTTCGGGAAGCGTCGATTTCCCGCACAAGCATGCCCATCCCCCGCAGGTGTACAAGCAGCGGACGCGCCCCTGCTCGGGAGTCGAAGTCTTGAACAGCCGGCATTTCCCGGACGAATTCCAGGGGAACCTGCTGGTCAATAACGTGATCGGCTTCCAGGGGATTTTGCAGTACAAGGTGCAGGACCAGACTTCGAGCTTCTCGGCGGTCGAGACCGAGCCGATCGTCTCTTCGACCGATCCGAATTTTCGGCCGGCCGACGTGGAAATCGGGCCGGACGGCGCGATCTGGTTCACTGACTGGAACAACCCCATCATCGGCCACATGCAGCACAATCTGCGCGACCCCAGTCGCGGCCGCGACCATGGTCGCGTCTATCGCGTCCACCACACGGGGCGCGACCTGCTGAAACCCCCGGCGATCGCCGGGGAGCCTGTCGACAAAGTGCTCGAGCTGCTCAAGTCACCCGAAGACCGGGTGCGATCGCGCGCCCGAATCGAGCTAAGCGGGCGCCGGACGAGCGAAGTGATCGCCGCGGCCGAGAAATGGCTGGCGGGCCTCGACGTCGGGGCGCCCGGTTATGAGCACCACCGGCTCGAAGCCCTGTGGCTGCATCAGAATCACAACGTCGTGAACGAGAGTCTGCTGAAGCAGGTGCTGCGCTCGCCCGATTTCCACGCGCGGGCCGCCGCCACGCGAATCGTCGCCAATTGGCGCGATCGGATCGGCAGTCCGCTGGAGCTCTTGCAGGCACAGGTGAACGACGAGCATCCGCGCGTCCGCCTGCAGGCCGTCTGGGCGCTCAGTTTTTTCACGGGACCTGAGGCGGCCAAGGCCGGCGAGATCGTCGTCGAATCGCTCGTCCATCCGCAGGACGAATATTTGAAGTTCGCCCTCGATGAAACGATGAAGACGCTCGACCGCCGCACGAAGGCAGCGGGTGGGAAATAAGATTGCCTTCGCTGAAGAATGAGCTTTGATGTTGATCTGTTCTCGAAATTGGTTTGCCACTCTCGTTGTCATCACGTTTGTGACTGCCCCGGTCGGTGCAGCCGATGAACCTGCATCGACAGCCGCTCCGCTGATGAAGCTGTATCAGAGCGGCCGGTTACCGGCGGAGAGGCAGCCGGCTGTGGTTGAGTTGATCTGCAATCGGGGGAATGACCACGACTTGCGCGTCGTGTTCGACAAAATCGTCGCAGCGGACGGCATGCCCGAGCCGTTACGGCTGAAAGCGATGGGCTGGCTGACCGAAGCGGCGCGCACGCGCAAGGTGAAACCGTCAGGCGATCTGGCGGGTCTGGCACAGCTCGTCAAATCGAAAGATGCGGCACTTCAATTGGCCGCGGTGCGACTGGCTTCGACCTTGTCCGTGGCCGGCGTGTCTCCTGACTTGCAGAAAATCGCCACCGATCCAGGTGTCCCGGCTAATTTGCAACAGGCGGCGATCGCCGGGCTCGTCGCCATTGGCGGCGATCAGAATCGGGCTACGCTCTTGCACCTGGCGTCGAAGGGATCCGGCCCAGGCGTGCGGATGCAGGCGGTGGCGGCGGTGGTCGGGTTCGACGTACCGGCCGCGGCGCGCGAGGCGGCGGCGGTGCTGGCCGTGGCCTCGGCCGACGACGATCCGGCCGTGATGCTCAACGCCTTTCTCGACCGCAAAGAGGGCTCGGCCGTCCTGGCTCGAGCGCTCCAGCAAGTGAAACTGCCGGTCGACGTCGCCAAGCGGTCTCTCCGATATATGTATTCGATCGGCCGCAACGACGCCGAGTTGTCGGCCGCCCTCAGTGCGGCGGCCGGAGTCGTCGCCGATCCTCCGCCTCCCACGCAAGACGAAGTCGCTGCGCTCGTTCGCGAAGTGCAGCAGCAGGGAGATGCGGCCCGTGGCGAGAAAATCTTTCGCCGGTCCGACTTAAGCTGCATGCGCTGCCACAGTGTCAGCCGAGCGGGAGGACAGGTCGGGCCCGAGTTGAGCGCCGTCGGTGGTTCGTCTCCCGTCGACTATGTCGTGAATTCGATCCTCAACCCCAATCTGGCGGTGAAAGAACAATTCGTCACACGAATCTTCGAAACAGTCGACGGCAAGGTGCTCACCGGCATCGTGATCGACCGGGATGAATCGCGCGTGCGGTTTCGCGACGCCCAGGGAAAGACGATCACGCTGGCCACGTCCGACATCGACGCCGAGGCCGAGGGGAAGTCGATGATGCCGACCGGCCTCACCAAGTTCCTCACGAAGGGAGAATTGTTCGACCTGATCCGGTTTATCTCCGAGCTCGGTAAGCCAGGCCCTTACGCCGTGCAGACGGTGCCGGCGATCCAGCGCTGGCGAGTCCTGATCAATCCCCCGCACGAGCTGACGGATGCCGTTCCCCATCTCGAACACATTCGCCAGCTCATCCTCGACAGTTCGCCCGAGGCATGGGGCGCTGCCTACGGGCAGGTCGCCGGCGTTCTGCCGCTCGATGAATTGCGGAAGGGGAATCGGCCAAACGTCGTCATTCTGCGTGGGGAAGTGCAGGTCAATGAGGCCGGTAAAGTCGCCGTAAAAGTATACTGCACCGAGCCGGCGCAGGTATGGATCGATGCGGAAGCCTTTGAATCGCAGCGGGAATTCGAGGTCGCGCTCGAACCGGGACGGCATCAGGTGATTGTTCGCGTCGAAATTTCCGACCGCCCCGCTCCGCAGCTCAAGATCGAACTGACACGTCCCTCGGGATCGTCGGCGCAGTTCGAAGTCGTCGGCGGTTCCTGACAGAACGCGATGATCGACTCATGGAACCACAGCCCAGCTATGAGTTACACCAAGCCTCGGGCGCCAAGTACGGCGCGTTGGGATTTGCCGTGCTGACGATGTCCGACTCGCGGACGCCTGACACCGACACGAGCGGTCAATTCATTCGTGAGGCCGTGACGGCCGCAGGGCATCGCGTGGCGCGTTATGCGATCGTCGAGGATGATCCGGCCCAGATCCGCACCGAGCTCCAGGCGGCGCTCGACGACCGTGATGTCGCCGTGATCGTCACCAACGGCGGCACAGGCATTTCGCTGCGCGACAACGCCTACGAAACGATCGCCGGATTGCTCGATAAACAGCTCGACGGGTTCGGCGAATTGTTTCGCATGTTGTCGTACGACCAGATCGGCGCCGCCGCCATGCTGAGCCGCGCCGTCGCTGGTGTCGCCCGCGGAAAGCTCGTCTTCTCGCTGCCCGGGTCGACGAAGGCTGTCCAGCTCGGAATCGAGAAGCTGATTCTGCCGCAAGCCGGCCATCTGTATTTCGAGTTGCAGAAGCAGGTTTGACAGGGTGCGCCAACGGCCGATACCATCGCTGCAGCTCCAGCGGGGCGATTACATTTGCCCGGCGCGCGCGTATAATTTGCCGGGTGTGCTCCCAAGGTCAATTAGCTATGACTGTCTCGACGCCGAACCCAGAACTCGATCGCGAACAGGAAACATTCGTCGAAACGGCCCTCAAGTTGTCGGGCAAAAGCGCCGAAGAGGCGCGCACGACGGGGGCCATCGACCGTGCCGACGACCAGGTTGAAAAGCTGTTCGCTCCCAAATACCAGACGACGGGCAGCCCTGTGCATCGGGCCGTGTGGGACAGCGAGCTCCCCGGCGATCTGTTCGTGGCCAAACCCGCCGCCAGCGACCCGGCGACGCAAGCGGTCATGCAGAAATCGCTTGACGTCGTGCGCGAGCGCCGGAAGCAAAAGCTGCTGTTCGACGCGCAAGGCAAAGTGTCGCGCGAAACGCTCGAAGCATTGTCGGGCGCCGGCTATTTCGGCCTCCTCGTCGACCGGGAATATGGCGGCCAGGGAGCGTCGTTCCAGACATTTGCCAAATTTCTGACGCAGATGGCGGTCGTCGACGCCACGGTGGCGGGGTTGGCGTCCGTGCATGGATGCATCGGCGCCGTCGATCCCTTGCGGACGTTCGGCAGTCCCGATCAGAAGCAGCGCTACCTGCCGCTGTTGGCCTCGGGCCAGCGCCTTTCGGCATTTGCTCTGACCGAGCCGTGTGCCGGCAGCGACCTCACCGCGCTGAAGACGAAGGCCGTTCTTGACGGAAACGATTATGTCGTGAACGGCGAGAAGTTGTTCATCACGAACGCCGTCGCCGGCCGGACCGTGGGGCTGGTGTGCCTGATCGACGATAAGCCGTCCGTGCTGATTGCCGATCTTCCTGAAGCGGAAAACGAACATTTTCAGACGAAAAAGTACGGCCTTTATGCCCTGAAGCACACGCACAACAATGGCCTGCTGTTTCGTGACTTCCGGGTCCCACGCGAAAACCTCCTCACGCCATCGCGCGGCGACGGGCTGACGATTGCCTATCATGGACTCAACCGCGGTCGCGTGGCCCTGTGCGCGAATGCCGCCGGGACGATGCGGATCATGCTGGCCAGCATCCTGCCCTGGGCCCATTTCCGCCGCACGTACGGCAATGCCATCGAGACCCGCGAGCTGGTCCGGCGCCGAATTGGGCGCCTGGCCGCCCTGATCGTCGGCTGCGACGCCATGACCGAATGGTGCGCGTGGCTGCTCGACGAAGGCTACCGCGGCGAGATGGAATGCATCATCGCCAAGATCTTCGGCAGTGAATCGCAGAAGGAAGCGGCGGTTGAGCTGCTGATGAAGACGCACGGCGGCCGCGCGTTCCTGCACGGCCACCTGTTCGGCGATCAGGTTCACGAGTTTCTCGCCCCCTGCATCTATGAAGGCGAGGGGGAAATGTTGGGGATGGCATTTCTCAAATCGCTGATCAAGGAACATGGCAAGCAATTCTTCGAACCGATCGGCCGTGCGCTGCAAGCGACGGGTATCAAACAATTCAACCCGGCCAATCCCGTGCACGCCTGGAAGTTGCGTGCAGCGCTCGTTCCGTATGCAAAGTGGCGGCTGAAACAAATCGGTGGCGGGCGGATCCAATTACCCCATCTGACGGGAGCCCTGCGGCGTCATGCCGAGTTCGCGGCCCACGGATTGCAGAAGAGCCGGTTGTGGATCGACTCGACGATGACGAAACATCAGTTGAAACTGGCCGATCGCCAGTGTGCCATGTCCGAATTGTCGCAGCGGATTCAAGACCTGGTCGTCATGCTGGCGACGAGCCTCTATGCTGCGAAGCAGGACGACGAGATCGTGCGCTCGGCCGCGGATGTCTTGTGTCAGGATCTCAAACGGCGCTTGACCGGCGCGCGACTGACGAGTCAGTATTTCCGCACCGTGACGAAACTCGGAGAAACGATCGCCGGCGGAGGTTTCCAAGCGCTCGCCGGAGTCGAAGCCGAAGAGATTCTCATGCCGTATCAACAATGACTTTGGGACATCGTCATGACGAAAGTCTTCAAACTGGAAGAACTTCCCGGCCCGATCGCTCTGCTGACGTTCGACACGCCCGAAAAAAAAGTGAACACGCTCGGCCGGACCGTGCTCGAAGAATTAGGTCAGATCGTCACACAGCTCGAAAAGCGGACCGATCTGCATGGATTATTGCTGCGGAGCGGGAAGCCGGGCCAGTTCATCGCCGGGGCCGATTTGAACGAGCTGGGGGCGCTCGTCTCTCTGACTGCCGAGCAACTGCGCGGCGCGCTGAGTGGCGGACACGCCCTGTTCGATCGGGTCAGTAGCTTGCCCTTTCCGACAGTCTCGCTGATCGACGGCCCGTGCATGGGGGGCGGGACTGAGCTGTCCCTGGCACTCGACGAGCGGCTGGCCTCCAACAATCCGAAAACGCGAATCGGACTTCCGGAAGTGACGATCGGTTTGATCCCCGGCTGGGGGGGCACGCAGCGCCTGCCGCGGCTTGTCGGCCTGCCACACGCCATCGACATGATCTGCACCGGAGAACCGGTCACGCCGCAGAAAGCGGCCGCCATCGGACTCGTGTTCGACGCCGTGCCGGCTGAAAAGCTGGTCGAAGAAGGCTGCCGCGTCGCCGAGTATCTGTACAGTTCGGGTGAATGGAAAAAGAGCCGCGAGAAACGACGGCAACCGCTGGGACTCAGCCAGGACCAGATGCTGTTTACGATCGCGTGCGCCGAGGGGCAGATCAAGGCCAAGACGAAAGGACAACCGTCTGCCTCTCTAGTGGCCCTCAAGGCGCTGCAAAAGGGAGTCAATCTGCCGCTTGAGGAGGGACTGGCGGTCGAACGGAAGACGGCGGAAGAAGTTGTCGGCAGTGAAGTCTCAGGCAATCTGATCGGCATTTTCTTCATGAACACGGCCCTGTCGCGAGATCGCGGCGTGGCGGATGACAAAGTGCAACCGCGGGCGGTACGCCGCGCCGGAGTTCTCGGTTCGGGTCTCATGGGGGCCGGCATCGCGACGGCCCACGCCCGCAGCGGAATCCCCTGCGGCATGGTCGATGTCAGCGAAGATCGCCTGGCCGACGGATTGGCCCGCGCTCAAAAAGTCGTCATGAGTCGGATCGAAATCGGCCGCGCGACGCCTGCTGATATGGTTCAGCTCCTCAGCAACCTGAATACGTCGACGTCGCACTCCCTATTTTCCGATTGCGACGTCGTCGTCGAAGCGATCACCGAAAACGAAGAATTGAAAACCCAGGCTTACCGGCAACTGGCCGGTGTGATGCGCGACGACGCCATCCTGGCGACCAATACGTCGACAATCTCGATCGGTCGCATGGCGAAGGCCGCCAAGCATCCCGACAAATTCGTGGGGATGCACTTCTTCTTTCCGGTCGATCGCATGCAGCTCGTAGAAGTCATCCGGGGCGACCAGACCAGCGACGAAACGGTCGTGACGATCGTCGAGCTGGCTCGTAAGCTCCGCAAGACCGCCATCGTCTGCAACGACTGCCCCGGCTTTCTCGTCAATCGCATCCTGCTCCCCTACATGAACGAAGCCGTGCTGTTGCTCCTCGAAGGGGCCGACATGGACCAGATCGACAGAGTCGTCACGCGATTTGGTTTTCCGATGGGGCCGATCGCGCTGCACGATCTCGTCGGTCTCGACACGGCGTTCTATGCCGGAAAGGTCATGCTCGCCGGCTTCCGCGACCGGACCGTCGAAACTCCGTTGCTAGGCGACCTCGTCAAAGCCGGGCGGCTGGGGAAAAAATCGGGAGCGGGTTTCCGCAAGTTCGTCGGCAAAAAAGGAACTCCGGCGGCCGACCCCGAATTCACGCCGATTCTCGAACGCAACCGGATTTCCAGCCGGAAGGTGAGCGACGAAGAGGTGGAAGACCGGCTGCTCCTGGCGATGCTGCTGGAAGCGGTGCGAGTGCTGGAAGAAAAAATCGTCCGCGAGCCGATGCACGTCGACATGGGGCTGATTTTGGGCATCGGCTTTCCCCCGTTCCGCGGTGGGCTGCTCAAGTGGTGCGACAATGTCGGGGCGGCGAAGATCCTGGAACGGGTCAAGAAGTATTCGCACCTGGGCAAACGGTTCGAGCCGACAGAACAGTTTGTCGCTATGGCGCAGAGCGGCGCGAAGTTTTATCCGCCGCTGAACGAAGGGAAAAAGTGAAATCATGAGAACTGCCGTCGTCATCGATGCGTTGCGCACGCCGATCGGGAAAGCATCGAGCGAATCGGGTTACTTTCGCCACGTCCGAGCCGACGATCTTTCGGCCCAAACCATGCGGGCCATCGTTGAGCGGACGGGGATCGATTCACACCTGATCGACGACGTGCGCTGGGGCTGCGTGATGCAGCAGGGGGAACAGGGGATCGACGTCGCCCGCATCGCCGCTCTGATTGCCGGACTGCCGATCGAGACGGGAGGCGTCACGATCAATCGCAACTGCGCCTCGGGACTGCAGGCGATCAACGATTGCGCCATGAACATCGCCGCGGGCTGCGAAGACGTGCAGATCGCCGGCGGCGTCGAGCACATGGATCACATCCCGATGACGAAGAGCTACGAATCGTCGCCGGGCCTCATACGCCGCTTCAGCGAGGCGGTGATGCATATGGGGCTGACGGCCGAATTCCTGGCGCTGAAATACGGAGTGAACCGTCGCCGGCAGGATGAATTCGCGCTCCGCAGCCACCAACTGGCCGCCCAAGCCACCGACACGGGCGCTTTCGCCGCTGAAATCGCCCCGACGTGGGGCCATGATCCAGCCGGGCACAAGATGCAGCTCACGCGCGATCAGGGCATTCGGGCCGATACGTCGATCGAGGCGCTCTCGGCCCTGCCCCCGGCGTTCAATCCGGAAGGGGGTTCGGTGACGGCGGGCAACAGTTCGCAGATCAGCGTCGCGGCGACGGCGCTGCTCGTCATGTCGGAAGACAAGGCAAAAGAGCTGGGCCTCAAGCCGCTGGCCCGGATCAAGGCGATGGCGGTGGCGGGGGTCGATCCGTGCGAAATGGGAATCGGGCCGGTTCCGGCGATCCATAAAGCACTCGCTCGCGCCAACTTGAAGCTGGCCGATATCGGCTGCTTCGAGATCAACGAAGCCTTCGCCGTACAGGTGCTGGCGGTGCTCAAGCTGCTCGGGATCAACGAAGAAAAAGTGAACACGCGCGGCGGCGCCGTGGCCTTGGGCCATCCCCTGGGGGCCAGCGGCGCCCGGATCGCCACGACGCTGTTGTACCGCATGCGAGACGCCGGCGCTCAATACGGGATCGCGACGCTGTGCGTCGGCCAGGGCCAGGGAGTCGCCACAATTTTCGAAAACTGCGAGTGACTTATCACGACTCAGTGTCTCTCCCCATTTAGCCGCCGGGCTCGTGTCTTCCAAATCGCTTACGAGATCCAAATCGACAACAGGACAACATCAGCATCGTCGAACGAATAGACGATTCCGAGTGGTCGGTCGCAGACGTCAGGCATCGCGACGAACCACCGCGGCGGACTTCCCGCGATTTGAGCGCCGAATTGCGGATCTCTTTGCAGCCGTTGCATCAGTCCCCGCAGGCTTTTCCGGATGTGCGGCACGTGCTGCTCCAGATCGGCGAGTTGGCCTGCGAACTCTTCCGTCAAGAAAAGCCTGCGCATCGATCAATCGGACCTTTCTCGGATTGGCAAAAACGGCAGCGGCGAGCGCGGCATTTTCCTGGCAATGCTTCAAGTCGTTTTCGGTCGGATGTCGTTTGCTGAGGAATGCCATTTCATACGGAATCGTTTCCGAGATTTCTACATACTCGTCCCAGTGAACCGAGTCCTTCGAGAAGTAACCGCTTTCCGAAGCATCCCGTTCCCAGCTCTGCTGGATGATCTTCGTCACGAGGGCAATTTCGTCGGCAGTGAATCCCATCAGGGAGGCCGACCTCAACGCGAAAGGTCTCTCCTGCTTCTTCTTGAACGAATCGATATCTCTGATTGCCAGTTCTTTGCGGTCGAGGAGCGCCTCGCGAATTGCCATCCAACGGACGGGGCTTGGACCACCAGCTAACTTCTGATATTCCTGGCCCGATATGGATTTTCCGAAGAGCAGGAAAGCCGCGAAGTCGGAATAAAACAGCAGCTTATTCAGCTTGGCCGCACCGAACCGAAGGTCCCCCTCGGACCGTTCGGAAATGAACAGGATCAATTCGGCGAGCTTGCGGTCTTTTGGGCGAATCGTCATGTTCTTATCTTACTCCCGGTGATCGGCTCCAGTCAAATTCCGCCATTCGTTCCATGCCGAACAACCTCGCCTCGTTTCATCGTGATGCCTGTCGCCGCCTGGGGCCGAACGTGGCCTTGCGCTATAAGAAATGGGGCCGTTATCAGGACCTCTCCTGGAGCGACTACCGCCGGCAGGCGGACGGCGCGGCGGCCGGTTTGATCGAGCTGGGAATCCAACCCGGCGAACGCGTCGCGATTCTGTCGGAAAATCGATGCGAGTGGCTCGTCGCCGACCATGCCATGTTGAGCGCTGGGGCCGTCAACGTCCCGCTGCATGCGCCCCTCACGGCGACTCAGGCGGCTTACCAGCTCGAACACAGCGACGCGCGCGGGATTTTCGTCAGCAGCCAGGCGCAGGCCGATAAGGTTTCCGCCATTCTGGACGCCTTGCCGCAGCTTGAATTCATCGTCTCATTCGATTCGATCGCGGCACCGGGACGGCTCGTGCATCTGTCGTGGCAAGGGCTCATTCAGCGAGGCTGGCAGCGCGGCGCCGTCGCCCAAAAGGAAATTCTCACGCGCGAGGCTGCCCTCACCGGCGACGACCTGGCGACGTTGATCTACACGAGCGGCACGACCGGCAATCCGAAAGGGGTCATGCTGACGCACAGCAATCTCTTGTCGAATGCGCTCGGCACTCGGCAGCTTGCCGACATCCAGCCCGACGACGTGCAATTGAGCTGGTTGCCCTACAGCCACATCTATGCCCGCACCGTCGATCATTATCTCACGACAGCCGCCGGCACGACGCTGGCTTTGGCCGAATCGGTCGAGACCCTGGTCGCCAATCTTGCTGAAACTCAACCGATGTGGATGAACTCGGTGCCGCGGTTCTACGAAAAAATCTGGAGCAGCATCGAGACCGTCGTCCCGGAGAAACGGGCGAAACAACTGCGGAAACTCTTCGGCCCGAATCTGCGGCATCTCAGCTCCGGCGGTGCGCCCCTTCCCAAGCATATCGGCGCTGCGTTCTATGACCTGGATCTGCCCATCTACGAAGGGTACGGCCTTACCGAAAGTTCGCCGGTGATCTCCTTCAATTGTGCCGCCCGGCACCGGTTGGGTTCCGTAGGCCCGGTGATCGGCGGCGTCGAAGTGCGAATCGCCCCCGATGGCGAAATTCTCACGCGCGGGCCGCACGTGATGAAGGGTTATTGGAAAAACCCGGAGGCAACGGCCCAGGCGATCGTCGATGGCTGGCTGCATACGGGAGACGTCGGGCGTCTGGATGCCGACTGCTTTCTCTACATTACCGACCGCAAGAAAGACCTGATCATCACGTCGGGCGGAAAGAACATCGCCCCCACCGAACTCGAACGGCTCCTCATCAGCGATCCATACATCGACCAGGCGCTGGTGTATGGCGACCGTCGTCCGTTCGTTTCAGCGATCGTCGTGCCGAACTTTGCCAAGCTCGCGGACGAGCAGGCCGCCCACGGCTGGAAGATCGACGTCGCGGACGGTTTCATCCGCACACCCGCGATCGTCGCGTTTTTCCAGGCGCGAATCGACAAACTGATGGAAGCCGTCAGCCAGCCCGAGCGTGTCAAGGCGTGCCTGGTCCTCTCGCGACCTTTCCAGGTCGCCGACGAAGAATTGACCGCCACGCTCAAACTTCGGCGCCGTCACATCATCGCCAAATTCGAACCGCACCTGGCCGCGCTCTATGACGCGCCCCGTGCGGGCGGTTTCTAACCGGCTTCGCCGTTCACGATGCCACTTGTCGTTGGCACACGACATCTACTCACCGCCGTTCTGACGAGGATCAATCGACCTGCGCCTCGAAGCTGCCGGCGAGAAAGCTCTTACCGCGATCGGGAAGGCAAATGTAAATCTTCCCCGGCTGCATTCTCAGTTCGGCGTTATAGTCGCCAAATTCCAGCACCATGAGGTATTCGCTGGCGTGCTGAGTCTTGGGGAGTTTCTCTCCTTTGCGTTTCGCGCTGAACCTGACGACCGGTTCGCCAGCACGAGGCTGGCCGTTGATTACGAATTTCCGCCCCGATACGTCTTCATCGCGCTTGGTCCAGAGCACAATAGCCAATTCAAGGTCCGCAAAAAATGCGGTTCCCTTGCGGAACGTCAAACTTCCAGTCTTCAGTTCGGCCCTGTCGAGCGTAAACTCGAGGCCGTCGATTCTGCCCGTGATTTCTTCATCCGGAATCTTTTTCATTTTTGTGATCTTGTTTGTCCAGGCGACTTCGGTCGTCTTGTCAGAGCCTCCGTCGTTCTCTTCTTTTCCCGACTTCGTTGTTTTTTTGACGTTTGAAGATCCCTTCTTGGCCGTCGCCTTCTTGGACGACTTTTCATCGTCTCCCTCCGCCCCCGCGTCTTCGTCCAGGTCGTCGAATTTGGATTTGCCGGAAGAATTTCCGCGGGTGATCGTCACTTCTCGACGAATCGTTCGATTTCCGGATTTCTGTGTTTGTGTGATTGTGGCGGAATTCCCGTCGACTTTGGCCGTGACAACCGCGGGGGCTGCAACTTTCAGCACCATCGGTTCGAGATAGGTTGTTTCTCCGTTTTGATTGACGTAAGAGGCCTGAACGGTGATTTCCCGCATTTTCTGATTGGCGACGACCGGCAAAGCCAAGGTCGCTCGCGCAACGCGATCGGAAATTGTCAGATCGACCTTTTGATTTCCGGCTGCCGCATTCAATTGAGGTTCACTGGACTTGGACGCATCGAGCGGAACGGCGCCGTCGACAAATTGGAGCGTTGCCGACTTGAGTTTCTTCATCGGATCGATCACTGGGATCACGACTTCGTACGTCGGCGCGGCGCCGTTGACCACCTGTCCCGCGGAAACCACCGGCTTGCCGACGCGTCCCTCTAACGTCGCGACGAGTTCGCCCGGTGGAATCGCCAGGCCGATGTTGCTGCCTTGAATCGTCTGGACCGAAATGCCGATCAGGTTCCCTTTCGAATCGACGACCGGTCCGCCACTATTGCCGGGATTGAGCGCGCCGTCGATCTGAATCTTGGCCGTTTTGCCGGACGCATCTTTGCGAATGCTGGAAACCGTACCCTTTCCAACTGTGATCGCCGGGCTGCCATGATTGGTGGACAGCGCATCACCAAACGGAAATCCGAGCACGAAAATGGGCATCGTTTCCAACGGCGCCGGCGAGTTTGCAAATTCGATCGGCTTGGGCGAGATCTTGATTCCCGAGACCTTGAGGATCGCCAGGTCGGGTTCATCCAACCCTCCCAGGACTTCAGCATTCAACGATTGCTCGTTCGTGTCGCCGCTGTGGAAAACGACCGTAACGGCCGGCTCTTTCCCTGCCAGACCCTGTTGCAAGCTGCGAAGGTACATCTTATCCCGCCCGCGCAACCCGGGGATGAACCCGCCGATTCGCAATTCCTTCGGTTTTCCGATGACGTGTTGATTGGTCGCGATCAGCGCAGAATCCCCGGTGACTTGAATCACGAATCCAGACCCCGTCATCTTCAGGGGGCCGATCGCCGTTTTAACATAAACCGTCGCGTCTTTAAGACGCTGGACAGTCGTGGCAGGCAGCGAATCGTCGGCCCGGGCGACAACGGCCAGGGAAAAGAGAACTCCGCATGTCAGCGCAGAATGGCGTAACTGGCCCATGGATTCGTCTCCATTGAGGTGGCAGCGGACGAGAATAATGGCGTAGGCAACCCGGCGTCAGATCGACGTCTTTAGGAAAAACCAGCCTACTCGTGTCTGACCGGCGATTCAACAGATCCAGCGAACCTTTCGGAATCGTAATCCGAACACGCGCGTACATGACGCCCGCCTGAAGTCGGCACGACGAACGGAGTCATTCCGTCACGTCACGCCACAAGTTCGCGAATCGGGCGCGTAGTGCCGGGGAGGAGGGGGACGGGGCGGTCGTTGACGTCGCGCACCAGTTCGTGCGGGTCGATCCCCAGGTTGTGGTATAGCGTCGTCAGGACGTCCTGGAAATGGACCGGGCGATCTTTGGCCGAGTCGGCCAGCGCATCGGTCGAGCCGATCACCTGCCCCATCTTCATGCCGCCGCCGGCCAGGAGCGCGCCGTTCACACGCGGCCAATGGTCGCGCCCGGCGTCTTTGTTGATCTTGGGGGTTCGCCCGAACTCGCCCCACACGACGACCGTGACGTCATTTTCGAGACCACGGTCGTAGAGATCGCGGACGAGCGCAGCAATCCCCTTGTCAAAGGTCGGCAGGTTTTTCTTCAAATGGGAGAAATTGTTGCCGTGCGTGTCCCAGAAGCCGTAGGCCACGCTCACGCAACGGACGCCCGCTTCGACAAGCCGGCGGGCCACGAGCAGTTGATCGTTCCAGAGCGGCGCTCCGTCTCCCTGGTGCTTCGATGAACCGCGGCCGTAGGCTTCGCGGATCTGCGGGTCCTCTTTTTCGACGTCGAGCGCTTCGACCAGCCGGCTGGAGGTGAGCACGTCGAAAGCCCGTTGGTACGCCGAGTCGGCGGCCGAGAGCCGTTCGCTGTCAACGCCAGTGCGGAACCGATCGACGCATTCAAGCAATCGACGGCGATCGGTGAATTGCTCGGGAGAGACGAACCGCAGTTTCATGCTGGCCAGGTCTTCGCCGTCGGCTTTCACGCCGGCCGCATGCGACCCGAAGACCCCGGAACCTGGCGCATTGTAAGGCCGATGTTGCATCGTGGGGAAAAGATCGACAAACGCGGGTACGACGGGGCTGGTGTTTCCCAGCACGCGCGACACGGCCGAGCCGAAGTGCGGGTGCCCGTCACGCTGCGATTCGCCCATCGAGTATCCGGTGATCGTCTGAAAGCTGCTGTGCTCGTCACGCAGGCCGACGATCGAGCGGATCAACGAATATTTGTCCGCGACTGCAGCCAGGTTCGGAAGCAACTCGCAAATCTGCAAGCCGGGGACGCTCGTGTCAATTGGTTTAAATTCCCCGCGAACTTCTTGGGGCGCGTCGGGCTTCAAGTCGAACGAATCCTGATGCGCGAGGCCCCCCGACAGATACACCATGATGATCGCCTTGTGCGACTTGGCGATTCCAGCACGATCTTCGGCTCGCAAGAGGTTATCGAGCGTCAGACCACCCAGCGCCAGTCCGCCGATCTGCAGGAACGAGCGACGGGTGACGCCATCGCAATAGCGACATGGGGAGCCCGATCGAGTTGGCATGGATAGATCTCTTGGCGGAGAACGAGGCGGGACGCATCAATTGGGGCCGATCAGTTGATTATATCGGCAAGCACGACGCACGAAAAGCCGCGAATGGCAATATTACCAACGTCGGTTGCATCGGCGCGTCGGACACGCCGGCAAATTCGATATTTGACGCGGCATGCAAGGCCTGTCCGCATCGCCCGCGACTTCGCACTCCGCTCAGCCCTTCACCGGCAGATCGTGGACTGGCACGTCACGGTTGGGGGCGATCAACAAGTGGTTGAGAACGCAATTCACCCCCGAGACGCGCTGTGCGATCGAGCACACGTCGGGCGATCCGTCATCTGCCTCCAAAATCCCCTGCAAGCAGACACCGTCGGCGATTCGTCGAACCACCAGGGACGAGAATCGCAGCGTCGGCTGCGACAATAAAACGCGGCGCACATCCTGTTCGACCTGATGCGGCGACGGGCCGCCCACGGCCTCGGACGCAAATCGCGGAGGCGACGATCCGTTTCCTTCCCTGGAAATCTCCTTCGAGTTCAATGTTCTCATGGGTAAGCTCCTCGTAACCCGAGAATTGTGGTTCATCCTTTGCCCCACTGCCTTAGAGTGTACCCGGCCCCATTCAGTTGTATAGTGCACATCGGCACGTAAGGAGCATTTCCGCAGGAATTGTGCCGAACGGCCGGATTCGGCATCGGCCCGCAGTTTTCCGCAAAAACCACGAAATCCAGGCGGTCGACGGCAATCCAGCCTGACCGCCTCGACGCCTAAAATCTCGGCGATTTGCCGGAAAATGATGCAAATCATGCAAAGCGGTCCAGTTGTCTCGTCCGGGTGGATATTATGGAGTCGCGAAGCGACACGATTCGGCACCGTGCGAATCGGAAGGCCAGCAGTTCCCATCGTTCGCCAAGACGCGACTGACTGATTCGATTCGCTGGACAGTGCGATTCACTCCAATTACTGTAACGACTAGCTCGCCAATCTCGGGTGTTGAGATCATGTGGCGCCTGTTTCCGCGACCGGCTATCTCTTTAGGAGTCGTCAACGATGGATCCCCAGGACTTGAACCGCAGAGATTTTCATCGGTTAACGATGGCCGCGGTCGGCGGCGTATTGGCGGGAACTGTCGCCGGCTGTGGCAGCGATGACAAGCCCGCAGCCGCGCCGTCCAAAGCCCGTCCCGCTGCTGCCACCGAGAACAAGCCGCCCGCGAAGACTGACGACGCGGGTGGCGGTGAAGTTGCCAAGGCCGAAGGCGAGCCGCACGCCTGCAGCGGACTCAACGCCTGCAAGAATCAAGGGGCCAGCGGCAAGAATGACTGCGCCGGACAAGGAGATTGCGCGACCAAGGCCTGGCACCATTCTTGCAGCGGAGCGAACGACTGCAAGGGACAAGGTGGCTGCGGAGACACGGCCACGACCAACGACTGCAAGCAAAAGGGAGCCTGTCACGTTCCGCTGATGGCCGGCGCCTGGAAAACGGCCCGCAAGCACTTCGAAGAAAAGATGAAGGAAGACGGCAAGGAATTCGGCGAAGGCGCCCCCCCGCAGAAGAAATAGGCCTTGGCAAAAATCGAAATCCGAAACTCCAATGTCTACAGAAAACTGAAGGCGAAAAAACAGTGCCATCGATACGCTGCCATGCGATCGATAGACGCGGCCGCAAGTCATCCTGGGTCGGATCTTTAGTATTTGGCTTTTCAGATTTCCTTAGACATTCGTCATTAGTCCTGAGTGATTTCCGTCGTGCCCCATGCCCGCCCCTCCCCGCCTCGGATATCCTGATTTGGGGCTGGGGATCGGTTTGCGGAGCCCCCACTTCCGGCACATTCTGCAAGAGTGGCCCGCGGTCGACTGGTTCGAAGTCATCTCCGAAAACTTTCTCGATTCGCAGGGGCGGCCGCGGTACGTTCTGGAACAAGTCGCCGAGCGCTATCCGGTCGTCATGCACGGCGTCTCGCTGTCGATCGGCAGCACCGATCCGCTCGACCTCGATTATCTCAAAAAGCTGGCGAGTCTCGCCCGGCAGACGAAAGCTTCGTGGGTCTCCGATCACTTGTGCTGGACAGGAGTCGCGGGCCGCAACACCCACGATCTCTTGCCGATCCCGCTCAACGAAGAAACGCTGGCGCACGTCGTCGAGCGGTTGCGGGTCGTGCAGGACGTGCTGGAACGTCCCTTCGTTCTCGAGAATCCCAGCTCGTATGTCACCTTCGCCGATTCGACGATGCCGGAATGGGAATTTCTGACCCGTGTCGCAGAAGAGGCCGACTGCGGTCTCTTGCTCGACGTCAACAACGTCTATGTGTCCAGCGTCAACCACGACTTCGACCCGGTCGAATACATCGAACGGGTGCCCCACGATCGGATCGTGCAATTCCACCTCGCGGGGCACACCAACTGCGGCACGCATTGCATCGACACGCACGACGGCCCGGTGATCGACCCGGTCTGGGGTCTGTATGCCCGTGCGCGACAATTGACCGGCGGCGTTTCGACGCTCCTGGAATGGGACGCGAGCATCCCCGAGTTTGCCGTCGTGCACGCCGAGGTGCAGAAAGCGCGCGCGCATTTTGAGGTCGTCAACGACGACAAGGAGACGAGGAGACAAGGAGGCCAGGAGAAACAGGAGGGGCTCTGCGCAGATTCTCCTTGTCTCCCTGTATTCTTGTCTCCTGGCCTTGCTCCAATCGGCAAGTCCTCGCGCGCCGCCGTCTCAAACCCTGTCGCCTTCCTCGTGGCAGACGCCAAATGAGCGAGCCGCGCCATACGCTCGACGAAGTCCAGCGCTGGATGCAGGTGGTGATCACGCATCCGGCCGGCCCGGCTGCAGGAATCGAGTCGCGCGAGGCGGTTCAGCAAATCGCCGTCGGCCCGTCGCAGGTCGAGCGGGTGATCGCCCGGTCGCGGGCCCTGACGAGCCTCGAACGGCTTGATATCTATTACCGAGCTTATTACGCGCGGCTGCTTGATTGCCTGCGGGAAGAGTACTCGGTCCTGGCGACGTCGCTGGGGACTGTACTGTTCGACTCATTTGCCGTCGGCTATCTGCAGGCGCATCCTTCGCAGAGCTACACACTGGGCCGCCTGGGAGAGACGTTTCCGGAGTTTCTCGCCGAGACCCGTCCTGCCCCGGAAAGCGGCGACGCAGACTGGCCCGAGTTCATGATCGACCTGGCGCGCCTGGAACGGGTCGTGAACGAAGTCTTCGACGGTCCGGGCGTCGAAAACATGCCGACTCTAGATGCGGCGCGGCTCCAGGCAATTCCACCGGAAAGTTGGCCTCGTGCACGGCTCGTGACGGCGCCCTGCCTGCGGCTGGTCCAGTTGCGGTTTCCCATCAATGAGTATTTCACGGCGGCAGCCAGAAATGAAACGTCTCCTGTGCCGCAGCCGGCGGAAACTTACCTGGCCGTCACGCGTCGCGACTATCGCGTCAAACGAATCCCGCTCGCGGCGGCGCAGTTCAGGCTGTTGAATGCGCTGATCGCGGGGGTCACGATCGCAGCGGCTATTGCAGAGGCCGCCGCCGTATCGCCCTTGCCGGATGCGGAGTTCGCGAGTCAACTCCGCGCGTGGTTTCAGGCGTGGACGACGGAGGGCTTCTTCGTGGATGTGACATGAACACCCATCTCGAAACCTCCGCGGCGACTCATCCCCTGGCGGAAGCTCGTGGCCGGCGGCGACGGATCGTCATCACGACGATGGGTTCGCTGGGAGACCTGCATCCTTATCTGGCCCTGGCGCTCGAATTGAAATCGCGGGGCCATCACGTCATCGTCGGCACGGGCGAATGCTACCGCGCCAAGATCGAGGCGCTCGGGCTGGGGTTTCATCCCGTGCGACCGGATTGCGCGTGGATCCGCGATCCCGACAAGATGCGGCGGTACATGCACTTGAGGTGGGGGCTCTTTCGGCTCAACCGCGAGCTGCTCATGCCCCACCTGCGCGAAATGTACGACGACACTCTCGCCGCGGCCGACGGGGCCGATCTGCTCGTCTCGCAGTTGGGGCTGGCCGCGCGGCTCGTCGCGGAAAAAACCGGCATCGCGTGGGCCTCGACGATTCACATGCCGCTGTTCTTTTTTTCGGCACACGACGTGCCTCTGGTTCCGCTCGCGCCAAATCTTTTCCAAGGCCTGCGACGGCTCGGTCCTCGATTGTGGAGACCGGTGTTGGATTTCTCGAAACGGCGAACTCGTTTTCTGGCGCGTCCGTGGTATCAACTGAGGAATGAGCTCGGCCTGCCGCCGACCGACGAACCCAATCCGCTCGGCGACACCCATTCCGCTTCACTTGTGCTGGCCCTGTTTTCGAAGCTGCTGGCGGAGAAGCAACCCGATTGGCCGGCGCAAACCGTCATCACGGGTTTCCCCGATTTCAAGGCTGAAAACGCGGCGGGATTGCCAGGCGAACTGGCGAGCTTTCTGGACGCAGGCGCGCCTCCCATCGTTTTCACGATGGGCACGGCGGTCGCTTCCAACCCCGGGACGTTCTATCGGGAGAGCGCCGCGGCCGCGAAGCAGTTGGGTCGCCGGGCCGTGCTCATCCTCAACGACCCGCGCAATCGACCGCTGGACCTGCCCGACGGCGTCGCCGTCTGCAACTACGCCCCCTTCGGTGCGCTGTTCCCACGCGCCGCGGCGGTCGTGCATCATGGCGGCATCGGCACGACGGGCCTCTGTTTGTATTCAGGCCGCCCAATGCTGGTGATGCCCTGCGCCTGGGACCAGCCCGACAATGCGGCCCGCGCCGTGCGCCTGGGCGTTGCGCGCACCATCCCGCCGGCCAAATACCGTGCGCCCCGTGTCGCCGCCGAGCTGCGAGAATTGCTCGACAATCCCGCGTACGCGGCGCGAGCACAATCAGTCGCGGCAGAAATCTGCAAGGAAGACGGCGCGAAAGCGGCGTGTGATGCGCTCGAAGGTTTGCTCAGCTAGTCTGATCGTGGCAGCCATCCTCAGTTCCCGTGTTCGGTATTTCCGGTATTTCTTGGATTCGATACGATGGTCCCGTTTTACCGGAAGGAATCGACACTCGTACCAGGCAGGAGCGGCCGACCATGTCACGAATATTGCTGGGGCTATATCTCTTGGTTGGGACGGCGGCGCTGGCTCCCGTGCCGATTGCCGCTGATGAAATTCGTGCTGCGCGAATCGAGAGTCTGCGAAAGACTGCGGCTAAAGCGGTCGACAATGAAGTCGCCACGAAGGCGTACAAGGCGCTGTTCAGTTTTGCCAATGACGAGGAGCTCTCCGCTCTGAGAAACGATGACGACCTGGGCATCGCGCTCTACGCACGGTGGCAAGCGCGCAATTCAAAAGATCTGCAATTGAGAGCCGCCTCGCATCCGGAGCGTCTTACCGGATTTCTCGAAGGCCGAACCGGCATCAAGTGTCCAGCGACTTAGGTGAACCGTCTGACCCTTCAATGCGAAGGCGCCAGGGCATACCTTCCCGGGGCTCTCGAATTGTATGAACCTTTAGGACTGATAACCTCGAGAGAAGGTCCGGATGGATCGAAGTTGCTCGCAGGGATTCCCACGACAACCGAGATGCTCCAGGAGATGAATCTCGGCCCCCATAAAGTGCAAGTTCCAGTCGGAACTCGCTCCAGGAACGGCAAGATTGAGGTCGGAACGAAGTCGACACCAATTCATTCCTCAATTGTCACAGCACTGCGTAACATTCGCCGGGAAACGGCGAGCGAATCTCACTCCGATGTTTGCCGAGTTTATATCGACAAGCAGACAACCTTCGTCATATTCCATAGTTATGGTGATGAATACGCAGTGAGCCTGTTCTGTCTGAAAGCCGCTACGGGAGAAGTCGTGTGGCAATCGGAGGCTTGGGGAAGGACCGGGCATCGACATCCAATGCTCGGTGCATGGTTTTATCATCCCGTCGAATTGGCGGCGACCCGCGAAATCGTCGCGGTATTTGGCGTTCACAGCCATTTTGTCGAGGGGTTTGAAATCGCGACAGGTAAGCCTGCCTTTCGATTTAATCCTGACCTTTGGGAAGGGCCAATCGCCAATGGACGCCCAACTGCTGACGATGAAAACCGACTGGTAAAGATGGATGTGAAAGCCGCAAGTAGCCGCTAACGCACCTGATTTGTTTGATGGGAACTGGAAGGCCACGCGACAGAAAACGGCTAGATCACTGCTCAAGGCGGAGACGGCGCGACCTCTCAATATTCGTCGCTCTGATATTCCCCGCCCGTGGTCGACTCCATATTCTTCGCGAAATCGCGCTGCGCCAGGAACAGCACGGCGGCCAATGGAATCGAGGCTAGCGCCAATCGGACTGACCCGATCACCCAAGGCTTTTGCGCACGCAGCGCGGGCAATTCGGTCGCCCAGCAAACCAGCGGAGCGAAAAGCAGCACGAGCGCACGGCCAGTCGACAACTCGCCGAAGAAGCGGCCCAGGATCAAAATCCCGAACAGGCTCGTGATCCCAATCCCCAACGCACCCACGCCCGAGGGCGCGGTCTTGAGCCCCCACGCAGCCACGGCAATCGCCACCAGCCCCGCAGCCGGAGGCAGGGCCGCTTGTCCACCTGTGGCATAGCCCGACAGCATTAGCGCGAGGCCGCTGGTCACGATCACCTGCGCCAAGACCAGGAGAACGGAAACGCCAGGAGAGCGCTCGACGAGCCGCACGAGCAGCCACCAGACGACGATCAGCGAAACGGCACTCACGACCAAAGCGACGCGGATATCTTCGACCGTCCAGCCGGTCACCGAACCTTTAAGATACCCGGAGCCGTGCAACAGAATGCGCCCGGCGCCGGCTGCCAGGCAGACTCGCAAGATCCACACCGCAGAGCGCGGCATCTTCGGAACCGCCGCGAGCAACTCGATCGCCATTGTCGCGGGAAGCACGACGAACAGCAGCCGATCAAGCGCGTCCGACGGCGGCCAGTGCGGCCTCAAGCCGAGAATCCAGCCACCGACAAGCAGCGCCCCGATCATTCCCAGAACGCTCGCTGCCGTGTTGCGCACAGCACTTGCCGGCCGCTTCCAGCCGACGCAGGCCGCGAAGACCACAACACACGTCACACCGGCGGCGGTCATCGCCTTGGCGAACAGGACGGGGTCGGGCATGGCTCAGAACCGGTAATCGAGTTGCATCATGACGAATGGCCCGCTGCCGACGTCTACGCGATTCGAGCCGCTCAGGCTGAACGAAAAACCGCTGCTCGTATCGAAGTAGCGATCGAAAGCAAAGCCCCCGGCGATTTCCACGGCCAGGTGCTTCGACCACCACCACTGCCAGCCGCCTATCACGCGCTTCTCGTAATAGAAGAACCGGTCGCCCGAGTCCTGGCGGTTCGCCAGCGCGTAGTTTTCGTTCAGCCAGTCGAAACCGACATAGACCTGCCAGTCGTCGTTGGGCTGGTAGCTGATGCGTGTATGGACAGTCGTCAAAAACATGTACAGCAACTGCAGCTGGATATTCTTCTGAATGCGGTAGTTGACGGCGCTGTAGGGAAAGCCGACGATCGCCTGGAAGTCGTCGTCCGGACTGTACAAATACGCCGCTCCGGGAATCGGAATGTTGTACAGCACCTGGCTGTTCGTCGAGGCCTGCACGCCCAGGATCCAGGCGTTGCGTTCGCCGTCGGGGATAATCAATAGCCCCGTTCCGGCGAAGGAATCGTTGCGGGTCTGGCTGAACGGCTTGTCGCTGGCAGAACCCGCTTCGACCAGCATCGCTCCGATCACCCCATTGTCGAAAACGTGAAAGTAATTCGTGCCGAACCAGATATTCCAGAGCTGATCCGGGAACGCCTGATTCGTCGTCGGCAGAATGGCGTTCGACTGTAGCAACGTCGATTGCACGTGCGTCGAAAAAACGAGTGTGTCATTGCCGTCGCTCCACACGGGGGCCGCAAATTGAAAGAATTGCCGCGACATTCCCAGACTCGTGGGTTGCCCCTTGACCGGCTCTGTGGCATACAAGGTTCCGCCGACGTGCGGATTGGTCTGCATGAGATTTCCAATGACGCCTGTCAATCCGCGGACACCGCGCAATCCGGGCAATCTAGGAAATGTTCCCCAACTCGGGGCAGTGGATGCCGCCGGTTCTTCGACAGGCTCATTGAGGGGCACATTAAGCCAAGCTGGCTTTGGCCAACCCCCGGCGCCGTCGTCGTTCTCGATGCTATCCGTCTGCGGCGCTGAAGTTTCGCTGTAACTGGTTTGCAGGCATTGCGATACGCACCGCAGACTACCCCAGTCATCGGCGCGCGACTCCGCCCCGGCAGCCAAAAGTGCCGTCAACGCCAGGACCAAGCCCAGTCGCATGGGGCACTCCTTGGGGGACGAACGAGAATACTCACCATTAATACTCGACATACTTCACGCGAGTCTGGCAATTGATTGGCCAAATTTCAAATCGTTTAACCGCGACGCGGCAGGGGAGCGCGTATCGCCAATATCGGGCTCTTGTTTGCTGGCCGCTCTCATGGGAGCAACCATCTGAAACCGCGATAGGGTTAAAAGGGCCGCAACTTGACGCGTACTCCCCCATCCGGTCGCGGTTCAACGAGCTTTCGGCATGTGTTATCAAACTGTATTTAAGCACCGTCATGCCGCCCCGCTTCGTCGCTTCCACCCGCAATTTTACGCACCACATAGAAGAATACTGGTGTCAGGAAGATTCCAAACACGGTCACCCCCAACATTCCGGCAAACACGGCAGTCCCCAGCGTTCGCCGCATTTCGGCTCCGGCCCCCTCCCCCAGTACGAGCGGCACCACCCCCAGGATGAACGCCAGCGACGTCATGATGATCGGCCGCAGACGCAACTTGCACGCTTCAAGGGTCGACTGCTTCAAATCGACTCCCGATTCGCTCCGCGACTTGGCGAACTCGACGATCAGAATGGCGTTCTTGCAGGCCAGTCCCACCAGCACGACGAATCCCACCTGCGTGAACACATTGACGTCGAGATGCGCCAGGAGCACGCCGGCGATCGAACACAACAGGCACATCGGCACCACCAGAATGACTGCCAGCGGCAGCGACCAGCTTTCGTACTGCGCCGCCAGCACGAGAAACACCAGCACCACTGCCAAGAGAAACACCAGCATCGCCGTATTGCCGGTCTGCAGTTGCAACAGCGCCAGCTCAGTCCATTCGGAACGCATCGAGCGGGTCAAGCCGCGTTGTGTGATCGCCTCCGCCCTTTCGATCGCCTGCCCCGAGCTGACTCCGTCCGCCGGGCTCAGATTGATCGCCGCCGCCGGATACATGTTGTACCGCATCAGGAGCACGGGCCCGCTTTGTTCGTCGACGCTGGCGAGCGTGCCGAGCGGCACCATTTTCCCCGTATCGCTGCGAATCTTGAGCTGCTTGAGGTCTTCGATCTGTCGGCGAAAGTCGGAGTCCGCCTGCACGTTCACCTGCCAGGTGCGGCCGAAGCGATTGAAGTCGTTAATGTACAGCGATCCCAAATTGACCTGCAGCACGTTGAACAGCTCGCTTATCGAAACCCCCATCGCCTTGGCCTGGGTCCGATTGATGTTCAGGAACAGCCAGGGAGTATTGGCGCGGAAGCTGGTGAACAACCCTTGTAGGCCGGGAGTGTTCTTCCCCTCGCCGACGATGCCGTCAACGACGCTTTGCAACGATTTCACCCCCGTATCGCCGCGGTCTTCGACGACGATCTTGAATCCCCCGGCCGTTCCCAACCCATCGAGCGGCGGAGCGCCGAAGACGTTGATCAGCCCTTCCTGAATTTCCTGCTGGAGCCTGCCTTCGAGCTCCTCGGCGATGACGTCGGCCGACAAACCGAGCGGCGTCCGCTCCTGAAAATCGGCAAGCATCACATACATCGCACCGAAGTTGGGAGCGTTGGCGCTCAACAGAATCGACTGCCCGGCCACCCCCACGGTGTGCTTGACCCCCCGCGTCTTCAGGGCGATCTCTTCAATCCGTGCCATCACCTGGCTCGTCCGCTGCACGGAGGCCGAATCGGGCAACTGCACATTGACGAGCAGATAACCTTTGTCTTGCGCCGGGATAAAACCTTTGGGGGCCCGGTCGAACCCGAAATAGGTCAGCGCGAGAAGGCCTCCGTAAACCAGAACGACCAGCGCACTGATCCGCAGCAGCCCCCCAACCACTTTCGTATAACCGCCGGCGACGAAATTGAAGCCCACATTGAACATACGGAAAAACGCCGCAAGGATTGCGTTCAGCGGAATCGCGATGTACCAGCCCAGAAGCGCACACGTGAGGGACGACGCGAAGAGGCTCACCCACGGTCCACTGGGAATGACAGGGAAGTGGGATGCGAGCAGCGGAGCTACGAGTTCCCATCCGATCCACGCACCGGCCAGGGCGAATCCGACGCGGGGGAGGGGAGTCGAGCCTCCCTCTTCGTGGGGACGCAGCAACAGCGCCGTGAGCGCCGGACTCAGTGTCAGCGAGTTGAACGTCGAGATGACGGTCGACACGGCGATCGTCAGCGCGAACTGCCGGAAGAACTGCCCTGTGATCCCGGTGATCAAGGCGCAAGGGACGAACACGGCACTCAACACCAGGCCGATCGCAATCACCGGCCCGGCCACTTCCGACATGGCCTGTAGCGTCGCCACCCGCGGCGACAACCCCTGCTCGATATGGTGCCCGACCGCTTCCACCACGACGATGGCGTCGTCCACCACGATTCCAATCGCCAGCACCAGACCGAACAACGTCAGATTGTTCAGGCTGAAGCCCATCATCGACATCACGGCGAACGTGCCGACGATCGCCACGGGAACCGCCACCAGCGGAATGATCGCCGAGCGCCAGTTCTGCAGGAACAACAGCACGACGACCGCCACGAGGATGACGGCGTCGCGCAGCGTATGAAACACTTCGGTGATCGACTGATTGATGAACGGGGTGGTGTCGTACACGATGGCATAGTCCAGCCCATCGGGAAACCGATCTTTCAATTGCTGCATTCGCGTTCGCACGCGGTTGGCGACTTCCAGCGCGTTCGAACCGGGGAGCTGATACACCGACAGAGCGACCGACGGCTTGCCGTTGAGCGTGCACGACTGATCGTAGGCCAGCGCCCCCAGCTCGATGCTGGCGACGTCCGACAGCCGCACCAGCCTTCCCATGGCATCGGTCTTCAAAATCATTTCCGCAAATTGATCGACGTCGGTGAGTCGCCCCATCGTGCTCATCGTGATCTGAAACGCCTGCGCCGTGTCGATGGGAGGCTGCCCGAGTTGTCCGGCGGCCACCTGCGTGTTCTGCTGCTGGATCGCCGTCACGACGTCCGAGGCGGTCAGGCTGCGCGACGACATTTTCTCGGGATCGAGCCACAGCCGCATGCTGTAATCGCGCTGGCCGATGTACGTGATGTCCCCCACGCCGTTCAGCCGCGCGAGCTCGTCCTTAAGCTGAATCGTGGCATAGTTGCTGAGATACAGGTTGTCGCGGCTGGCGTCGGGGGAAAACAGGTTGACGATCATCAGCACGCTGGGCGACTTCTTCTTCACGGCCACGCCGCGGCGCTTAACCAGGTCGGGCAGAATCGGCTGGGCGAGGGCCACACGGTTCTGCACCAGCACCTGAGCCATGTTCAAATCGACGCCGTTTTGAAACGTCACCGTCAACGTGTAGGTGCCGTCGTTCGTGCTCTGCGACGACATGTACAACATGTTCTCGACGCCGTTCACCTGCTGCTCGATGGGCGCAGCCACCGTATCGGCGACGACCTGCGCATTGGCCCCCGGATAGACGGCCGAAACCTCGACCGTCGGCGGGGTGATCTCCGGATACTGCGCGATCGGCAGCTTTGCCAGAGAGATCCCCCCGGCCAACGTGATGATGATCGACAGCACCGAAGCAAAAATCGGCCGGTCAATGAAGAATCGTGAAAACATCGTTCCTCAGCTTTTCTCCGTAACCGTGATTTTGTCTTGCGGCTGTTTTTGCTTTGT
>DASYAR010000651.1:0-33176 GCA_036501235.1 Planctomycetaceae bacterium
CAGGAGGAGGCCGGCGAATCAAGAGGCTAGGTCTTCACTACACGCCGCTCTGGCCCGATCCACTACAGAAAATGGCTGGAATTTACCCCGCCGGCAGCTGAAAATCGCCAATTTTCTTCAAGGTGTGCGCAACATAGGCTAGAGAAGGCGCGCCTCATCACGAAGACCCGGCAGGCCCAGTGGCGCCCCTGCAAACTCAACGGAGACGCCTTGAAAGACGTGGCCGACTGGATGGAGCAATATCGCACGTTCTGGGAAGAGAGTTTTGACCGCCTCGACGCGTATTTGAAAACCGTCACGTCGAAACCGAATACAAAAGGAGAACAACATGGCCGCGAAGCCTGAATCCAATGAAATCCGAATCACGCGGATTTACGACGCTCCCGTCCGAGCGGTCTGGGACGCCTGGACCGATCCGCAGCAGGTCGCGCAGTGGTGGGGGCCGCGCGGCTTCACCCTCACGACTCACAGCAAGGATTTTCGAGTGGGAGGGAATTGGGTCTACACCATGCACGGTCCCGAGGGCGTCGATTACTCCAGCAAGACGCCGTACCTCGAAATCGAAGAGTGCGTGAAGCTCGTTTACGACCACGGCGGCAATGACGATCGCCCGCCCCTGTTCCGCGTGACGGTCCTCTTCTCCGAAACCGACGGCAAAACGAAGATGGAGATGAGCATGGCTCTATCAACTCCCGAAGCCGCCGCAGAGATGCGCAAGTTCATCAAGAAGGCGGGAGGCGATGCAACCTGGGATCGGCTCGCAGAATTCCTGGAAGAAGATCAATCCGGCAAACCGACCTTCGTCATCAATCGAACCTTCGACGCGCCGCTCGAGTTGATGTTCGAGATGTGGACGAATCCCAGACACTTCTCGAAATGGCTCGCGCCGGCAGGATTTGAAATGCAGTTCATCCGATCGGACATCCGGCCCGGCGGAAGCACCTTCTATTTCATGACGGGTCCAGGGGGCGCAAAGATGTACGGCCGGGCCGAGTATCGGCACATCGAGAAACCCGATCGCGTCATTTACACTCAGCAGTTCTGCGATGAGCACGAACAGGTTGCTCGCCATCCCATGTCTCCCCACTGGCCTGAAACGATGCTGACGACGGTGACGTTGACTGCCGAGGGCCCGGACAAAACGCGCGTGACCGTGACCTGGGAACCGCACGGAGCCACAACACCCGAAGAACTCGACACCTTCATCAAGTCGCGAGCCGGCATGACTCAAGGCTGGACCGGATCGTTCGATAAACTCGAGGCATATTTGACAAGCTGCTGAAATGCGGCAAACCGTTGATCCCTCTTCACTCGACCCGCGCATCCGGCCTCAGGCGGATTTCTGGCATTTTCCGAGCCTCGATCGTGCCTTGGCGCGGCGATCGAAATTCGCTACACATCAACCTTCGCCAGTTCTCGATGGCGGAACGTCGCGCAGGCCGCGGCGTCGCACGGGCCGATGTAGATGCCGATCCCTTAGGTTATCCGGCGGGCCGGCCGATTACGGCGTGCGTCAGGTGTTTCCCACATATTCATGATGTTTTCGGCTGCGACTCGATTCGCCGCTGGATTTAAGATCCATTGCGCCACGGCGCAGATTGGCAGACGGGAATGAATTCCGTTAGGCAGCGCCACCGATACTGTGTGGCCCGCGCAGCACGAATATCCATTCGACCCGGCAAAATGTCAGGTCTCGTGAGTTCTGACGATCTCCAGCAAGCTCGCTGGAGGTGCTGCAATTCGATAGCGCGGCGATCGTGCGACCAGCAGTCGCAGAGTCGCGGTTCTTGACGATTCGCTTGTGGCACGTGTCGCACGTCCCATCTTTTTTTCTCCCCTCTGAATTTTGGCTGCGGATTAACCTTACGATTTCGCTTTTCGACAGGAGCTTGGACTATGTCTTTTGCGCGTCTAACAGTTAACTTCCGCTCACGAATCCAGGCTTGGGTGGGGGGGACCAAAAGCAGCCACCGGCGGCGGGCCGAATCGTTGTGCCTCGTCGCCGCTCATGTCGAAAAACTCGAGTCGCGTGAATTATTGACCGTCACTTATCAAGGGGGAACGCTGCTCGCTCATGTCGAAGCGCAGGCTGTCTACCTCGGATCCGATTGGACGACCACCCCCGCTCTGCAGACTCAGCAAACACAACTCGACCAGTTCGTATCCTCGGTCGTCAATAGCTCCTACATGGATATGCTGAGCAATGCGGGATATGACGTGGGCCGCGGAACCGCCAAGGTCGGCGTGGTTGACAACATCGCTCTCAGCAAGACGACTGCCATTACGGACGCTCAAATTCAGGGTCAAATCCAGACGCTGATCAATTCCGACAGTTTGCAGGCGCCGGACGCAAACCGCCTGTTTATCGCCTATGTCGAACCGGGCGTCGTGGTTCAATATGGAGGCGGCGCCAGCAACACGACGTTTCTCGCATATCACGGCGCCTTTGCCGGCAAGACGGCCGGCGGCGCAGCCGCTGATATTCATTATGCAGTCATTTCCTATCCCGGCGCACCGAATTTTACGGCGGCGGCGGCCGGCTTCACATCCGACCTGAACGAGTTGACTGCGGTCACGTCGCATGAGTTGGCGGGATCGGTCACCGACCCGAATGTGAATTACAAAGCATCGGGATGGTTCGATACTCAGGCTGGTAAGGAACTGACCGAATTGTCGGTCGGCGATTACGCGATGCTGAATGGATATCAAGTTTCCGACGTCGTGAACCAGCAAGACGTCGTGATTACCCCATTCACGGTGCAAACTCCCCCTCCGTCGGGCCTCGTGGCTCCGGCTGTCACCGGAACCGCCCTTTCGGCGACTTCGGCCCAACTCTCCTGGAAAGCCGCCGTGGGCGTCGAAGGGTACCGGGTTTTCGAGGTGCACGGCTCGCAACTGCAGTTACTGGCTACGGTCCCGTCAAGGACGTTGTCCTACACGGTGAACGGATTACCGGCCTCCAGCACTGCCTCATTCGAAATCGAACCTTACCGAGGAACTGCATCTGTCGATTCATTGAGCGTCAGCGTCGCGACCCCGGCGGCCGCGAAACTTCCCGCGCCGCAAGTGACGGCGATGGCGCTGAACAGCACGATCGCGTTCCTTTCATGGAATCCCGTCGCCGGAGCCACCGCTTATCGCATCTATTACTCGGTCGGTACAGGATCTCCGCAGTTGCTTGGGGTCGTCAACAGTAAGTCGGCGCTGGGCGGAAAGTTCTACTCGACAGTCAGCGGCCTGGTGCCGGGCAGCACCGTGAGGTTCATGATCGAGGCCTTCAACACGAGCCAAGCGAGCGATTCCGCCTGGATCAGCCTGAAACTGCCCCCGTCGTAATCACCTGGCATAATGTCCTCGCGTCAGTGATCGCGATATTCAGCAGACAGACAAGCCGCGATCGTTTTCCTATCGAGTGGCCATGCGGCGCCGCCGGACCGCTCCAAATCCACAAGCGGTCGCGAGCCCTCCCACGAGCATGATCATCGAAGCCGGCTCGGGAGTGGGCGATGTTGTAAAATTGGAGAAATTGGCGACTTCTGTTGAACCACTCGTCGAACCCTCCAGGCCGGGCGCCACGTGGATGCTCGTCGTATTGGAGATCGTGAACGGAAAAGGAGAAATTGGCCCCACGTAGGGGAACAGAATTGTGTCGCTCGTGCCTTGTGCGAGCGGGCCTTGCAATAGCGCCGGCGATCCATTCAAAGAGCTTTGAAACGTCATCGTCGCGGTGCTCGAACTGCTGTTGCTTGCGATGCTCTGTAATAGGATCGCTGCCGTGCTCGCTATCGGTTCCGTAAATTGAGTGGCCTGGACGTCAATAGTCAAAATACCACTGCTTCCAGCAAGCGCAACCCCGCGCGTCTCCGTACTGCTCACATTCAACGTGGCGATGCCATTCACTCCGGGCGAGTTGGTGACAGCCGTGTTCACGCTGATGGTGTAATCGCCAAAGGTCCCGTTGAAAAACGCGGAATTCGCCGCGGTGGTTTCCACAACAGTCGGCCCGACAACCCCCGCCTCGCTCATGGTAATGATGATTCCGGCTTGCGCCGGGGACGAGAGCGCCGTCAATACAGCCGCTCCGAAAATCGGGAGGCAACGATTCAATTGACGGCATAGCGCAGTCGTCACCCTGCTCAGCATGCGAATCTCAGGACAATTTCGTGTTCTTTCCATGAATCAACGCCTTTCGTGCGAGCACGAACATTGGGATAAGGTAATCGAGAACAATCCATTCAGCTTGGCCCCGGATCGCGTATCAGGGCAATTCCTATGCCAGTTACTGCGAGCTCGGTATTTCGCGGAAATCGCAATGTTCGCAAGAAACGACCGGCAACTGCTTGGTTTTTCAATGACCATCATGGACGCTGGATGGCCAGTCCGAACTATGCCAGTTCTCGCGGAGGCCACGACATTCGCACTGGCATCCGCCGCCGTCGTGTCTTCTTTGCCTTACTGTCCGTGAACCGCACCTTTGTCTTCTTGGCGGTGAACCGCAACGACAGTTCTCGATCGATTGGCAAACGGCACTCGTCGGCCTCGCGCGCAATCTTCAGCAGCGATTGCAGAGCACGCCCACCGCAAAGCATCACGACTGCCAGCAGCCAGCAGGCCGCCGTGATGATTTCGTCGGTCACACGTCCGTTCCGCATTGTCGCAAACCCGCCACAGGCCACTGCTGCCAAAGCCAGCAGGTAACATATCGAAACCACAATCTTCGCCGCGGTTTTAACGACGGCCATTTCGCGATCTGTGGGTTGAGAAACACCGATCAGCTCCCGCAGCACGCTCGCGGCGAATGGCGACAGGGGCCTGCGAGCGTCCTCGGTCGGGCCGATGGCGTAGGTCTCCGGCAGCGGGACGAAGAGGCCCTCGTCAGCATCATCATCTCGAGCGGAAACCGAAAAGTTGGTCGGTCGTTGCAGGCGATGCACGCTGCCGCACATGCGACATTTGAAACGCTTGCTGCGAGTCAAAGGCATCTCGTCGTCAATACGAACTTTTGTTGCGCCGCAATCGCATGTGAATGTCGACATCGCCTGCCCTCTGGTGCTCAATCGGGATTAGATCCGCGCACAGGTTGACCGCTATTCGCCCGACCTGGTCGTTTGGTGACCATCAAACAGCTGCGGCGGCGGTTCGATCAGGACTCGGGAACGGAGATGCACCGCTGACATTGCGACTTGCACCGCCTGCGCTTGCCCCAGAGAAATATTGCGGGCTTCTACCTGTCGCATGCCAGACGAATGCAGCACGACTACCGAGAATTTTCTTCCGTCGTTCATGATGCAGATCCAAGGATTCGAGAGTCGCCCGTCGAAGCAGCGAATCATATGCCACTCGCGAAGATCTGCGATCTCGCCGCCGGGTGTGCAGTTTTCTGAGCCTTTGTCGCGCTTGGCACGCGCAGGCAACGTCCCCGGCGACGGGCATGGCGGCTACCATTGCCATTTCCGTAAGCAGCCAGAAACGCTGGCGGGAGTCGAACGAGCTTTATGGCTCCTTCGGACTGCAGCTGGAGATGAGGAGGAGGATCACGATTGAACCCCCAGAACGGGAGAAGAGCCGAACGATTCCTTCGGGTTAGCGCAGGCCAGCCAGCTTCGGCAGATCATGCTTTGAACTGACGGACAAGCCGACGCATTCCTCTCGGCACAGGCCCCGCCCGGCAAATTGGGACCGGGCGGGGCATCGTTGTTCACTCCCTGAAAAAAGCAGTCACGGTTTACGCCGTCAAAAGCGGCCCCGCGACAGGCAGCACTTCCTGAAGCGCTTGCCAGAGCCGCAAGGGCAAAGGTCGTCCCGCCCGAGCTTTTCTTCGAGGAGTTTTTCCCCGTGGACGATTCTCACGCCGCGCTTGACCTGCGTTTCAGACGGGTATCCCCGGCGCCGTTTGCTCATCGACTCGAAAGGATGCCTGGTCGTCGATGTCGTTGGTTTGCATGGGGCACCTCCGGTTCTGGCGAGAATGAGACTGACCGTGGTGGACACCTCGATCCGGGGTCAGGTTCGCTGGTTTGGCAGACCAAAGGCGCAGCGGCGCACCGATGACGGCGCGAATACATCTGACGGCGCGAATACACCGGGGAAAAGCCGCTTCCCCACGGGCGCGGCTCAAGAGATCTCGCAGAACAAAAAAAACCGCCGGTCGAATTCGACCGGCGGTGTGCCGTCAGTTGGCCGCGTTGGCGGCCAACGCATCCAGGAAACCTTTCAGCTGTTTGGCCCGCACTGGATGTTGCAGCTTGCGGACCGCCTTGGCCTCGATTTGCCGCACGCGTTCGCGCGTCACTTTGAAGATTCGTCCCACCTCTTCGAGGGTGTAGGTGTAGCCGTCCCCCAGCCCGTAACGGAGCTTGATGATCTCGCGCTCGCGATAGGTGAGGGTCTTGAGGACGTGGTCGATCTTCTCCTTGAGCATCTCTTGCGTCGCCGAATCGACCGGACTGTCGGTGGCGTCGTCTTCGATGAACTCGCCGAAATAACTGTCTTCGCTTTCACCCACGGGCCGGTCGAGGCTGATCGGGTGCCGCGAGATCCGCATCACGCGGCGCGTCTCGTCGAGGCTGACGCGGGCGGCTTCCGCCGTTTCTTCGAGGGTGGGCTCGCGGGCGTTTTCCTGGAGCAGCGTCTTGCTCACGCGCCGCAGCTTCGACATCGTCTCGATCATGTGCACCGGAATGCGGATGGTGCGGGCCTGGTCGGCGATCGCCCGGGTGATCGCCTGCCGAATCCACCACGTGGCGTACGTCGAGAACTTGTATCCGCGGCGGTACTCGTACTTGTCGACCGCCCGCATGAGGCCGGTGTTCCCTTCCTGGATCAAATCCAGGAACGACAGGCCCCGGTTGCGATACTTCTTGGCGATCGACACGACCAGCCGCAGGTTCCCCCCCGACAGCTCGCGCATCGAGTGTTCGTACTCGGCAAACCGCGATTCGACCGATTCGAGCCGGCGGCGCAGGCTGGTGGGCGTTTCGAGCGTCATGCCCATCAGGTCGTGCAGCTCGCGCTGCAGGTTGGCTCGCTCGTCGCGGGCCGACTTGAGGTTCTTCATGCGATCGATCTGCCGCTCGAGGTCGGTCATGCGCTCGGAAATCTGTTCGAGCCGCTTGATCGCCGGCTGCAGGCGCTGCGTACGGAGCGACAGCTCTTCGAGCAGCGTGACCATCTTACGGCGCCGCAGAATGAGGTTCTGCCGCGCCGTCTCCCGGTCTTCGGTCGACGAGTCTTGCGCCATCACCGTCGTGAAATCGGCGATGTTCTGCTTGCGGAGCTCTTCGAGCGTGCGCAGGTTGTGCGGCATGCGGCCGGTGATCTGCGTCTTTTCGAGCCCTTCCGTCATCGACACCTTGATCGTGCGGTCGAAGGGCAGCTCGGATCTGTGCACGCGCATCAGAATGTCGAGCGCCGACTTCATGACGTAGTCGCTCTCGAGCAATTCGCGGCGGAAGCGCTTGCGCGTGATTTCGATCTTCTTGGCCAGCGAGATTTCCTGCTCGCGCGTCAGCAGCGGAATCTCCCCCATCTGCGTCAGGTACATGCGCACCGGGTCGTCGATGCGCTTCGAAGTCTCACCGGTGGGAATCTCGATGATCTTGGGCGCCTTGCCCGCCTTGCCGCGGGCCTTTTTCTCCGGCGCGCGGACTGGCTGGTTCGCGTCGACGCGAATCTCGAGCCCCAGCTCTTCGAGCGACATCAGAAGCTGATCGAGCTTCTCGGGGTTGATCGCTTCGTCCGGCAGGTAGTCGTTGACCTGGGTGAAAGTCAAGAATCCCTGCGACTGGCCCTTGTCGACGAGTGCCTTCAGGTGGTCGTCCAGTTGATGCACGAGCGGTTCCTCCGGATGCCTATTGCTGGTTGATTTTCGAAACGCGGTTCTGCTGTACTTTCCGATGCTTTTCCGTCGCCTGCCGCAACCGCTCGCGGACCGCCGGGTCCAGGCCAACCGGCGATTCGTCTTCGTTCCCCGTGGCCGGGCCATGCGGCCCGTCGACGGCGATCGAAAAGGACTGCCGCTGATCGCGGCGGTCCCGATAGTACTTCAAGGTTTGTTCGAGGTGTTTCGGTGATATGCCCAGTTCGCGGCCGTGCAGATCGACGTCGGTCGCCAGGTTTTTCAGGCCCGCGTCTTCGAGCCGTGCGGTCACGCGATCATAGGACGGCAAGGTGCCCTGATCGTGCATTTCGAAGCATACTTCCAGAAGCTCGCGCAGATGCGGGTTCGTGAAGTCGGCCGGGGTGATTTCTTCGCGAATCCGTCCGACCTGTTCGGGGATTGCGAATATGACTTCCAGCAGTTCCCGTTCCGCTCTTTCGTCGCGGGTCGGGTTCTGTGGAAAAGAGCGATCGACGGTGTGTTGCGATTCGGCATCATCGTCGTAAGGACGGAATTGAGCGCCCGTTCCATTTTTCTGCTGATGAACCGTGCGCAGCTCGTTCAGCTTCTCGCGAATGATCGTCTCGCTGATCTTCAGCTCCTGCGACAGGCCGCCAATGATCACGCTCTCGCGCAACTGCCAGTTGCTCCCCAGCCCCACGCCCGCCTGCAGCGGCACCTGGCTGAGAACTTCGAGCATGTCGGTCAGAACGCGATTCTTGCTGTCGATGGAGTCGAGTCCGTAGCGGTCGATGGTCAGGCGGAGCTTGTAATCCCAGGCTTCGACGGCCCCATCGAGAATGGGCTGCAGCTGGTCTTTTCCGCGTTGAATCAGGAAGTCAGCCGGATCGAGATTATCGGGCAGCGTCACGATCCGCAGATCGATTTCCTGAGCCAGAAATTTGGTCAGGGCCTTTTCCGCCGCGTTTTTACCCGCATCGTCTCCGTCGAGTACCAGCACGACGCGCTGTGCGAATCGCTTCAAGTGCGTCACGTGGTTCTCATTGAGCGCCGTGCCGAGCGAAGCCACGAAGTTTGTCAGACCGTACTGATGGGCCGTAATGCAATCGGTGTACCCTTCAGTGACAACCACCGTCTTCGACTTCGAAATCGAATCCCGTGCGTGGTCGAGGGCGTACAACATGCGACTTTTCTGAAACAGGACGTATTCCGGGCTGTTCCAGTATTTTCCCATTTCGGTCGGTGGGCCGCCGGGAAGGACGCGTCCTCCAAACGCCACAGGACGTCTCTGCGCGTCGCGAATGGGAAACATCAGCCGGTCGGCGAAATAATCGAAGAAACCGTTGTTTCCGTCCCGTTCGCCGGCCAGCTTGACCAGCGCCAGTTGCTGCGGCGTGTACTTGCCGCGGGCCCGCTCGATCAGCCACTGCCAGTTATCGGGGTGGTAGCCCAGTCGGAACCGCGACATCGAATTCGCCGAGATACCGCGCTCTTTCAAGTAATGGCGAGCGCGCTCGGCCACGGCCGATTTCAACAGGCATTCGTGGAATTCGTTCTCGGCCCAGGCGACGATTTCGTACAGCCGATTTTTGCTTTCACCGACGGCGGCGCCGCCGTCGGCTTCGGGGCGCCGACGTTTGGGCATTTCCATGTTCGCTCGCTGTGCCAGCATTTCGAGCGCTTCGCGGAAACTCACATTGTCGCGCCTCATGACGAATGCAAAACAGTCTCCTCCCAAGTCACACGGCCAGCATTTGAACGATTGCCGGTCGGGATAGACCATAAACGACGGATTGCGGTCTTCATGGAACGGGCACAACCCCTTGAACTCCCGACCGCCGCGCTGCGAATGCAACGTCACCGATTCGGAGATCAGCGCGACGATATCAGTTCGCGTGCGAACCTCTTCTTTGAATTGTTGATCGTCGGCAAAGACAGGCACGCGCAGCGCTCCACCCAGGATCGGGACGAACGGGGACGAGGCGAATGAAGAAGAGGATTCGGCCGTTGATGCAGTTGATGACGGGGAAATCGGTCGCCCGTTCTGGATCTCAGTTCCGGTCGGCCACAGTAATGTCCGTTGGTCTCAAACCGCAGCATTCCATGCCGCCGACGAGTTGATTCTACCTGACGAAATCGAGCGGTCAAGAAAATGCGAAGCGAAGTTGCGAAAGAGCGTGCCGCCGTAAGCTTCTATTGGCGAAATGCTTGCACACTCTTCGCAGCTCGCAACTCGATCAAAACCGCGCCAGATTTCCTCATGAGAAAACTCTCCCCAAGTCCCGCGTCCTGACGGATCCATTAGGAAATGGTGAAGGCACCGGACACCTGGGTTATAAGAATTGTAACGGACGCGCCGACAGCGTGGAAGCGCAACTCAGCCACAAAAAACCGTAGGGCAGGTTTTCCAACCTTCCCGTCCGCGAGTCAAAGTTGACCCGCAACGTGAGCAAGAAAAAAAGAAGTGCACCGCGGATGACACGGATACGCGCGGATAAAAAGGACGAGGTTTGAATATGGGAGAGAACGACGAAAACGCGAAAGACATGAAAACGGACGGACGAAATAGGGAACGCTAATAAACGCTGATCGTCGCTAATCGCCGATTTGCGAAGACCGCCGCGGAGAGATCGGATTGACGAAACGGGACTCACGCGACGCCGCCAAGAAATGTGCCTGGGGTGTCGGGCCTTCGGGGGGAAGCTAATGGTGCTTCCTTCGTCATAATGAGGAATTGCAGGACGGCTTCTGATTGCAGCCGCCGCCCTGAAGGAATCTCCTTGGCGGCTGTGCAGCTTCGCGTAAGACCTGTACTTTTTGGAGGTTAGTCAAAGCGCGAAATCGATGGCGCGCTCTGTGGGTCGGGCCCTCTATACGCTTTCCGCCGGCAGCGCGGGGGACTCGGGGACGGGGGGCAGCGGGGCTTTGAACTCGAACCGCACGAGTTTCCCATGGCCGGCGGCGTAGAGCGCATCACACGCTTCGTTCAGCTCGAAGTCGTGAACGTGCATCGGAGCCTTTTCCTGGTGCAGCACTTTGCCGTCCGCCAGCGAGAGAAACTTGATGAACCCCTCGTGGTCTCCGCCGGCTGAAACGAGCCAGTCCCCTGCCGGGGAGAATTCCATTCGTTCGACCAGCCCTTTGTGTTTGTCTCCGGCGTGCTCGATCGTCCGCTGGTTGGCCTGCCAATCGAAAACCTCGATGCGAGCCAGCGCTTCGAGATGATCGATGTTGCCGATCTGCCCGGTGCCGCCGATCGCCAGGAGCCGGCCGTCGGCCGAGAAGGCGATGCTCCGCACGCCGCCGATCGAATGCCGCCGTTGTTTGGGGTCCCACGTGTACATGAGAGGTGTCTCGACGGCCCCCAGTTGCTGTCCGGAAGCCACGTCCCAGACGATGACGTGTCCCACCTTGTCGGCCGTCGCCAACAGGCGCGCATCGCGAGAAAACGCGCACGCATACAGCATCGAGGGATAGTGGTGCGGCGTCAGCGGCTGGTGCCCGGCCAGCGTATGAATCAGTTCCCCCGTCTGGGCATTCCAGATCTTGCACAGCATGTCATCGGAAACGCTGGCAATGAACCGGCCGTCGCGCGACGCAGTCACGCCGCGGATCCACCTGGCGTGGGCGTCGACCTTCCGAATCGTCTCGAGGGTCTCGCTGTTCCACCAGATCAGCTTGCCGTCATAGGCCCCCGTTACCAGAAATGGCCCGGCGAGCGCCGCTCCCATCACGTAACTTTCGTGGCCGGCCAGCTCCTTCCACTCCGACTTCTCGGCCGACATCTCGACGGCGTAGACTTTGGAGTCAGAGCTGCCCACGAACACCCGCTCGGTTCCGGCGACGCGGGCCAGGCTGAAGAAAATACCGGGATGATCGATTTGTTTGACGGCTTTGAGCCGCCTGGGTTCGGCGGTCATGCGAGCACCTCGTGAATCGGTTGCGTCCCGGGGTTCGTCAACGGAATCGGCCGCGCTCCCAGGTGGTAGTTCTTCTGATGATCGATGCCGAGCGCGTTGAAGATCGTGGCGAACAGCGCCTCGGCACCAACTTCTCCCTCGGCGACCTTGATGCCGTCGTCGTCGGTCTTGCCGTAAATCGTGCCCCCCTTGACGCCGCAACCCGAGAGGCTGGCACTCCAGGCGCTCGCGAAGTGATCGCGACCCAGGCTGGGGTTGATCTGCGGCGTGCGGCCGAATTCACCCAGCGTGATCACCAGCGTTTTTTCCAAAAGGCCACGCTCGGCCAGGTCGTCCAGCAATGTCGACATCACGTGATCCAGCTCGCTGACGAGCTCGAGGTGCGTTTCGAAGTTCTGCCCGTGGCTGTCCCACCAGGCACGGGCCACTTTGACGAACGGCACGCCGGCTTCGATCAACCGCCGAGCGACGAGCACCTGCTCTGCGAATTGCGTCGGGCCGTATTTGGCGCGCACGGAGTCGGGCTCTTGCGAGAGGTCGAACAGCTTTTCGCTGGACATCAAACCGCGCACGCGGCCGTATGCTGAGTTGTGACTGCCGATCGTGTTGCTCTCTCTTGCGCGGGCAAAGCGCGTCGAGAGCAGATTGCGCAATTCGAGTCGCTGCTGGTGGTCGAGATCCGAGATTGAATCGAGCCGCTGAATGTTCTCGGGGGCCAGTCCTTTGTCGAGGAACATGGGCGCGTAGCGGGAACCGAGAAAGCCGGACCCGCCTTTGTGACGACCTTCGGTCGAGGTGTACATCGAGACGTAATCGGGGACGGGGCTGTCGGCCCGACCCAGCTCGCGAGCCAGAATTGCCCCCAAGTCGGGATAAACGAGCCCCGGTTCTTTGGGCCGACCCGTTTCCATCAGTTCGGTGCCACCGCCGTGGTCCGCGTTTTTGGTGTTCAACGAGCGGATGATGGCGGTGTGCTGCTGCCGTTGGGCGAGCTTCGGCATCAACTCGGAAATCCGAATGCCGGAGACGTTCGTGTCAATGGCGCGAAAGGGACCGCCGGTAGGACGGCCCGGTTTGGGGTCCCAGGTTTCGAGCTGGCTCGCCCCGCCTGCCAGCCACAGCAGAATGACCCGCTTTTCCTGCCGCTTGACCTCTTCCGCCAGGAGCGGATCCTTGAGGACGTTCAAGATCGTCATATTGGCGGCGAACGCTCCGCCGGCTGCCGCCGCCGCTCCTAGAAAACCGCGCCGATTCAAACCATGATCGGGCGACCCGCAACAGCCTCCAATGGAATTAGCCATTACTAACTCTCCCTCGTTGAACCGCGACTCGTTAGAGGAGCGCGTCTCGAACGTCAAATTGCTCTCGATGCTCGAATACGTCCGCGAGTCATGCTGTGATTTCTTTCTTCTTTATCCGCGTTTTTTGCGATCAATCGTCGTCCTTTTTTCGTTCTCGGTTGATTCCCTTGGCGTGGAGCGATGCGCGTCCATCCGAACGTCGAATTGCCCACGACACGCGCTCCCCTATGGGTCGCGGTTAAACGATCCGGGATTTCAGAGCAAACAATACATTAGTAGTTAAACCGAAACTCGCTGCTGGCGATTAGCGACCAGACGAACTGGCTGATCGCGGCGGCGGGGCGGTCTTCGCGCTCCGCCAGATACTTCGACACCGTTTCAATCTCGTCGGGCTGCGCTTCGCGCGACAGCACCGCCAGAAACGCCGTTTTGATCAACTCGCGACGATCGCTGATTCCCTTGAGCACGCCCACGAGCCGGTCCCCCGAGTCGCGCAGGTACTCGTTGCCGATCTGGCCGCCGTTGCTGAACAGCAGCGCTTCGTCCACGCCGACCTGAAAGTTTTCACCAGGAATCTCGATCTGCTGCGAAAAGCCGTGCGCCTGATTTTCGAGATCGCGCCGGCGGGTGGTCCATTGCTCGGCGTTCTCTTGCCGCTGTGCCAGCTCGGCGGGATTCGCCGTCGCCACCGCCAGTGACAGCGAGTACTGCATGGGAGTGAGGGCGCGGACGATGGCCGCCGCGAACAGACGATCGGGGGGACGCTCGCCCGATTGTTCCCAGCGACTGGAACGTGCGTAGGCGCGACTGAGCACGAGTCCCCGGAGCAACCGTTTGAGATCATAGCCGTGCGCTTCCACGTCGCGTGCGAGCCAGGCCAAAAGTTCGGGATGGCTGGGTTCGTTTTCCGAGTGCATTTGGTCGAGTGGATTCACCAGGCCGCGCCCGAACAACCGCGCGAAGTTCCGGTTAGCGAAGGCGCGCGGGAAAAAGCCGTTCGGATCAGGCCGCAGGGCCACGTCGACGAGCTGCGCCCGCCGGCTGAAGAGCGCCGGCTCAGGAGGCGTCTCACGATCGTTATCGGCCTTTTGTTTGTCTTCCGCGGCCTTCCGCTCGCCGTCGCTTTTTTCCAGCAGCGACGGTTCGTTGATCTCGGCGCTCGTCAGGAACAGGAGCTTGGCCTGTTTCTCTTCGCCGGCCGTGGTGCGGAACTTGAGTTGCCCTTCTTCTCGCTCCGCCAGAAATTTCTTCTTCGTGAGATAGGTGCGATTGAAGAACGAGGCCATGCCGAAGTAGTGGTCCTGCTTCCAGTCGGCAACGAGCGGATGGTCGTGGCATTTGGCGCAATTGATGCTGACGCCGAAGAACAGTCGGCTCGTGTCGTTGGTCATGTCATCGACGTTGGCCGCCCGTGACTTGAGATACGTGACGGCGGCTTTTTCGGCGGCGTCTCCTTCCTGCGGAAGGATGATCGACCGGAACAGTTCAGGCCAGGGGCGGTTCTCGACCAGCGCCTTGAGCAACCAGTCGCGCCATTCGCCATTCCCCTTGCCCGACATCAGCAACACGTCGTACTCGTTTCGCTGCTGATAGGCAAAATCCGGACTGGCCAGCAAGCGATCGACGAGTTGCTGCTTCTTATCCTGCTCGGTCGATTGCAGATAACGCTGGACCTCTAAGGCGGAGGGAATGCGGCCAGCCAGGTCCAATGTGACGCGACGGACAAAGTTGGCGTCGTCGGCTGGAGGGGTGGGAGTCACGCCTGCCGCAACCAGCCCCGCGTCAATATAGAAGTCGACGGTCTCTTCAATCGGCCGTTCGGGGCCGAGCAACTCGGCGGCATTCAGCGGCGCACTCGCCGGGCCAAACCATATGATGGCCAGCGCACAGGCCAACCAACAGCGCACAAACCGCATGCCGTTCTCCGAGGCAGATGGGAACGCGGGAACCGAACTTAGGGACGGACTGGCAGGATCGACTTACAGGCGGGACACAGGCAGGATCGGCTTCAGCAGCAATTCATACATCAACCCTCACACATACTTTAAGCATTTTCCTCAGCGACGGCAAGCGCTTCGTGTGGGCGGCCAAACTTCCGGGCCGATTCAGCATTGCCCAGGGAGCTTGCCATGGCACGGACTTCAGGCCACGCAGCCCATTCAGGTGAGCTCGCCGTCTGCCTGCAGTGGATGCGAAGCAGCTCGTCTTTGCAGTCGCACAACTTCCGAGCTGGAAATGAACGGGAAGGCAACTCAAGGACGCGGGAACATCCGAGAAACGGCCGGAAGCAACTCGGGAAACACAGCTTCCTCCCGTGTGTTCACCAAGCGGAGCTTGGGAACGAGTGGGAATATTCACGACACAACCATGGGGCCTGGCGGGCGGACGAGTCGAACATTCCCCGTTAGCAGGATGTGACGGCCGGGCACTACAGGCACTGGCATTAAGCACTGTGCCCCTGGTGAATTCACCGATGAATGCGCCGGCTCGGGTCACGGCGTGTTATCGAAACTCGCCATCGGCCGCAAGGCCCCCCTCGTGACACTCTTCTTCGCACATTGGGAACACATCACCCCCCTTCAGCCGCGATTATAAACCCGCGATTGCGGATGTCCAGAAAATTCCGGAGGTCGTTAGCGGATTTTTTCGCAGGTGCTTCCAAACAGCCAAACATGAATTCGGCCACGGAGACACAAGCAGCCAGGAATTTGTCTGCTCAGATTGACATTCTTAGGTTATCGAACATACTCGGGTCTGTCGAAATCCTTGCGATTCGAGCGAGCAATTTCACGGCACAGGAACGATCATGCGGAAGAGGTTGATTCGGATCTCGTTCGTCATACTGGCAATCCCCGCGCTCGATGCGTCGCGATTCACCTTGCAGGCCGGCGAGCCCCTGGCGGTCTCAATCGGCACGGCCGTTCCCAATCTGCGGTTCAAAGACATTCGGTTTGTTTCGCGGACGCTCGACGATCTGGGTGAACAACGGGCCTATGTGCTCGTGTTCACGAATACGACCTGCCCCGTCGCACAGAAATACTGGCCCAAGCTCAAGCGGATGGATGCCGATCTGAAAGGCCGCGGCGTTCAATTTCTGGCGGTCAACGCGGCCGCGGACGACAGCATCGGCCAGATTGCCGAGCAGGCGCTGGAATTCGGCCTCGAATTTCCGTTCGTGAAAGACGGCGACAGTTCGTGCGCCAAGGCGCTGGGTGTGCAGCGCACTCCCGAAGTGGCCGTGCTTGATTCGCAGAAGCGGCTCCGTTATCGCGGCAGAATCGACGATCAATATCGAATCGGTGGCAGTCGAACCGACGTCCAGCACGAAGATTTGCAGCTGGCCATCGAGGCGGTGCTCGATGACCGAGGCCCGCCCGTCACCGAGACGCCCGTCGATGGTTGCCTGATCACGTTTCGCTCTGCTGCTCCACCGCGCGAACCGGCAACATTTTCTCACGACATACTTCCCCTGCTGCAACAGCATTGCCAGGAATGCCATCATGACGGCAGCCCGTCGGCCCCGTTTTCGCTGATGACATTCGAGGACGCGGCCAATCACGGCGCGATGATTGCCGAAGTGGTTTCCGAACAGCGGATGCCGCCGTGGCGCGCCAGCCGGCGGCAGCATTTCTCGAACGAGCGAGGCCTGACTGCGGCCGAACGTCGCACGATCGAATCGTGGGTGCTGGGGGGCATGAATGCCGGCGATCCGGCGCAGGCACCGCCGCCCCGTACGTTCGTCGCTTCGAAATGGGAAATCGGGGAGCCCGATCTGGTAATCACCGCGCTGGAAACGCATTCATTGCCGGCCGAAGGAATCGTCGATTATCGATACATCGTCATGCCGTACGTCTTTACTGAAGACACTTGGATCTGCGCCGCCGAGATTCTGCCCGACAATCCGCGGACGGTACATCATTGCAACATGGGACACTTCACGCTGGGGAAGCAGTACACCGAAGGCAACTTCATCACGGGGCGCGTTCCCGGCGGCACCGCGCTGATTGCCGATGAGGGGATGGCCCTGAGAATTCCCAAAGGCTCGGTTTTGGGCTTGCAGGTGCACTACACGACGACCGGGAAAGCCGAAAAGAACCGCATGTCGGTGGGCCTCAAGTTTCCCCGCGGCATCGTCCATAAGGAAGTCCGGCACCTGCAGGTTTCGACCTCCAAGATCGCGATTCCGCCGGGGGCCGCCGCGCACGCAATCATTTCCAGCCGCACGCTCCCTTGCGATTCGAGCGGCATCGGCATGTTTTCACACATGCACTTGCGCGGCAAAGATATGACGTTCATCGCGCACGCGCCGCAGGGGGAGGCCGAAAAGCTGCTCACGATTCCGAACTATCACTATGCCTGGCAGCAGAATTACCGCTGGGAGCCGGGCACGAAGAAGTTCCCGAAGGGAACACGAATCGAGGTGGTCGCGCACTACGACAACTCGGCGTTCAATCCGTTCAATCCGGACCCGAAGGTCGAGGTCCGCAGCGGCCTGCAGACTTTCCACGAGATGATGATCGGGTTCTTTTTCTATATCGACGACGCGGAGGACGTTATGATGCAGGTCGATCCGAAGACCGGGCGAGAGGTCAAATCGCCGGAGTGATCTACGAACGAGATCGCAACTCGCACAGCGCGGCGGCGACTTCTTCGAAGACGGCGTTCCAGTCTCCCCAGCGGGGCTGGCGGAACAGCCGCATCGTGGGATACCAGGGGGAATCGCGGCGGTCGAGCTGCCAGCGCCAGTCGGGTGTGTGAGCGAGGAGAGTCCAGGCGGGGCGTCCCAAAGCGCCGGCCAGGTGGGCCACCGCCGTGTCGACCGAGATGACGAGATCCAGCGCGTCGAGTGCGCCAGCCGTGTCGCCGAAGTCTTTCAGCATCGGTCCCAGGGCGGTGATCGCTGTTGTTCCGGCGGGCCAATCGGCCTCCACTGTCTGTTCGGTCGCTTCTTTTTGCAGGCTGTACCAGGCAATACCGGGAATCGTCGCCAGACGTCCGAAATGCGGCAGCGTGCAAGAACGATTCGAATTCAGGTCCTGAGCCACGTTGCCCGTCCAGACAATGCCCACACGCAGCGGCGCCTGACCTGCCGCCAGGGGAAGCGAGTGGGCAGCCAGATGCTGTCGCCAGGCGGCGCTGGCGGAATGCAGCGCCCGCAAATAGGGGACAATTCCAGGCAGATGCTCGATCTCGACGCCCAGAACCGCCGGCAGCCCCGGCAGCGGAATTTCGAAATCGACGCGGGGCCGATCGGCGCCCGCCACGACGACTTCATCCGGTCCGGCGATCGTACCCAACAGCGGAATCAGCGCGGCTGGCCCTTCGAGCACGACTTTCGCCTGCGATTGCTGCTTCGCCTGTTGCAGGAAGCGGGCGAACAAAATCGTATCGCCGTAGCCTTGCTCGGTGTGAACGAGCAGCGCCTGGCGAGGAATCGGTTGGCCGTCCCAGCGGCGCGCGGCCACTGCGCGGGGCGCTTCGGCGAGAGTCAAATTGCGCCAGCCGTAGCCGCGCCAGCCGGCCGCGAAGTTTCCGCGCATCAACTCGACTGATCCCAAGTTGAATTGAGCCAGGGGGAAATCGGGCTTCAGCGCAATGGCCCGCTCGAAACACCGGCGGGCGTCTTCCAGGCGATGCACGGCGCGATAGGCGATCCCCAGATTGTTGTGCCCTTCCGCATATTCAGGTTTCAGTTCGACGGCGCGCAGTCCGGCCGCGACGGCTTCCTCCAGCTTGCCCTGTCGCTCGTACACGTACGCCAGATTCGAATGCATCTCGGCGATGGCCGGGGCGATCGTCAGAATTCTCTGAAAGACGAGGGCGGCCGCTGCAAATTTTTCCTGCTTGATGAGAGAAATCCCCAGCTTGCTCATCAGGCCCAGCAGCGCGTCGAGATTGCCGTTCAGAGCGCCCGAGTCGACGATGCGCGCAAAGCAGTTTTCGGCTCCGACCCAGTTGTTTTGAGCGTAGAGCAGTTCGCCCAGGCGGCGGAAGGCATCGATGTGTCCGGCATCGAGGTTGATCGTGCGCAGGTAGAAATCGATCGCCGAACCGATGCGGCCTAGCGTTTGCGACAGATCGCCCAGTTCGAAGTAGGTGGGCGCGGAATTCGGATCGAGGGTGAGCGCCCGCTGGAAGGCCTGGGCCGCGTCGCCCCACTGCTGCAACCTTTTACAGGCGATTCCCAGGTTCAATTGCACTTCGGCCGCGTCGGGGCTTCGCTGGGCCGCCCGGCGGAGCAGATCGGCCCCGACGGTGGCGTTCGCCCGGCTGAGCTCCAGCTTCCCCAGATGCAGAAGCGCCTCGGCATGACTGGGATCGAGGCGGAGGATGCGTTCATAGAGGGGGGCGGCTTCGTTCAGGTCGCCTTCATCGCGACGGCGATGCGCCTCGTCCAGCAAATCATCCGGCAATTCGTGTGGCAAGTCGTCCTGCTCTTCCATAATGCGGGCCATCCGTGACGGCCGAATTGTAAGGAGATCAGGCGTTCTCTACCATGCGAGAATTGGGATATTTCGTGGCTGATAACGGTATTTTGAAGACAGACCGTCAGGCCGGTTTAATCGGTTGATCGGTGGGAGTCACCGACACCGCGTCCGTTCTGTTGCCGGCTTGAAGACAACCGTCGAGGTTCCTACACTCCATGAACCGGTAAGTCCTGGTCGTCGTTTTGAAGCTACGCTTGCCGCTAATTGCTGCCGCTGCTTCCCACCTGATTTTTGTCCCACCTGCCCTGGGCCTCGCGCCCTCTATTCCAGGAGTCGAAAGAATGGTCCGTCAAGCGATTCGGCGTGCGCTCTTGGCAGTTGTCTTCGCCTCCCCGGCTTGTGCTGCCGGCGGGATTTTCTTGACCGGCCTGGCGCGGGCTGCCGATTGGCCGCAGTTTCGTGGACCAAATCGCACCGACGTCTCTGACGAAAAGAACTTGTTGAAGCAATGGCCGGCCGGCGGTCCGCCTGTGCTTTGGAATGCTAAAGGCTACGGCGAAGGCTTCTCGTCGATATCGGTCGTGGGCGACCGTATCTACTCGATGGGAGACAAAGGGGACGGCTCGTTCCTCACGGGCAGCGACCGCGCCAACGGCAAAATACTGTGGGCCGCGCCGGTCGGCAAACCGGGGGGCAATTACAAGGGAACGCGCTGCACGCCGACCGTCGACGGGGACCGCGTGTATGGTCTCGGTCAATTCGGCGATTTCGTCTGTTGCGACTCGGCCACCGGCAAAGAGCTGTGGCGCAAGAATTTCCAGAAAGATTTCGGTGGGAAGCATGGCGCCTGGGAGTTCACCGAATCGCCCCTCGTCGACGGCGATCGGCTGGTGTGCACGCCCGGTGGGAATGACGCCACGATGGTCGCTCTCAACAAGCTCACGGGCGAAGTGATCTGGAAAGGAGTCGTCCCCGGCGGCGACACGGCGGGTTACTCTTCGATCGTCATCTCGGAAGCGGCTGGAATCCGTCAATACGTGCAGTTGATGGCGAATGGCCTGGTGGGATTTGCCGCCGCCGACGGCAAAATGCTGTGGCGCTACGGCGACAAGGGAGACCGCTTCGGAGGCAACACGGCCAACATTCCCACCCCCATCGTGCAGGGAGACTATATTTTTGCGAGCGCCGGTTATGGCCGCGGCGGTGGACTGATCAAACTCGTCGCCTCGGGGGGAGGCATCCATGTCGAAGAAATCTATTTCGACCATGAATTGAGGAATCGACATGGCGGTGTCGTGTTGGTCGGCGACTATATCTACGGCGACCGCGACGACAACGGCTTCCCCTGGTGCGCCGAATGGAAGACCGGCAAGATCCGCTGGAAGAAGGACAAGCGCACCGAAGGGCAAGGATCGGCCGCGGTCACGTATGCCGACAGCCATCTGTATTTTCAGTACGATAACGGCCTCGTGGCGCTCGTGGCCGCATCGCCCGACGCCTACAAGGAAATCAGCACGTTCAAGATTCCCGAAGCGCGGCCGCCGTGCTGGGCGCACCCCGTCGTTGTCGGCGGCAAACTCTACATCCGCAACCAGGACACCCTGTGGTGTTACGATGTCACGCAGAAGTAGAGTAGATGTGTTACGTTCCGGTTTGCCACTTTTTAACAGCGTCGATCGGCCAGATCAGCATGACAATGTTCAGCGTGAGGTTGTCTCGAATCCACCACAGCAGAATCAGCTCGCTCGCGACAACGAGCGCAATCGACCAACGCAGCCCGATTCGACGCGCTACAAGAAATCCAAATCCGCACGAGAGAATGTCGCCGAGCGAATTGGCGACCGAGTCGCCCTCATAGCCCAGAGCGACGGTGCCTGTCCGATATCGCTGAATGATCATTTCCGAGTTTTCGAGCACTTCCCACAAGGCTTCGAAGAATACCGTTGCCGCGAGGGCCCTGCCCAGGCTGAGCCGTGGCACGATCCAGGCGAGCACGCCGCATAACAATACGCCGTGCAGAATATGAGTAAAACTATACGGATCGAACAGGTGCTGTGAACCGTGTTCGCTTTGCGGATTTCCGATCCAGAGATTCGCTTGCCCGCAGGCGCACCACCAGCGCCGTCCCTCGCCGCGAAGGGCGAAGACCGTCGCGATCAGAAGCAACAGCGTCGGCAGCCACGGCGTCCAGGACATGTGCAGCAGCCGCCGAACGCCCGATGGCTGATCTTTCGTGAGGGAGCCGCCCATTTTCGATATTCGCCTGAACACGGGAGTCAATCGGTCCAAATCGTGTGGATATTGCCCAGCGTCATGCGGATTTGCTGATCAACCATCGATCGATACTTGCCCCCCTGGGACATCAGTTCGGCATGCGTCCCCATCTGGGTGATGCGCCCCCCTTCGATGACGACGATGACGTCGGCGTTGGCAATCGTGCTCAGACGATGGGCGATCACGAAGCACGTGCGCCCTTTCATCAACAGGGCCAGACTTTTCTGAATCAATTGCTCGCTGTCGGTATCCAGGTTGCTGGTCGCCTCGTCCAGAATCAAGAGCTTCGGATCGGCGAGAATCGCTCGGGCAATGGCCAATCGCTGCCGCTGACCGCCGCTCAGACGGACTCCGCGTTCACCGATCACGGTTTCCATGCCGTGGGCCAGGCGATCGATGAATTCATCGGCATTCGCTGCCACTGCCGCGGTGCGGATTTCTTCCGCCGTCGCGTCGCGGCGTGCATAGGCAATGTTCTGGGCGATCGTGCCGTCGAACAGAAACACGTCCTGCTCCACGACCCCCAGCAGCGATCGAAACGATTCGACGTCGTAATCGCGCAGGTCTCGTCCATCCAGCGTCACACGTCCGGACGAGGGATCATAAAATCGGGCTACCAGATTACTGAGCGTCGTTTTTCCGGCGCCGCTGGGGCCCACGAGGGCCACGGTCTGACCGGCGGCGACTGTGAGGTTGACGTCCGACAGCGCCGGCGTGCTCGTGCCGGGATAGGAAAACGAGACGTTTTCGAGCGCGACGTGCCCGGCGATCGACTCACGATTCGCCTTGAGGGAATCGGCCGTCGACTGCATCTCGCGCGGCGATTCGAGCAGATCGAGAATGCGATCCAGGCCGCTGAGGCTGTTTTGAAACTGGGTCGCACTTTGTGCCAGCGTGGCGAGAGGTTCCAGCAGCATCAACAGATACACCATGAACATCATGAGGTCGCCCACGGTCATGTGCCCCTCGATAATTCGCCAGCCACCATAGAACAATAAGCCCGCCGTCGCGATCGGAATCAAAGCTTCCCAGATCATTTCGACGACCCGCATCCAGCACCAGGCGTACAGTTCCTGGCGGGCCATGAGATTGTTGTCGGCGGTGAATCGGGCGGCCTCGCGTTTCTCACGGCTGAAGGCGCGCACGATGCGCATGCCGGCGAACGACTCGGTCGCTCCGGCGTCGATCAGCTCGCGTTGCTTGCGAATGGCGCGGAACTGCGGCCGAATGCTGTTGATCCAGGCCCGATGCGTCACAAACACGGTCGGCAGCAGCACCAGCGCCCCCAGGAGCAGCGTCCAGTCGACCCAGGCCAAAACGGCCAGGCTGCCGATCAGTTGAATGATGGCCCGCCACGGGTTGTAGATCATTCCGAAGACCAGTTCGCCCACGCTGCCGCCGTCTTCTCGCAGGATCGATGCAACTCCGCCGGAACGAATCTCCTGAACATGGTGCAGCGGCAGCCGCACGGCATGTTCGAATACGCGGCGCCGCAGATTGAGCTGGACCTGCTTCGAGATTTTCGTGGCGTACCAGCGTCCCCAGACGTGAATGGCAATCTTCAGCAGCGAGACGGCAGAGACTGTCAGCACCGTCGCCAGCAGCAGGCGTTTCGTGTCTTCCAGCGAGGGAAACCACCGCACGAGCGTCCCTGGCAAGGGTTTCCCGCTCAGGCCGTAGTCGATGATGAATTTCGTGCCGGCCGGAGGCATGAGCCCGATCAACGTCGCAGCCGTCACCGACAACAGGATCCAGACCATTTGCCGACGATAGGGGCCGAGCAACTGCAAGAACCGCCAGGCCAGCTCTCTGGCAGAACGAGCCCGGTCTTTCGCGGTGCGGGCTTCGCCCGTGGAATGAATGCTGCCTTGGGGGAGGTCTTTGTTCTTGACTCTGTCGCGATACAGCTCGAATCGCGATCGACTGCCACTGGGCCGGCTGCTGCCGCTCGCCGCTACGGGGATCTGTGGAATCTGGTTTTTCGCCGATCCGTTCTGTCCGTTCTGTGAATTCGTGTGCATGACCCATTGTATCATGCCGACGAATCTATCGCGTGACTCGCAATGCGACATCCGGGTCGTACGTCGGTGACTCCAGCGTCGCCTCTCCGCCGGGGTGCGACAGTTTCCCTCGCTGCTCGCTCTTGCCGGTGCGTGGGCTGATCCATTCGACGTCATACTCGCCTCCGGGAAGTTCGATTTTGAGCCGGGCCTGTGGACCTCCAAACAAATAGACGGCGTACTGACGGCCAGGTTCGACCAACGCTCTGGCTCGCCCTTTTTCGGGCAGGCCCCCTTTCAGGACCGTATTGTCGGGCTGCATTTTCAAATAATCGAAACGATTCAGGAATCTCTTCAGGTGCCGCATCTGCTCGCGAAAACCGGCATTGCCTCCGCCCGGTTGTGTCGGCGGATACTGGAACGACCCGTCTTCATGTCCGACGGCGAATGAGTAATCGAGGTGGCTGTAGAGCGCTCCACCGACAATCAAAAACTCCCACGCCTCCATCCGATAATGCGTGTCCGCGGTTCCCTTGAAGCCCGTTTCGTTGTCGCCGATCGCCCGCTTCAACCCGAAGTTCTGAGCCACGGCATCAGGTGGACTCGCGTAGTGGAAGTTGAAGATCGAAACTCCCGAAGGAGCGTCCTCGATTTTTTTCGAACCGTTGGCGATGTTGAGCGAAATGAGATGCTGGTGCGGCAGTTCTTTCTCGGCCAGGGCGATCACGTCGACGATGTGTCTCTGCCAATCCATTGTCACGCCCCCAAAATAGGGCTCGTTGCAAACCTCGTAATACAGGTTGTCGAATCCACGAAGCTCGTCGATCACCTTGCGGACCAACGCATCGTGAATCGCCAGCAAGCCGCCATTCCGATCGAGCGTATAGACGTCGGTACGCGAAACCCTTCCGAGCCCGTTGACGTTATTGTCCGCATTTTGAGGACTCAAGTTCCACTGAACCTCTTCGTAGAACGGGCAGAACAGAGCGAATTCGACGATGATGCCGCGCTCGGAGGCCTTCCCCACGAAGTCCTTCAGGCGGCTGAAGTAGGCGTCATCCCATTTCGTGAGATCGAATTTGTTTCCGCCATTGGCATAACCTGACTCGGTGCTGCGAGCCCAGGGACTGAGGAATCGCTTGGGCGCCGGGGCGAGCGTGTTCTTTTCGATGTTGAATGCCCCTTGCGGTTCTACATAGGCTCCGCTGAACGTGCGCGTGTGATTGAGCTCGCGGGCCGCCAGCTCGTCAAGGTAGCGAACGTAATCGAAATCGAGATTGAGCACGGCTCCGTAATGCTCGGCAGAGCCGATCAGGACGGCCGGTTTTCCGCGAAACAGAAAGTAGTGTGAATTATCCGGGTGCAGGGAGAGCGGCGGTTTCGGATCGGCGGCATTGGATGTGGATGCAGCGCCGATCAGGCACAGGCCGACAAGACAGATACGAAGCATGGTGCGGATTACCATTTTGAAATAAACTGGGGTCGCAAGATGCGATCTTAACGACAGAACGGCTCGCAACACGCAGCTTGATGGACGTTTGCAGTCGCGTCAAGCGGCTGGCGCCCTATTTGAAATTGTTGGAGGCGGTCTACCTGGTGCCGCAAAAACCCGAACCGAAAGAGACCGACTGATTCGCATTTTGTATGGTCGCCTCCCCACTCGTTCCCAAGCTCCGCTTGGGATTGAACCGTCGGAAGTTCCGCTTCCCGTCATGGTACCGATTACGTCGAGTCCACAAACGGTTCCATGTGAACCAGGACCAATCCGACCTGGGGGACCGCCTGTTGAATGGCCGCTTTGACGCGCCCGCCCAAGGCGTGCGATGCGGCCAGTGTCATTAAGGGCGACGCGTGGACATGGATGGCGACGTGATAGGTCATGCCGCTGCGGCGGACGAGCAGCTTTTCGACGGCAGCCACGTCGGGAACATTTTCGGCAATCTTGCGAATTTCGGCCACGATTTCGCCGTCGGGTTGCGCGTCCATCAGATCGCGCAACGCCGACCGCAGAATCGAAGCTCCGTTGTAGGCGATCACCCCCGAGGCGACGAGCGCCGCCCAGTCATCGGCGGGCTCCCATCCGGGGCCGCCCCACAAGGCGATCGAGATGCCGATGAATGCGGCCGTCGACGTCACGGCATCGCTCAAGTGGTGCCAGGCATCGGCCTTCACGGCCGTGCTGCCGATCTCGGTTCCAACCGCCTGCACGCGGCGCGAGATCAACCACTTGACGGCCACGACCGTCGCCAGAACGACCAGCGTCCACGCCGCCGGCAAATGGTGCGGGGTGCGAATCTCGCGTACGGCTTCGATGGCGATCCCGACGGCCACGCCCACGAGCATCAGGGCCACCGCAGCGGTCGACAGCGTTTCTGCCCGTCCGAAACCGAACGGGTACTCGTCGGTGGGATCGCGCCTGGCGATCTGCAAGCCGCCCAGCACAAACAAAGACGAGAAAATGTCGGCCCCCGATTCGACCGCGTCGGCGACAAGCGCATAGGAATTTCCGACCACGCCCGCCAAGAGCTTCGTCACTGCCAAGAGGGCATTCACGAGAATTCCGAGTTGAGCTGCACGGATTCCTTTTTCCGAGAGATCGGGCATTCCGGCAGACTTCCACAAAATCAGAATCCTTCGACGGCAGAACGCGTCGAGACGGCTTCCAAAGCACTGCGGGCGGCGGCGGTGACGGACAGTTCCCCCAAGTCATCCCCCCAGATGGCGAGATCATCGGGCGCCTTTCGCAGCGCCACGATAAAGAAATTTGGAACTCGATTTCGCGTGTCGCAGGCAGCCTTGGCGAGGGCCGGCGCCGATCGCTCTGCGGCGGGGCCAATCGCTCGTAAAGCCAAGGCCGCGGCCGTGCGGACGAAACTGTCGCGATCGAAGAGAGCCGCCGACAGCGGGTCTATGGCCCGGCTCCTGTCGCCCGGCACTGCGGCGATCGCCAAAGCGGCTTGCATCCGAATCGACCCCGTCGGGTCTTCCAGCAGCGGTATCGCGTCGTCCAACAGGCCTGCGGCATCTGGGGATAACTTCGAGAGCGACTCCAGCGCCGCTCGCCGGAGCATCACCGTCTCCAACGGAAACATCCGTGCATGCTGAGGGCCGATATTCAAATGCTTCCGCAGGGCCGTCAGCACCACCGGAGATTCGTCGCCGATGCGACCCAAAGCCCAAAGAACGTCGAGTTGTTGATCGAGCCCCTGTGCTGCTTGCATGGGCCTGTGAATAGAATTCGCCCTGGGATGATTGAGCACTTCCAGCAGATTCGGGACGGCAGGGGCCGCGGCGGGCCCGATGCCTCCCAGCGCCTGCACCAACAGGCCAGTTCGCCTGTCGCGAGGGTCGGCGTGGAGCAACATCGATTGTACGGCCGGCGCCGCCGGGGCAGCGGCCGCACCGATCTCGCGCAGCACGAGCAGCGCCTGATCGACCACGTCCGCCCGCTGGTGCGCCAACAGGCGAATAAGCAACGGAAGGGCTGACTGGGCTTTGGCTCCCAGCCCCAGCAGGACATCGAGGTCCCGGCCGGTCATTGTGTTTTCCCTGAATTCCAGTTCGCGAACCAGGATGGCCACTTTCCGCAGCGCCTGGTCGGGATTGATCTGCACCAGCAACCGTCCGGCAGCAAGGCGGGCAAGAGAATCGCCGTCGGACAGCAGGGGGTTCAGCAATCCCTCGAGCTCGGCGGGATCGGCGCCGATGATGCGCAATGTTTCGATGGCGTCCGTTTTCGTCGTCGGGCCCAACGACGGAAGCAATCGCAACAGGGCCGGCACCGCTGGCCTGGCGGCGGTCTTGAGCACCCTCAACACCGGGATCTGGTCCGGCAATTGCGAATCGAAGTTCGCCATTCGCTCTTGAAGCAGCGGCAACAGCCGAACGGCCTCGTCGCCCAGCGCATAGACGGCTCGATAGGCCGCATTCACCACGCGGGGATTCTCCTCGCCGAGCCAGGCGCCGACCTCGTCGACAGACGCCGCGCCCCGCATGACGACAGCTTCGACCGCGCTCGTCCGCACCAGTGGATCGTCATCATCGAGCATTCCACGAAGCAAGGCATTGACTTCCGATGGATCATGCCGGCGACGATCGATCTTCGCCAGCAAATCGATCGCCGCAATTCGAATGTCGCCGTTTGCCGAGTGCAACAGCTCGATCGTTTGAGGAATCGAGTCTGTCCCGTAGGAATCCAACATTTGCGCTGCCAGGCTCCGAGGCGCGGCACTGGGATCGCCAATCATCTTCGCGGCGACCGCCAGCACTTCATCCCGTTCCTCGCAGATCCATCCGAAGACCCCCAGGGCGCTGCGGCGCACCTCAGCATCTTCGTCTGCCAGGCACTCGCGCACGGCAGGCAGCGAATCGATTTGCTTGAGCCTTCCCAAGCCATACAGGGCCACGGCACGAACCTTCGGTTGGGCGCTTGACAACAACTCGATGAGCTCCGGCATGGCGGCCGGCCCTTCCCCGACTAGCGCTTCAATCGACTGGATCCGCTCGACAGGATCGTCCTCCTGTCCTGGACTGGATGCGGTGGCCGCCGGCTGGCGGTGAAATTCGACCCACAGCATCTGACAGGCGCATACGACGACCACGGTGAGCAGCACCTGACCCAGCGAGGGAAGTGGAATGCCATTGGGCCGGCGACGTTCGTTCATGCCCGCATCCTGTGATTCAGGCCATTTGTCGTCAAGGAATGTCCCCTGGCGGGATGTATTGGAGAAGTTATAACACTCGAGCAAACCAAAAAGAAAGGAGGCGTATGCCGTCTGGTTCCCAAGCTCCGCTGGGGAACCCCATTTCGGAAGCTCTACTTTCCGTTGAACGGCGAGAACCGAATTGTCCCCGGAGTGACATCCGAAGTGTTGCAACCGACGCCCGAATTCGCGAAGCAGAGCTTCGAACGGGGCGTACCCCAGCGGAGCTTGGGAACGAGGGAACGACGGCGCTCGGAGTGTGTCTGCAACTCTGAGGCGGCAGACTGGCCCGACCGGTTTTCTTCATTCTTGGCCGGTCATTTGCTGTGTCCCCGGAACAGGCCGAATTACGACCGATGCAGCCGACGTGCGCGCGGGCCGTGATCGCCTCTCGTTCACAATGACTGTCTGCGGAACACCATGACTGGCCTGGACATCTCTCACCTCCAAAAGCGTTATGGCGACCAGACCGTCGTCGACGATTTGAGCTTTCATGTGAACAAGGGAGAGATTTTCGGCCTCATTGGTCCCAATGGCGCCGGTAAGTCGACCAGTATCATGATGATCATCGGCCTGCTGCAACCGGACGGAGGCTCGATCAGCTTCGATGGTCAACTTTACAACCCCCGGAACGCCGAGATGCGTTCGCGGTTTGGCATCGTGCCGCAGGAATTGGCAATCTATCCGCAACTGTCCGCGATCCAGAATCTGCTGCTCTTTGGAAAGCTGAACGGTCTGGGGGGCCGACGCCTTCGCGAACGAGTCGACTACGTGCTGGAAATCACCGGTCTCGGGCGGAACGCCGATCAAACTCCGCAGACGTTTTCCGGCGGCATGTCGCGGCGATTGAACTTTGGCATCGCTTTGCTGCACGAACCAGCGTTCGTCGTGCTGGACGAGCCGACCGTGGGAATCGACCCGCAATCTCGCACGAATCTGCTCGACGCCGTGCGAGACCTGAGCACAAAAGGTGTGGGAGTGCTGTACGCGTCACATTACATGGAAGAGGTGGAAGCCATCTGCCACCGCGTGGCGATCATCGACCGCGGGCGGCTGCTCAAACAGGGAACAATCGATGATTTGCTCGACCGCACACAGACGGACATTTGCGTCATGGTGGCAAAACTTCCAATTGAGCTGATCCAAAGACTGCACGGTCTCGCCGACGTGCAGTCCGATCACGACGGCAACACCACTCTCCTGATTCGCGAGAGACTGGCGACCGAAAAAGAGGTGCGCCCCGGCCGGTTGCGCGTCGTCCTGGAACTTCTGGAACAGGCGGGTGTTCCGATGCTGGCGATCAAATCGCGGGAAACGAGCCTGGAATCTCTGTTCATGAACCTGACGGGCAGGACGTTGAGGGACTGAATGGGCGCCTGGCAGATCACCGTCAAAGACCTTCGCGTGATCCTTAAGGACAAGGGAGCACTCTTTACCCTGCTGGCATTGCCGGTGGTAGTGATCGCCATTCTCGGCATGTCGACTGGGCAAATGCTGACGGCCGAGGAAGAAACGAAGCTGGTCAAGGTGGGCGTGGTGGACGAGGACCAGGGCGAATTGTCTGAGCACGTCTTCCGCGACTTGTCGTCGATTGGCGGCCTCAAAGTCGAGAAAATCGGTGATCGCGATGAAGCGAAGCTCCAGTTGCAAAATGGACAGAGCAGCATCGTCGTCATCCTCGGCAAGGATTTTCATAACCGCATCAACGATTTGGACCTGGCCGACGTGTTCGACGCGGATCATGGAAAACTGGCCCAGGGCCTGTCCGCACTCGACATGCACGTAGAAAGCGGGGCCGAATTCGCCAGCGTGGCCGAGCTGATCCAGTACGTCGTGCTGTCGGCCGTTTTGAAGGTCGTCGCTCCGGAAGTGATCAAGCGGAATCCGCTGTTCTCGCGGATGATGAACCGCATGATCCAGCGCCACGCGGATGAACTGCGGTCGGTCGGCGGCAGCGGGTCGCAACCGGTGAAACCCGGTTCGAGTATTATCTTCCAGACGCTGATCCCCGCGTTTCTCGTGATGTTCGCCTTTTTTCTCGTCAACATCATGTCGAATTCGTTCATCAGCGAACGGAAACTCGGCACGTTGCGGCGGCTCCAGATGTCGCGGCTCAGTCCCGTTCAACTGCTGTGGGGCAAGACGCTGCCGTTTCTGATCGTCTCGATCGTGCAATGCTTATTGCTGTTCCTGGCCGGCAAGCTCATGTTCGGAATGTCGTGGGGCACATATCCCTGGATGCTGCTCCCCGTGGTCGTGACCACTTCGGTCTCCGCCACGGGGATGGGTTTGCTGCTGGCGACGATCGTTCGGACCGAATCGCAAGTCGCGTCGTATTCGACGTTCCTCGTTGTCGTCTTGGCCGGGATCAGCGGTTGTTACATGCCCCGGGCCTGGTTGCCGGAACTGATGCAGAAAGTCAGCCTGGTCACGCCCCATGCCTGGGCCCTGATCGCCTATCAGGAACTGCTGACGCGCGACCATCCCCAAATGCAACTCGTCTGCGAATGCTGCGGCGTGTTGATGACGATCGGCAGCGTTTGCTTCGCCATCGGCGCATGGCGATTCCGCAAATCAGAATACCCGTCGTGATCTCTCAGAGTCGCAGGCACACTCCGTGTGCCGTCGTTTCAACTCGTTCCCAAGCTCCGCTTGGGAACGCCCCGTTGGAAGCTCCGCTTCCTTTGAACGCCGACCGACAAAGATGCCTTCTCGAAGCGACCGACTGCGGCGGGAAGCGTTCGACAAACCGATCAATTTCGCGAAGCGGAGCTTCGAGAGGAACATTCCCAAGCGGAGCTTGGGAACGAGTTGACAGCAAAAACGGCACGCGGAGTGTGCCTGCGACTCTGAGAAAAGCAAGCCTGCCTGAAACCGATTCGGCCGTGAATCACCGCACGCTCCCCGCCGTTTCCTCTCTCGCGCGACGCCCGTCTCGGCGACGTCGGCAAAGTATTTCGAAAAAAATTGCGAAAAAATCCGGAATTCGTGTCCGGTGAGCCCCCGTTTTGACGGTATCCCGTGGGAGGGTGGGAGAGAAAGTGCGGATTGCGAAAACTCACGTGCAGCTTTCGTAAGGCTCAGAGCGCACGCTCCCCACCTTCCTTCTTGGCTTCCACATTTATTTGGAAAATATTTCGTTTCCGAAGGATTTTTTTGTTGCATTTCTGAATCGACGTTGGTGAAATGCGTCGCAGACATTTCTGGTGCCGTTGAGTCAAGCCCTCAACGGTTCGCCCCTCAGGGCCAATTCGCGGGCCGTTAATTCGACAGGCCATTCACCGGAACCACACCGGCGGTGGGATTCTCGTCGTCGCACATCGGCAGCTGGCGCTCTGCGTCTCACTGTTGCGTGCGCGCGAAAGCGCCGCCGTACTGCGTGGTCCACTCCTGATGTCAGCGGTTCGCACTGCGCCTCGCGCACGGCGCCGGCTGCTGGATCGCGCGGGCGCCGGAGGGATGGTTCTGGCCACCAATGCTCTCTGCCACAAGAGCACCGCGGCATTTCCTTTCACAGCCACGTCACCAGTCAAGCCACAGTCACAGAGGCTCGACCGCAACCGCGCACAAATCCTCATCCCATCGTTCACGTTCAAGGCGAACAACCCACCGCAGGAGAATCGCGTGATCCGAACTCCCTGGCATCGTCTGGCGTACTTCGGCTTCCAATCGCTCCTCCAGCGCCTGGCCGGCCGGCGGCAGGGTCGCCGGGCGATGCGCACCAGGCTGCGGCGCCTGAACGACTTCACGCTGGGGCCCGTCGCCGCCGAGATTTGCGAGCCGCGGCAGATGCTGAGCGCGGCGATTACCGCCGTGTCCCCCAATTCGGCCGCCTCCGGCAGCAGCGGCACCACCGTGAATATCATGGGGAGCGGTTTCCAGAACGTGATGGGGGTCGAATTCGGCTCGACGCCGGCCGCGTCGTTCCAGGTCCTCAGTTCGTCAGCCATTTCGGCTGTCGCGCCCGCCGAAGCCGCAGGTACAGTCGATATTATTATCCAATCGATGTCAGGTTCGTCGCAGCCCACGCCTGCCGATCAATTCAGTTTCACGGCCAGCCCCCCCACCGTGACCGGCGTGGGCCCCAGCTCCGGCAGCACGGCGGGTGGGCAGACGATCAGCATCACCGGCACGAATTTGACCAACGTCACGGCCGTCCTGTTTGGCGGCACGAACGCCGGCTCCTTCATGGCCCAGGGGACGTCGATCATGGTCATGGCCCCGGCCCATGCTGCGGGGACTGTCGACGTGACAGTCGTCACCTCCGCCGGAACGTCGGCTGTCGATCCATTGCACGATCAGTACACCTACGGTTCGACCGCGGCAACCGTCAGCAGTGTTTCGCCGTCGATGGGCGCCCCGACGGGAGGGACCAGCGTTACCATCCAGGGAACCGGCTTCAGTGGCGTCACCGGCGTCACGTTCGGCGGCACCACGGCAGCGTCGTTCGTCGTTAACAGCAGCACGAGCATCACGGCAGTCTCTCCGGCCCATATGTCTGGGTCGGTCGATGTCCAAGTCGTCACCGCCGGCGGCACGTCGGCCGCGGGGCCGAGCGATCAATTCGTCTACACGGCGCCGATTTCTCCCCCCGTCATCTCCGGCTTGACCACCACCAGCGGGCCGACTGCCGGGAATACCTCGGTCACCATTTCGGGGAGCAATTTCCAGAACGTGACGGCCGTCTATTTTGGCTCGCAGCAGGCCACG
>DASYAR010000652.1:0-4150 GCA_036501235.1 Planctomycetaceae bacterium
CAGGACGCCGTATCGCATTTCGTTTTTCGGTGGGGGCACCGATTATCCGTCTTGGTATCAGGTCCACGGCGGCGCGGTCCTGGCGGCGACGATCGACAAATACTGCTATCTCACCTGTCGGCATCTGCCCCCGTTCTTCGAGCATCGCACGCGAATCGTGTATTCGAAGATCGAATCGTGCCAGGCCAACGACGAAATCGCCCATCCCTCGGTGCGCGAGGTGCTGCGGCACCTGTCGATTACCCGGGGCATTGAAATTCATCACGATGGCGACCTGCCCGCTCGCAGCGGCATGGGTTCCAGCTCGGCCTTCACGGTGGGCCTGTTGCACGCGGCTTACGCGCTGCAGGGGCAAATGCCCAGTAAACGCCAACTCGCGCTCGAAAGCATTCACGTCGAGCAGAACGTCCTCAAGGAAACGGTCGGTTCGCAGGACCAGGTGATGGCTGCCTATGGGGGACTGCGGCATGTGCAATTCCTTCCGAACGGCGAAATTGCCGTCCGGCCGCTGACGTTGCCTTCACAGCGGCTGACCGAGCTCAACGATCACCTGATGCTCTTTTACACGGGCATCATCCGCACCGCCTCCGACGTCGCCAAGAGTTATGTCGATGATATTCACAGCAAACGGCGGCAACTGCGGATCATGAAAGACCTGGTCGAAGAGAGCATGTCGATCTTGAACAGCGGCCATGATCTCACGCAATTCGGTCAGTTGCTGCACGAAGCGTGGCTGGCCAAACGCTCGCTGAGCGCACAGGTTTCGAATTCACAGGTTGACGAGCTGTATTCGCGGGCGCAGGCCGGTGGAGCGATCGGCGGAAAGTTGACCGGCGCCGGCGGCGGCGGGTTTCTGCTGTTGTTCGTCCCACCCGACAAACAGGAATCAGTCAAACTCGAATTGCGAAACCTGATTCACGTTCCGTTCCGCTTCGAACCCAGCGGCAGCCAGATCATTTTCTACGAACCGGGCGTCGATTACTCGGCCGAAGATGAAGCGCGAAGGTCGAAGCAAATCGACAAATTTCGCGAGTTGCCGGTTGTTCGCGCCGCGTGACAAAGTCGTTGCGTCACGTCGCTTGTGTGCTGCGTTGTTATCAGGGCAGGGGGATTCAGGGATGGAACAGGACGGCAGGATTTTCGTAGCCGGCGGCGATACGCTGATCGGCGCTGCGCTCGTCCGGCGGCTCGGTGCTCGTGGGTTTTCTAGCCTTGTGGGGACGCCGCCGGGCCAACCCGACCTGTGTTCGGCTGCCGAAGTCGACGATTTCTTCCGCCGCTTCCGGCCCGAATACGTGTTCCTCACCGCCGGCAAGTCGGGTGGCATTCGTACGAATCAGCTTTTTCCCGCCGACTTGATGCTCGACAACCTATTGTCGGAATGTCACGTGATCGACGCGGCCTATCGGCACGGCGTCAAGAAACTGCTGTACGTCGCCAGCTCGTGCAGCTATCCGAAACTTTGTCCGCAGCCGATGCGGGTCGAATCACTGATGACCGGCCCCCTGGAACCGACGAACGACGCCTACGCCACGGCGAAAATCGCCGGCATCACGCTGTGCCAGGCGTACGCCCGGCAGCACGGCTCGAAATTCATCTCCGCCATTCCCGCGAACGCGTTCGGAATCGAAGACGACTTCAGCCCGGACGGAGGGCATGTGATTCCCGCCCTGATCGGCAAGATTCACAAGGCGCGGGTGGAAGCGCATCCCTCGGTTCCGATCTGGGGGACCGGTTCACCGCGGCGCGAGTTCATCTTCGCAGACGACCTGGCCGACGCGTGCCTGTTCGTCATGCAGGAATACAACGATGCGGCCGTGCCGATCAATCTGGGAACGGGTGAAGACCTGTCGATTCGCGAGACGGCCGAGTTGATCAGCACGGTGCTGGGCTATACGGGCGAACTGGCGTTCGACGCCACGAAACCCGACGGCATGCCGCTCAAGTCGCTCGACTCCTCGCCCTTGATGCGAATGGGCTGGCGAGCGCCCACACCAATCGCCCAGGCGCTGCTGCAGACATACGAAGCATTTCTCCACGTGGAACGTCAGCTGTCACAGGAAGGGACTCATGTACGAGCCGCTGTATAAGACTTTGTATCGCATCCGCCGCGTCGAAGAAGAGATCGCGCGGATCTATCCGACCGACAAATTGAAGAGCCCCGTGCATCTGTCGATCGGCCAGGAGGCCGTCGCCGCCGCGATGTGCGCCCCGCTCCGGCGGGAAGACATCGTATTCGGCACCTATCGCAGCCACGCCACGTATCTCGCCAAAGGGGGAAACCTGCCGGGGATGCTGGCTGAGATGTATGGAAAGGCGACCGGTTGTACTCAAGGCAAGGGGGGGTCGATGCACCTGATCGACCTCGACGCCGGTGTGATGGGCGCCTCGGCCGTCGTCGGCACGACGATCGCCAACGCCGTTGGCTACGCGTACTCGGTCAAGCTCCGGCGGGAGTGCACGATCGTCATGAGCTTCTTCGGCGACGGGGCTTCGGAAGAAGGCGTATTCGCCGAGAGCCTGAATTTCGCCGTCCTCAAAAAACTGCCGATCATCTTCGTCTGCGAAAACAACGGCTATGCGATCCATACGCACCAGTCGAAACGGCAGGGATTGCCCGACATCTGCGCCAAGGCGCGGGCTGCTGGGCTGCCTGCCGAGCTGATCGAAGACAACGACATCCTGACGATGCACGAGCGGGCCACGGCGACGATCAACTCGCTCCGCGAAGGGACTGCCAGTGGACCGGCATTTTTCGAATGCAAAACGTACCGCTGGAAGGAACACGTCGGGCCGGGCGAAGATTTCAAGCTGGGATTTCGCACGAAGACCGAAGCCCAACCGTGGATTGAAGGAGACCAGGTAAAGCGGGTCGCGGCGCTCGTGCCTGCTGCCGCGCGAAAGGAAATCGAATCCGCCGTCGAGGCCGAGATTCAGGAAGCGATCGCGTTCGCCGAAAACAGCCCCTTCCCCGATGTGTCTGAACTGATGACCGACGTGTTCCACACCGTCTCAACTCCTGCCGCAATTCAGAAGGCCGCCTGACATGGAAACGACCCTGTGCATTGACCAATACACGTCGAATAAGTCGTGCTCGATCGGCGCGGCCGTTTCGTCAGCGAAGCCGGAGCGTACGCTGTCATACGTCGACGCCGTCCGCGAGGCCACCGACCAGGAGATGGATCGCGACTCGTCGGTGATCCTGTTCGGTCTGGACGTCGACGATCCCAAAGCCATTCAAGGGACGACCCGCGGCCTGGTTGAAAAATATGGTTCCGAACGAGTGTTCGGCACCCCTCTTTCGGAAGACGCCATGACGGGGGTCGCGATCGGCGCGGCGCTGGCCGGTTTGCGTCCCATTCACGTCCACATCCGCATGGACTTCCTGATGCTGTCCATGAACCAACTGGTGAACGTGGCCGCGAAAAGCTCATATATGTACGGCGGCAAAGTGAAAGTACCCCTCGTCGTGCGGTCGATGATCGGCAAAAGCTGGGGCCAGGGCGCCCAGCATTCGCAGGGACTCTATTCGTTCTTCATGCACGTCCCGGGAATCAAGGTCGTGGCGCCTTCCAATCCGTACGATGCCAAGGGGTGTCTGATCGCTGCGATCCGCGACGACAATCCGGTGATGTACGTCGAGCACCGCATCCTGCATTTCCAGAAAGGCCCGTGCCCCGAAAAGCTGTATACGGTCAATCCGGGGAAGGCCCGCATTACCTCGCCGGGTGAAGACGTGACGCTGGTGGGCATTTCGTACATGCAGTTGGAATGCCTGCGGGCTCAGAAGTATCTGGAAGACGTGGGGATCAGCGCCGAAGTCATCGACCCGATCTGGCTCGCTCCGCTGGACGTCGACACGATTGCCGAGTCGGTCCGCAAGACGGGCCGGCTGGTCGTCGTCGACAACGGCTGGACTTCGTGCGGCGCCAGCGCAGAGATCGTGGCCCAGGTCACCGAGCGATTGCAGGGGGTAAGGGACATTCGCGTGCAGCGGCTGGGGTTCGCTCCGGTCACCTGCCCGACGTCTCCCCCGCTGGAGGCAGAGTTCTATCCCGATTCGCGCCGCATCGCCCAAGCTTGCAACGATCTGGTGCATGGAAAGCCGCAGAACTGGCATCCCGCCGAACGCCCGGAGCTGAAAGACCTC
>DASYAR010000653.1:0-11628 GCA_036501235.1 Planctomycetaceae bacterium
CGCCTTCCCGGTGAATCGTCCGTCGAAACCCCCCGAACGACGACGGACGAAGGCTACCGCAAATTTCGCAGAGGTGCGCAAAGAAAGAAGTGAAGACGAAACAAAGCCACGCCCACGCGATCACGCATTGACCCGTCCGTCCGTCATCTGCATTTATCTGCGTCGATCTATGGCTGAAACCGTCTTCTTCCCGGCCCGTTCTGCTAAGAATTCAACATTGAAATTTTTCTGCGGGGTCCACCTCAATATTGCTGGGAGGGATTGTCCCCTTTTTCCGCTGCCAAGGATGGATGAACGCATCCCCTCATCCCTGACCTTGATTTTATATATAATAAGTAAATATGTCAATATCAAATTGAACGAAATTCCAATGGATGATTCTCCAGAGTCGCTGTAACGATTTGCGAGACATGAACTTTCGATGTCGACCTGCGCCCCGAAGCTGTCCAGCTCTCGATAAACCCGAACTGAGCCGCGGCAGACCATTGGCCGCCCGGATCTTTCCTGAATTACCGCGGGATGATGCATGGCACTGGACTGCGCTGGGCTCGCGCTCCATTGACAAGTTTCTATTCAGGGCTGGCTCGGCGGCAAAGGCTAACCAGCTTCGTCGGCCGAGTCATCGGCATCAGCGTCGGTTTCCAGCAGCTCTTCGTCCTCCGCGGATAGCTCTGCATCCGCATGGTGATCCGACTCCTCGTCGTCGGCCAGATCAGAAAAGAGATGGCGTTCGGCCGGCTTAGCGCACCCGGCACTGAGCGACTTGCGCCATTCGGGCGGCACATCCAGCGCCCCGGCGGCCCGGAGCTCATCGACGGAAATCAAGTGTGGGCGCTTCACAGATCGCCTCCAAAAGTTGCGATTGGGCTGGTTCCATCTCCACGAGCAACGCCAGAACATGCAGGACATTGAGCAGCTCTGTCGTGTACTCCGCCAGCCAGTGGTCGGGTTGAATCTCTCCCAGTTTGGACGGCGGCCGACGATCACCCATGATCGGCCGCTCACGATTTCTTTTACGGTAGCTGAACCACTGCGTCAACGCTCGCTTCCCGGAAACTTCGTAATGCCACACCGCGGCCGGCACGTTATCGATGAATCCCTTGCCGATCAACAGGCGGCGCCGGCTTTCATCGTATTCGATTTCATCGGGCATGGAATCCGGATCGTCCGGGATCGCGCCGTCCCGGGGAATGCGTGGTGCCCGGTCCTTCGGCGGCCCGGAAGGACGACCAGCTTTCGCGTCGGCAAAGCGCTCACCGAACGTGTGCAGCCAGGTCAATCGGCGGGCGTCTGCGTGCATGAGCGCCTCCCGAAGTTGCATCAGTGAAATGATCTTGGGATCGCTGCACGCCTCCCCTAGTCTTTGCGACTACTAATAATAATTAGATAGAAACATATATAATTACATGAGATTTTGACGGATGATTCTCCAGAGTGGCTGTAGCAGTCTGCGAGTCATGAACTTTCCGCCCTCTTACCGTGCCAAGTCGTGCGGCCCATTATCGAGATCGTCCGGCGTTCCCCTCCACTCTCAGTTTTTGGGCGGCGCCAATGGTCGCGTTGTGAGGCCGGTTTTGAACTGGCGTTCAATTCCGCGATTGGTGGGGACTAGATCGAAGTTTCGGAGCGATAGACCAGGGCCGGACACGCCACAACGTGGCAGCCCGATGTCAGCCCAGGCCAGCGGCCTGGGAAACGATCCCACGTAATGAGTTGAAGCCCCCAGGGGGCGGCCCGAATCAGGGGCGGCTAGCCGGAAGAAATGGACATTCGCCATCCCACGCACATTGCCCCAGAATCGTGGATGGCACCAGACTGCGATCTTCTGGACTACGTTTTCTTTTGGCCGGAAGACATTTTCGCCATTCCGCGCAATTTGCCCCGGAATTCGTGGATGGCACTTTCCTGAAAACAGATTTGTTAGTGCACGAATGAATACTCGCATGACGCAGAGAACCCGGCGTCAACTGGGCGAGCTACAAGACGCCGCGGGTCACGGCCGCCAGGTCTCGCGGATTGCAGCCGGCCCGCGGCCCGGATAGGCTGGCATCCGACACGGCCCCGGCCCGTGGCATGTTGCTGGCCCGATGTGCGCCGGCGTCGCGGGCCCTGTCTCTTTCTGGTCTGCCTACTTGACTTGAACAAACGTCCGGTGAATGATTGCGGGACACGTTGAGGGATACGAACAGTTCTTTAGGGAGAAAGTAAGATGCGACTTGGGTGGAACAATCTAGGAGACGAGACGATTCGCCAGGCGGAAATCATTGACGCAATCGACCCGGATACGAATGAGTCTTTTCAATTGTGGGGTCAGGAATCGCCAGGAACCGGAGTTCAACCCGGTCATCCGGCGCACAAGGTCGAGTTGCTCGACGTTCTAATCAAACTCGAAAACATTCGTACTTTGGCGGATCGGGTTCGCACCGTGAAGGGGCGTTTGCCCGACGTAGTGGAAAAGCGACTTGCTGCGATGTAGCGTCAGACAACCAGCGAATCCGGCCAGCGTCGCGCCTTCAATCCCAAAATGAGTTTCTGCGGGTCCGGTCGTATTTCGATTTCTGGCGGGACAATAATTCGGGCCGGCAGGCGACTTTTGAAATCGTCGAATCCTGTTTGCAGGCTTAGTTGCGTCAGCCGGTTTTCAGCATCGGGATTCGTGATGATGCTGTAGTCTGACCGTATGCCAAGCAACCCGTTGTCGTATGCCCCGTGATGCAAACGGCAAAGCGCGATTCCGTTGGTTACTTCGTCCGTTGACTGTGGATACGCTACGGGAACAATGTGCGCGGCGTCAACGAGTTTCAAAGCGTACTGACATACCGCGCATTTGTGCCGATACGCCCGCAACACTTCCGGCGCAAATTTTGAATCTCGAAAAAGGCGCATCAGGGTGACAAGATCAACCCGCCGTGAAGCCTGAATTGTGTTCGCGGATTCGTCCAGAAATGCGCGCTCATCTTCCGGCGTCGCGCTGATTAGTTCGGCAACGCCTGTCGAATCCTCTTCCGAGTTGTGCAACGGGCCGCCCTGTTGGACGTACCAAAGTAGCGAATCGGGATTCACGCCTACGACAACTTCTTTTCCCATCGCGGTACTATGGAAGTTTGTTGCGATTCCGACTTGGTGCGCGGCTTCAAGTGTCGTTGATCTGACTTGCAGGCTTGGCGATTTTGAAGATGTTGGCGCAAAGCGCACGTGTCGCCTTGCGTCCCAAAATGCGTAAACTTGTGCGTCTTCACTCCATCCGCCAAGAAGAGTTCGCGGGCCGGGTTCAAGAGGAATGCCAGAAGCCCCGGTAATTTGAACACGACGTTCCTTCGCTGGTCGGACGCCTACCCCTCCCCCGCCTCCGGTTATTGTCCAGAGAAAGAGAATGCAATCGGTGATTGTGCCGTCGCTTGAAATGACTTGCATTCGGGCGGGTCGCCGTCCATCCCGCGCCCGTTCGCGAATGACCGTAGCCCCAAACCGTTCCAGATTTCCGACGAATGCGTCAACCAAACGATGAAAGGGTATGCCCGCCACGCCTGATTACCCTTTGGTTGCTGCTTTTGTTTTTCGTTTGGTCACGGGCGGGTCAAACAGGGTCGGTTGTTGCTCGAATCGAATCATCGACCCTTCGATATACTTCATTTCGACTTCGGATGCCAACCATCGGCGCGAATGCAATTCGCAAACTGCCCCGGTGACGTTGCTACCGCCGAACGGATCGACAACGAGCGCGTTTTCGTCTGTCAGAAAGTCGAGAAAGAATTTAACGAGTTGATCCGGGTAGCGGGCGGGGTGCGGTTTGATTTCGCGCTGGCGACATTTTCGGAGGTAAGCGCCCCCGGAATCTGTGTTCGCAATCGTAATCAGGTTCGATGGAATCGACCCGCCGTTATCGCGCTGAAACTTTGTCGAGATGTCGTGACCCGATGGGCGTTTCTGCGCCTTGTAACCGTTCTTCAACAGGTCTTGCATACTCGCGCTGTACGGCTGCAAAACTTTTTTGTTGTTCGCTTTCGGCCATTCGGTTTTCCCGAACCACCAAACCATATTCACGGCGTCTTTTACCCGCAAGCGACGGACCGTAACCCATTCCGCGGGTGTCGGCAGTCGGGCCGGATTGTACCAGTAGAATTCCTGCGCCAGAAAGAAGAATTTCGACAGCCTGACCGCCAAATCAAAATGATAAACGCTGCGCACTGGCGAGCCGGGAATCCACGATCCGCCGATGTCGAGAACGAAACTCCCCTCTTTCTTCAAAACGCGCTTGATCTCGTGGCAGAACGGCATAAACCAGTTGACGTATCGTTCGATCGGTTCGTTGCCGTATTCTTTCTGGCGGGTCAAGGCAAACGGCGGGGAGGTCATCACCAAATCGACGCTATCCGCGGGTAGTTTGCGGAGGATGTCGATTGCGTCGCTTTGGAACATCGCCCCGCGCGCAGTCGAGTAGGCGGGCTTTAGCTTCCCTACTTCCGGGAAGTCGCTATGCACGAAATCCGGGTGGAACTTGCCTTTAACGAACATGCGTTTCCTTGCGGTTCGGGAAGCAAGTGCAGCGATCACCGTGGCTTTCCGTACAGTAATTATAACCGCGGAAATACTCAAGCCGAAAGCGCGCTTTGCCCCGGATTTTCTCGCAATCGGGAAAGCCCCGGCTGCGTTCCGGGCGAATTCCGCCCCGTGGCCAGGTCTCGCGGCCAGGTCTCGCGGCCAGGTCTCGCGGCCAGCAAAAACGATACGGCCCGCCCCGATTCACGGCGGGCCGCGGCCTCCGTCTCTCTCTCTCTCTCTCTCGTTTCCCACTCTAAACCTACTTCGGTTTTCGTCAAAGTCAAATTCCGCGCCGGCCCCGCGGATCAACGCCCCGGCTGCCAGGTCTGCGGGGTCGATTGCCCTTCGATCCGGGTCACGGTACGCTGGCGAATGACACTCCTCTCGCGACTGATAATTTAGCCGTTTTACCGCCATTCTTCTGGGGAAATCATGAGCAAGCGCAAAAGGAAAGCGACAGCGGGAACCGCAGTCGTCTCACACAAAATTCGCACTGGCCGGGCATTGCCTCATAAGCCGTTGAAGAACGATTTAGTCCATGTGTTTGTGGACGATCAAAATCTGTTCTATGGAATTGTCAACGACGGTGCGGGTAGGGGCTTCAGGATTGACTTTGGGCGACTGCTTACGGAAGTGTCGAGGGATTCGGCAGGTAAAACTCGCCCAGTTAAAAGCGCGTACATTGCTGGCGTTATTCCAGACGATGACTCATTCTGGTCCATCGCAGAAAATCAGGGATTCACGGTGCGACGTGGATTTCTGGGCAGCAACAATCGTTCAAAACAGGATGATGCGTATCTAATCGCGGATTTGGTAGAGACCGTTTGTGAGCAGGACGGACCGTCAACAGTTGTTCTGGTTGCAGGTGATGCAGATTACTATCCGCCGCTACTAAAGTCGATTGACCGGGGCTGGCGGAATGAAATTGCATTCCTTACGCGAGGTGCCTCTGCGGCACTTGAAACGGCTGTTCACGAATACAGAATCCTTTCGCCATCCGCGATTCAGAAAGACTGATTACTGTGGCCAGGTGCCCCGGAACATTCCGGTCCCGATCGAATTGAGCGCCCAGACGACGCGGCCCGCGGCCTACCAGCGTCGATACCAGAAAACCGCGCTGCGCTGGCGACACTGCGCGGCCCGGATCATTGCGGCGTCATGCTCGATTGCACGTTGCCGCGCCATGCTTCGCGCGACGATTGCGTTTTGCGATCGCTCATAAGCGCCGGCGCAACTCCCGGACGGGGCAGACGGCATTGACGGCGGCCCCGGTCGGATGACCGGCGGCCCGGCGTTGACCGTTGCCGCTATCAGCATGACCGCGAAAACCGATCGCATGGGAATCCCTTACAAAAGCCCCGCGGGCCGGAGGCGAATCGACCCGCGGGGCGCACGACAGAGAATCACGCTTTTCCGGCCATTGCGATCGCACGTAAATTCGGAACGTCTCCGAACAGCCTGACGAACGGTGCCGACAACACGTCAAGCATGGTGTTGAGCGCGGCCCGGTACACACGGTCTTTGCGCGTCAGCCTGACGCATTCGCGGTCTCCCGCGCCGGCGCAACCATTTACGAGCCTGTACAACGAATCGAGCCTACCGGCGGGAATCCCGTGGAACGCCAAAACTCTGCGAATCTGTTTCTTACTCATGATGCGGTCTCCCGGATTCCGTGGTGTCGTTTGAGAAACGCCTTTGCGATGCCGTGCGCCAGCCCGCTAAGCGTCACCTGATTCCCGCGGCCCTGATTGTGGATATGGCGGAATGTCTCCATCGTGCGCCCGGCAACAAACGCCGCGCCGTGTTCCATTCCGTATGACCCGAGAAACTTGACGCAGCCGAGAAACACACCTTCATATCGACGGCGGTAAAATTCGGCGAATGCCCATTCGTCGCCAGTCGCCCGCTAGACCTCCATCAACTGGTTATCGGCCAACTGTGCGAAATCTCGATTTGCCCGGCGCAATCCTCGTTGCAGCGCGCCGGCTCCACTGGGAGTTGTTTCGGTGTTCATCGTGTGCGCCTGTCAGGAGGCGCCCAAAAGATACCAGCAAAAGGCGCTTGAAAGGGTACCAGTTGGACTAAGGCGTGATGGACTGCTTCGCTGGGTGCTTTGTCGCAGACAAGCACCTTGGGGAGAGAGTTCATGGCGAACCGACTGGCGATGGATAAGTCACAGGGCATCAAGAGTTTAGCAGCGACGGGGATGTCGGAGCAGCGGATCGCCCGGACGCTGGGAGTCAGCCGCAACGCGGTACGGCAACATTTGGGGCGTGCAGCGCCAAAGGAGACCAAAGCGCCTCCCGACGAAGCGCCCACCGGGTCGGGGGAGGCAAAAGGTACCAAAGCGCCTCCCGGGTCTGCGGACCTTCCGGAGCCCTTGGCTGACGAATCACGGAGCCTGTGCGCGGCGTACCGGTCAAGCATCCTGGAAAAGCTGGAACAAGGACTGACGGCGCAGCGAATCTTCCAGGATCTGCGGGACGAACAGGGATTCCGAGGGCGCTACCACTCGGTGCGGCGTTACGTGCGGCGGCTGACTGCGAGCACAGACCTGCCGTTCCGCCGGATCGAGGTCGCTCCGGGATACGAACTGCAAGTCGACTACGGCAGCGGGGCCGCGTGCCTGGACGAAGCCGGCAAGCCGTGCCGAACCCACGTGTTTCGTGGGGTGTTGAGTTTCTCCCGGAAGGGGTACAGCGAAGCGGTGCGGCGGTTGACGACGGAGTCGTTCATCCGGTCATTGGAGAACTCGTTCTGGGCGTTGGGTGGAGTTCCCCAGGTCGTGGTGTTCGACAACGCCAAGGCGGTGGTCACGCAAGCCGACTGGTACGACCCCGAACTGCATCCGAAGATCGTCGAATTCTGCCGGCACTACGATTTCACGCTGCTTCCGACGCGTCCGCGGACTCCGCGGCACAAGGGGAAGGTGGAACGGGGCGTGGGCTACACGAAGTCGAATGCGCTGCGCGGCCGTCAGTTCGATTCCCTGGCTGCGGAAAACGAGTTTCTTCGGCACTGGGAACGGACGATCATCCCCACGTCGGCGGCGCGTTCGATCGATGCGGCGAATTCGCAGACCTGTTTAAAACCCGCAACTTTTGTGGCAGTCGCCGCAAACGCGAACGAATCGATATTGTCCGGCAGTCGGGGCTTGATCTTTCCATTTGCGGCCAGCCGCCGTCTTTTGATATGCTCCATCCTTGATGTGTTGCTCGCATCGTTAAAATCCTCGAATTCCACTCATGCTGAATCTCACTGGTAGCCACTCCCGACTATGCGACAGTGTTTCCCGGCGTGAACTGCTGCGGATCGGCGCTCTGGGATTGGGGGGGCTGACGCTGCCGCAATTGCTCGCGGCGGAATCGCGAGCCGGATCTTCTGCGCGGCACAAAGCGGTCATCATGATTTACCTGGTCGGCGCGCCGCCGCACCAGGACATGTACGATTTGAAGATGGAGGCCCCGCAAGAGATTCGTGGCGAATTTCAGCCGATCGCGACAAACGTGCCTGGCATCCGGATTTGCGAGCATCTGCCCCGCTTGGCGGGGATCATGGACAAGCTCGTTCCCATCCGCTCGATGTATGGATCGCCGAACGACAGCCACGACTCGTTCATCTGCTATACCGGTCGCTCATTAATCAACCAGCCGTCGGGTGGCTGGCCGGCATTGGGACCTGCCGTATCGAAGTTTCAAGGTGGAACGTCGGTCGCGACGCCGGCGTTTGTCGGCCTGGCCCCCAAGTCCGGACATCCCCCGTACGGTTCACCCGGCCATCCTGGCATGCTGGGCATCGCCCACTCGGCCTTTCGCCCCACAGGACCGGGCCTCGAGAATCTCGTTCTGGGCGATCTTCCCCTGTCGCGGCTCGATGATCGCCGGTTGCTCTTACGGCATCTTGACGGCTTCAAACGCCAGGCCGATCAGAGTGGCATGATGGCCGGCCTGGACGTCTTCAACCAGCAAGCGTTCGGGCTGCTGACGTCGGGGCAATTGGTCGACGCTCTCGACCTCAGTAAAGAAGACCCGCGCGTCCGCGAGCGATACGGCAAGGGCGATCCCAACAACTACGGGGACGGGGCTCCGCGAAATCTCGAACACTTCCTGATCGCCCGCCGGCTGGTGCAGGCTGGCGTGCGCGTGGTGACCTTGAATTTCGGCCGCTGGGATTTTCATGAACAAAATTTCAGCGAGGCCAAGAATACGCACTTGCCCTACTTTGATCAGGGGATGAGCGCCCTGGTGGAAGACTTACACGCGCTGGGTATGGCCGACGACGTGGCAGTCGTGGCGTGGGGAGAATTCGGACGAACGCCCCGGATCAATCAGAATGCCGGGCGCGACCATTGGGCTGAAGTCGGCTGCGGGTTGCTGGCCGGCGGTGGATTCCGCACCGGACAACTGATCGGGGCCACCGATCGGCTGGGAGCGTCGATCGCGCACCGCCCCGTCCATTTCGGTGAGGTCTTTGCCAGCCTGTACCGGCATCTGGGACTCGATCCGCACGCCCCGCTCCTGACCGACCTCTCCGGCCGTCCCCATAATCTGGTTGACGGTCGACACTCCCCGCTCCGGGAATTGGTATAGCTCCAGTTTGCGCGATGCCCCCGCGTGTTGCGACGACGGGTTACGTCAAGGACTTGAGCCGTCCCGACGCTGTCCCAGGTTCCATGAACCGTGCCGGCCACGCCGGCACTTTCACCGGCCTCATCGAGTACATATCGTGCCGGTGGTTCGTGCCAGCGGCGATTCTGATGCGCGGGGAGACGCACGATTGACGAGGCAAATTTGTACAAGTTTGATTGACCCGATTTGCTTACGACTCGTCGACCCATCCAATATGATGATTCTTAAGCTGATATTCCACAACCATTGGACTGACGCGATAGCGAGCGGCTATTGATTTGAGGTCGTCCTCACTGATTCCGCCTGAAACCTTTTGGCGCAAGGCTTCAGCGGGAGCCAGGAGCTCAGCGGCAAATGCGCGCGACGCGGCTTGTTCACAAGTGTATGCCTTTGTCACGAGCCGAGCGCTTGTTGAGTTTTTCAGGTACGGGATGAAGAACAAACTCCTTGCCATCAGGAAGCGTTCAGATTCATCACGGCCGCCAGGCCAAACTACGTGAGGGACTCCTGTTGAGTCTTGAACAATCATTCCACTTGTGCCCGTCGTTGAAGCACGAGTGACGACTTGCGGCGTCTCCAAAGGCCAATGGCATTTGTCGTGAAGCACTTTGGGAAAATCGTCGATCGGATCGATACTCAGGTTCAATTTTTTTCGTAAGTATTGCGCCGAGTCGTAGCCCCATCGATAAGGCGTCTTTTTCACTCCCATCCTCTCCGCTGTGCCATCGGTCCAATCGAAGCCATTTGCCGCCGTGGCACCCTGGCCAAACTGTTTTCGTCCCATCGCGATCCAATCGAGATCAAGTGCGATCGTGTCGGCGGATGTTGCTTCCACCAGATCGGTTCTCAGATCAGGTTCGAGACCGGGAAGCTGATTTTCGATAAGGCCAAGAAGGCTGTCATTCAGCTCTGATGAATCGTACGGATCGACTCCCATCGCGGCTGCCCAGGCGCAGAGGTTTGCCTCTGTTTCGCGCGAATTGCAAAGCGCGGTCCATTCGGCATTTAATCGTTCGATCTCCGGCTCCCGTTGGGACTCAAGTCGACTCAGAACTTGCCGAATGAACGAATCAAGACCATGTTCCACGTCCTTTTGGCAGAGACGAAGTTCGCCTTCTCCCAAAAAACGAACGGGCCTTGCATTCCGGCCGGGATCGGGGTCGGCGTAAGACCGGACGACGATATGCTCGTCGTCACGATAAAGCGACAGATCGGGCAGCGCTCCGCCGTGCCGTGCTGAGAGCAGGTTGTGGCGATGAGCCCAGTGACGCATTACTGGAGGATTGTCGGAAAACATCCGTCCGGAAGGTAATTCCGGCATTCGCGATGGCTCGTGCAAAATGAACCACCAATTCTCCACGATCCACTCGGCGACCGGAAAAACAGAACCGAATATTCCCGTGCGTTCGCTACGAGCCGCGTTGCTGAGTAAACGACTGAGAACGTGAGTTTGTCCTCCGATATCCGTTGCCGTAATTGTCAGCTGTGCCCAAGTTTCGGCAAGAACCTTGCTTGTGACACCGGGAGCATCAAGCCATTCGACTTTAAGCTCCAGCATTTTCCAGACCCCAGTTTAAACGATGATTCGGATCCCGCGGATACTCAATCGGCTCCAGGGAATATCCTTTATAAGTGCCATTTGAAATATGCCGAGCTTCGTACAATTTCCCGTCCAACCATCCCCAGGCATACTTCGGGAACTCCCCAATGAATTCTGCTCCGACGCAAGCGCGGCCGATCGCTTCGCGCAACAATTTCGTGAGCGGCTCGAAATCTGTGTACTCAGGATCGCACGGTGTCGCGTCTGAGCGCAGTGCCGGATATCCCGCTGGGCTATTGTATGCTTTATGTTCCGCGCTCCCGACGTAGCGCACTCGCAGAGCAATCTCCGTCGAAGGTGGCCTATCGTTCGGCCAAGCAACGATTTGCTGATGCTTTGCACGCTTATGGCGTTCACGCTTCAATACGCGACTCCCAAGCTGCAAAATCCTTTTGTCGGACCCTACGATCTACTGCGTTCCTCGACGCGAACTCCGAATCGTCAAAGACTTCCCAAGTATATCTTGCTCCCGGTGCATTGCCAGTCGCGGCTGGCGTTGCCCTCATGAAGCCTGCCAGATTCTGCGTTGCGTTCCGATTGCTCGTCATACGGATCCCGCAGGGATAAACCCCGCGGCTCGCTGGGGCGATCCGCTCAAGGCATCTTCGAGAATTGGATGGCGCGGGGCGATATGGTGCGGTGATCATTTTTTAGCGATCTGCACGTCCGCGACGATCACGGTGACGTTGTCTTTTCCGCCCTGCTCGAGGGCCTGTTCGATCAGCCGGTCGCAGGCGGCCTGCGGGGCGAGCGGCATAGCCAGGGTTTCCGCGATCTCCGGATCGGCGACCATTTTCGTCAATCCGTCGCTGCACAGGAGCAGCCGATCTCCATTTTGCAGCGAGAGATGGCTGACGT
>DASYAR010000654.1:0-10491 GCA_036501235.1 Planctomycetaceae bacterium
TTACCTCATTCGGTTTCAATTTGTGCCCCTGGTGTTGGAACGGACGCTCGTGTATGGCGCGATCGTCGTCGGCCTCCTGCTGTTGTACCGTTTGACCATGCAGGATGTCACCAGCCGGCTCACGGCCCAATATCATGTCGATTTCGGCATTCTCGAAGGAGGGTTGGCGCTGGTGCTCATTCTGATCTATCAACCGCTGCGCCAGCGGATTGCCGAATCGCTGCGGTATCTGCTGGGGACGCGGATTGCGACCGTGCGCGGCCAGACACGACGGCTGTCGGTGGAATTATCAGAGAAGGCCGGGAGTCAGGCGGACGAACTGCTGACGTGGTTTGCCGTCGCGATGATCGAAACTCTGGACGCCGAATTCAGCGCGGGATGGTTGCTGACGCTAGGCGGCAGTCCCTCGTCTCGTGGGGGAAAGACGAGCGTCCTGTCGGATGACGAGGTCGTCCTGCTGCATGCCGACCTGGCGGCCGCCGGGTTGACCGATTGCTCGCTCCACGAAGCGCCGACTCCGGCCGCATTCGACACCCTGTCGCAGGCACGCGTGTCACTGGCCCTGCGGATCGACCATTCACAAATCCAGGGACTCATCGTCGTCGGCCCTCTGCCGTGGCATCGGCAACCAGGTGATGAAGAACTGAATTCCCTGCGACTGCTGATCGAGCAACTCGGCAGCACCGTGCATAACAGCCAGCTCCTGGCCGAACGACAGGCTGCGGAGGGGCGCGCGTTCCAGAGCGAAAAGCTGGCGACGCTGGGGCTGCTGGCGGGTTCGCTCGCCCACGAAATCAAGAATCCCCTGTCGTCGATCAAGACGATCGCCACGGTCGTTTCCGAGCAACTGGGGCCAGAGAATCCCCATCACGAAGACCTTCGCTTGATTCTGGGTGAAATCGATCGGCTGGCGACGACGACCTCGCAGTTGCTCGAATTCGCGCGGCCGCCGGTCGTTTCCGGGAGCCACGGATCGGTCGCCGACGTGGTCGAGCGACTCGCGCGCCTGCTGCGATTGCTGGCCCGACAAAAACAGGTCACGCTCGACGTGCAGATCGAAGACCGGCTCCCGAATGTCCGCGCCGGCGAGCAGGCCCTGCGCGAGATTTTTTTCAACCTGCTGTCGAATTCCATCGAGGCCACCGGCGCGGGAGGCCGTGTGTGCGTCGAATGCCGCCAGGGAAATGGTTCGGTCGTGGCCGCCGTCAGCGATAATGGACCGGGCATTCCACCGGGCCTCGATTTGCGGCTGTTTGACCCGTTTGTCACGACCAAGGACCAGGGCACCGGATTGGGATTGTACGTCGTCAGTCGCCGGGTGCGCGAAGTGGGGGGCGAGATCCATTATGACAGCAATCCACGAAACGGCACGAGGTTCGTCGTGCGCTTGCCTTGTGAGGCACTGAAATCCGAATGACAAAACTGCACGTTCTGATCGCCGATGATGAAAAACCCGCGCGGCACGGCATGACGCGCGCCCTGGCTTCCACCGGTTACGAGCTGCTCGAGGCTGCGGATGGAATCGAGGCGCTGGCCGTCATTCGCAGCGGCATCGCCCACCTCGTGTTTCTCGATCTGAACATGCCGGGACTCGACGGCGTATCGCTGCTGCGCGAACTGGGACCGAGGTGCGACGAATGCGAGATCATCGTCGTAACCGCCAACGATTCTCTCGCGACGGCAGTCGAATGCGTGCGTCAGGGGGCCGCCGACTACGTCACCAAGCCCTTTGAAATCGAGCGCATTCGAGCCATTGCCCGCCGCGCGGCCCGGCGGCTCGAGCTCGAAGGGCAAGTGCATTCGCTGCAAGCGCAACTTGACAAACGCCAGGCGTTCGGGGCCCTCGTCGGCGTCAGCCGTCCGATGCGAACCCTCTATGAGCAAATCACTCGTGCGGCACGGGCGCCGATCGACGTGCTCGTCTGCGGCGAAACCGGCACGGGGAAGGAATTGATTGCCCGCGAGATTCACCGCCTGAGCGAACGGGCCGCCGGCCCGTTCGTCGCGGTCAACACGGCGGCGATTGCCGAATCGCTGGCCGAGAGCGAGCTGTTCGGACACGTGCGCGGCGCGTTCACAGGCGCCGGCGCAGATCGCCAGGGAGTCTTCGAGCAGGCCCAGGGGGGCACTCTGTTTCTTGACGAGATCGGAGATATGCCGCTCCCCGCGCAGGCCAAAATCCTGCGGGCCCTGCAGGAGCGGATTGTCCAGCCTGTCGGTTCTGCGCGGACGATTCGGGTCGATGTCCGCGTGATCAGCGCCACCCACCAGAATCTGGAAGAGTCGATCGCAGCCGGCCAGTTCCGGCAGGATCTGTTCTACAGGATTCGCGGCGTACAATTGCACGCGCCTCCTCTCCGCTCGCGCCCGGAAGACATCCTGCTGTTGACTAATTACTTTCTCGAACGGTGTCGGGAACGGACCGGGCAATCGCCGCGCCGACTGGCGGCGGATGCCGTGGAACGGCTCATCGGTTATCACTGGCCGGGAAACGTGAGGGAATTGGAACAGTTAATTTCGGGTGCGGCGGCGATGGCCGCAGGTGAAACGATTCATGCCGACGACTTGAACCTGGCCACGTCGGCGCTCCCCCTGCCGGCGTCTATCCCTGCCCACCTCGTCGGGCTGCCATTGAGCGACGCCAAAGCTCGGCTGGTCGAGTCGTTCGAGAGGTCCGCGATTCTGGCCGCGCTGGAACAGCAGCAGGGGAACGTGAGCGCCGCGGCGCGGCAGCTGGGCATGCATCGCCAGAGCCTGCAACAAAAAATGGCTCAACTTTCGATCAAGCGCTGAGGCGATAGCGCCGTCGACAATGAAGCCCGCCGACGCGCGAAAGCCCCGACCCGCAGCGTGTCGGATTAAGTAACCGACCCGTCGTTACGAGGCGCCCGCAGGTCGGTATTTTCAACACCGATTTCCGGCTGCGGAAATCGGCGGCAAACGAGTCATTGACTATTTCGACCCCGGTCCCGGCGGCTCGATCGGCTTCGGCAACTTTGCGACCATGATTTCGCGGAGCTTCTTGGCCATTTCATCGCGGGGCGCGATTTTCAGCCCCTTGTCGAGCTGGTCGACCGATTCTTTCGGATATCCCAGGTACGCATATTGGAATCCGGCGAGAAAACGAAGCGCCGGCTCGTTGGGCTTCGCTTTGACTGCCTTCTCGAGCGCCCGCAACTGATCCGTAAAGTCCTGGACGTTACCGTACAGCTCTTTGTAGTTCTTGACGACGACGCCCCACTTATCTTCGGGAAGCAACTGCATCGCGTGTTGCGTCGCGCCGGCCGCCTCGTTGTATTGTCCCGTCGCGAAGAAGGCCTGCGCCAACATCATCATCAATACGCCATTGGCGGGGTCGTCGATGGCGGCGTGCTTCCACGCGTAAACTGCCGATTTATAGTCGCGAGATCGGAAGTCGGTCTCCCCTTTCTCGGCAAAGACGCGAGCGTTCTCGGCATCACCGGCGGCGGGCTTCGAATCGCCCGGCGCCGGCTGATTGGCAGCCAAAGCGTCTGCTTGCGGATCAACTGCTGCGACCGCCAGTCCGGAGTCGTAGCCCGGATAATATCCCGGATAGTAGCTGCCATAGTTGCAATACGGATCATATCCATACCCGTAACCGCCGCCGTAGTAACCACCGTACCCGCCATAACCAAGCCCGTAACCAAGAGCATACAGTCCCTGTCCAAACAATCCGGGCCAGCCGAAATAGCCGTAACCGAAACCGGGATATCCAAATCCCCAGCCGAGTCCCCACCCCCATCCGCCGAAACCAAATCCGCCAAATCCGAACCCGCCGAATCCGAATCCACCGAAACCACCGAATCCAAATCCGCCGCGGTTGAATCCCCGGTTGTGATTGTTCCAATTCCAACCGTGGTTGAAAGAGCGGTTGAAATTGCCTGACTGATTGTGGCTCAGCGCGACCTGGCGACCTAGGTGATTGCTTGCCGTTTGCGTCGAACTACCATGCCGACCGAGAAACTGTCCCTGATGATTCGCGACGCCGTTGTGACCCAGGAGCGCCGACGCGCGATGACCGCTGCCGGCAGAAGTTATTCCCGTATTCGAAAGACCGGCACGCCGACTGGAGAAGCTGGGCTGGTGGGCTCCGACGGCGCCGCTATGGTGCAGGCTGGTAGCGCCACTGAAGTGCTGCATACCGCCGGACGAGAAACCGCTGACGCTCCCGCTGTGGCTGGGCGCAAAATTGTGGCTGGGCGCGAAGCTATGGCTGGGTGCGGAATAATAATGTCCCCCCATCGATCCACTACTGTAATGTCCGCCACCATAGTGGCCGCCGCCAAAGCTGCCACCTCCACCGAAGTGACCACCTCCACCGTGGCCGCCACCCCCACCATGCCCGCCCCCGCCTCCTCCGCCGTGCCCCAAGGCCCCCGGAACACAAATCAAACTCAACAAGGCGACACTCGTCGCCGCCGTCCCAAATATTCGCAGACAGGAACGCATGATTCCCCCTTCGTGATATCGTCGCCGGGCCCACGGCTTCGATTATATCCAGATTTATTCGGTTGAGTCGCTCGCCGTCAGCGGCTGACGGAATTGTAATGTTTGTCTCGGAAGATGGTCGCGGTCCTTTGGTCCCTGTGCATGAACCATCGACGCTGGGCAGGGCCGCGAGAGATTACAATTCCTGCAGAAACGCTCCCTCGGGACAGCTCCCCTGCATGGCACACCACTTGTGTGGAAATTGCGGTTTTCACGCAGGCGATGCCGACGGGGATTGCAGTTCGGCAATTAAAGACGCCTCACCAGGAGCCGGGTCGCTCGTATCGGCAGATCCGGCCTTTTCGGCAGATTGTGCGTGAAGCCGTTTGCGGCGGGCGGTCATTAGTGAGCTGAACAATGCGGTCCCGGCGAGGACCCCAACCAGGGCCGTGCCTATTGCGTGAGGGACGTATAAACCCTCACGTCCCCCCAGCACCAGCATTCCTCCGGCCAGCACGAAGGACGCCAGCGTCAGCGGCGCCATCAGCACGACCGCCTTGCGCAGCCGTCGCGAACTGTGCGCGGCAACGGCCGTTCGCGCCGACAGATTGGCGATCTCGCGCAACGATCCGACCCCCGCGCGAATTTCATTGACGTCGTGCTTGCGGCGCGAGGCCACGGGCTGTAATTCTTCGATTTCTACGGGGACAGGAGCAATGTCCGCCGGAGCATCCATGACCGCCATGGCCGGTGCGGCGGCTGAGGCCGATTCCCGGCGCCGCACAGCAGGCGCGGCAAGTTCGTGCACCAGGGCCGGCTGTTCGGCGCGGCTGCGGGCTGCGGGGTTTCGCGCCAGCAGTTGCTGCATGTAATCCGCAACCGACTGGCAGACTTCGGATTGTTCGGCGGCGATACATTCTTCGAGGCACGGCTCGGGATTTGTGGGAGAAGGCTCGAGCGCGGCAACCGGCGACGGGAGGATCGGTCCAGGATCGGGCGCAGCGACCGCTTCGGCCGGCGCGGCGGGGCGCGTCTGCCGGAAGAAGCGGCTGAACCGGTCGGCGTCGTTGGTCCAACCCTTCTTGAGCGGCTCGGGGACGGCTCCCAGGGCGCGAGCCGGTTCGAATTGCGAGAATGGCGGCTCGAACTGTTCCGGCGGTTGCTCCGGGATGGCGCTCGCTTGGAAGGGGCGTGACTCGTCGTCGGCCGCGAACGCCGCCGGATCAAATGGTGAAACCGCCCGGGCCTGTTCCGCGGCGATCACTTCCGCCTCAATCGGGCCTGCCAGCGCATCGAGGCGCCGTCTTTCGAGTTGTTCGCGGTCGCACTCGAGTTGTGATTGCCGGACATCGAGTTGAGCGCGTTCGTCCGCCAATTGACGGCGTTCTAGTTCGAATTCCGCCCGGCGCGTTTCGAGTTCGGATTGTTCGTCGGCCAGTCGCTCTGTCTCGGCGGTGAATTGCAACCGTTCGGATTCGATCGCGGCCCGATCGGACTCGATTTCTGCGCGAATCTTCGCGCGTTCGGTGGCCCATTCGGCATCCGCGTCGTCGCACCGTTTGCGGGCGGCGGCGTGTTCTTCCTGGTTGGCAGCGATCGCCTTCTTCGCGGTTTCGAGTTGCGTCCGATCGGACGCCAGGTGCACGCGCTGCGATTCGAAGTCGGACCGTTGCAGATCGAACTCGGCCCGCTCGGACTCGAATTCCAGGCGGCCCGCTTCCAGCTCGGCGCGATACGCTTCCAACTCCCGGCGCTCGGTTTCGAGGTCGATCCGCGCGGTGTCGAGGTCGTCACGGACTGATTCCGCATCGGGACGATCAGCCTCCCACTGCAACCGTTCGGCTTCGCTTTCCGCGCGTTGTGATTCCAACCTGGTTCTCTGCAACTCGAGCTCGCGGCGAAGCGCCTGCAACTCCTTTCGCTCAAATTCCAGAGATCGCTGCTCGGAGGCGAGTCGGCTCTGATCGGCGTCGAGCTGTTCCTGTGCAGCATCTCTCTGTGAACGCTCGGCCTCCCGGCGACGGAGTTCCGCATCATTGCGCGATCGCTGCGATTCCAGCTCCTGCCGCTCCGTTTGCAGGTTCTCGCAATCGGCGTCGATTTCGGCGCGAAATTTCTCGAGTTCGCGGCGCTCCATCTCCAGATTCCGGCGGGCGCTCGCGATGTCTTCCTGGGTTTTCTGCTCGACAGCCAATGCGTCCAGTTCGTTCATGAACCGCGAGCGGTCAGCCGCGATCTGCAAACGCTGCTTTTCGAGCTCAGCCTGTTCGGAAGCCAGCTGTGCACGATCCCCTTCCAGACTCACGCTGATGGCTTCCAGCTCCGACCAATCGGATTCGAACTGCGCACGTGCCGCTTTAAAACATGCTCTTTCTTCAGCGAGATCGGCAAGACCGGCTTCAACGCCTGCACGACGCGACTCCAGTTCCCTTCGCAGCGACTCGAGTGACAGGCGCTCGACCTGGAGCGCCGGGAAATCTGGCTCGTGATTCGCCACCTGCGGATTCTGGCGCTGCGGCTTTTCAATCGCTCGTGTCACAATCGCCGGACCGGGCGTGGGAGTCGGCTGTTCACTCGGCAATTCGTCCGCCGTAGCGTGGCGCAGGCGGAATTCGGCGGGCCCGATGGCCAGCACGTCGCCGTTGCGAAGAATCGACTCGGTGACGGGAAAGCCGTTCAGCCAGGTGCGGCGATCGCTCGCACGCACGACTGTCTGATGGCCGACTGACGCGATCACTGCGTGGCGCGGCGCGACCCCGCCGTTTGTGAGGCACAGATCGCATCCGGCTTCACTGCCGATCGATATTTCCTGCCGGTCGAGCAGCAGGGGAGACTGACCGGGGCGTGGATGGGCTGGTTGCAGCACGAGGAACCGCCCGCTGCCGCCGAGAGGGGCGCGGGAGCCCCCTGCGGGGATCTGCCGGGGTGTTTCTGCGGTGAGATCGGCCATGCCGGATCGCGTCTGGAACAGGCGAGAATTCAATGAGAGAGCCGTCGTCTGGCCGTCGTAATATCGACAGATCCCAGGCCGTTAAAATAGAACGTCCACCACGCTGCCGCCTGCGCACGCCGAAACATCTCTGTGCGACGATCGGACTGGTTGCGCCACTTGCCGGTATCAGACCGGTTATGCACGAAGAGCACGAAAAACCAGTGCCGGAGCGGAACTACACCGGCAGCCCTTCGATCACGCTGATCTCCGTCTCCGTCGGGACGATCCGGCTCAACCGGAACCCCGCTACGGCAAACAGCTCGCGGTATTCGCCTTCGGTCCGTTCGAGGCCGCCGGGAATCACCAGCATATTCAGATCGAGTAGTTTGCCGAACATCGGTTCGTTCCCGGGCGGAATCACCGTCTCCAGCACAAGCACCCGACCGGCGGGGTTCGTCCCGATCGCCTGTCGGCAATTGCGCAGGATGTGCACCGATTCGTCGTCGCTCCAGTCGTGAATAATGTGCCTGAGCATGTAGGCGTCGGCCCCCGGCGGCAACGATTCGAAGAAACTGCCGGCCATGCACTGGCACCGGCCACTCAACCCGGCACGTTCGAGATTCCGCACCGACCGCTCGATGACGGGCGCCAGATCGAACAAGATGCCCCGCAGCGCCGGATGCTTTTCGAGCGTCGCCGAGATCAGGCTGCCGTTCCCCCCTCCCACGTCGACCAGCAGCTTGATCGTCGAGAAGTCGTAGGCGGCAAGTGCCGCGGGAGACTCTTTCCCGTGAACGCTGGTCATGGCCGCATCGAAGATCGCCCCCTGCTCGGGATGGGTCGAGAGGAAATCGAACGGCCGCATGCCGTAGAGCTTTTCGAATCCGATCTTCCCCGTCTGCACGCAGTACAACAGCTCGCTCCACGACAGATAATGCTCTTCGCCGGTCATCAAGGCCATGGCACGTTGCGAACCGGGGACGCCGTCGAGGAGCGCCTCGGCGGGGGGCGTCATCGAGAACTGCCTGGCCTCGCCCTCGGCAAAAACTCCCAGGCTGGCCAGCCCGCGGAGGAGCCGGTACAGAGATCGGGGATGGGTCGACGTGTCCCGGGCCAGGTCATCGGCACTGCGCGGGCCATTTTTGAGCAGCCCGGCGAGATCGAGTTTGGCCGCGACGTAAATCATCTGGCTGACCCAGTACCCGGTCAGCATCTGTGCAATTTGTCCTGAAGGGGATTGATCCATGGCGCTTCTCCCGGATGTATGAGCCGGTCCAAGACCCTGAGATAGACGAGGCTCACGATCGCGTCAAGGGCGTGGCGGATTCCCTCGAGAACGGAAAAAGGCCCGTCTTCTGGTGAAGACGGGCCTTTCATTCCGGGAAAATTTCGGCCAGTGTCGTCGCGCCGACCGGGCTGGAGGCAGCTCTTTCCGTGGCTGCCTGAGAGCCCGTACCTGTGGCCGGCGCGAATTCGCCAGCCGGGACAGGCTAGGCAAGCTGCTTCCTGCGGCCGACGAGGGTCCGAATACGTTCGGCGAGGAGCGCCACGTCGAACGGCTTGCGGAAGGTCTCGTTGAACACAGAGCGGTCGAAACCGCTGGAGTTATCCTCGTCGCTCAAGAGGCCGACGAGCACCGTCTCGGTGTATTCGGCGTTCTTGCGAAGGTTCTGGGCGATCATGACCGCTTCGTTGCGGCCCATCATGAAGTCGATCACGACGCAGTCGGGATGAAGCGATTCGGCCTGGATGCCGGCTTCGAACCCGCTGTTCGCGAAGTCGAGCTTGAACGTATCGGCGCCCATCTGGTCTTTGAGTCCGTTGCGGATCCCGGTCTCGGCGCCGACGATCAGGATCTTGCCGACGGCTTCGTCTTCCAATTCACCGAGCGGCATACCGTGTTCCTTGAGGAACCGGATGAGGTGCTCGCGAGGAATTCGCCGGTCTTGCGAACCGGGAATTCGATATCCGCGCAGCCGACCCGAGTCAAACCATTTGCTGACCGTGCGGGGGGCTACTTTACAGATCTTAGCTACCTGTCCAGTAGTAAAGATCGTTTTCATGGCAGGCTCTCCAAACTATTCTGTCTAACAGGGCAGAGGATTGCGGGTCCTCTGGAGAAACACTTCGACCACGTTGGTCGGCATTCCATGCCTAGTGGTCCTCTTGGCGAACCACCGTGGTCTTGGATCGAAGCGAGTCTCGGGTTACGAAAGACGGCTGTTGGTTTTGTCGCCTCAGCGGTCTGTCGCCATACGTTGGCGGGGATCGAGCGGGTAAACGAACGACGTTCGAACATGTCTCTGAACGCCGTTGGCGATGCCTCCTACCGCGGCCCGCGAAGAGGGGGCCGGGAACTCGGCGTCGTAACGGCGCCGGAGGGAGGGAGAGAATGCCTGCAAAGCGACAATCCCGCACAAACCGTGTGGTGTGTCTTTTGTAATGGCTAACGCCCCCCTTCCGACTGTAGACGACTTGAGCTGCCAATCGTCGAATGCACCGTTCGCACGGCGTGAATGCATTCTTTGTCTTATTCCAGCTCTAACCGTCTACCGTATTTTTTCGATCCGCGGGCGGTGCTGACTTTAGGTTCTTTGGCACGAACAACCGTGGCAGCGTGGGAGTTCCGTCAAATCCGGCTATGCCGGTTGATTCACAGAAGGCACGTCCAACCGCTGGTAACGATTGGCGCGCCAATCAGTTGCGGCGATTTGCCGGGCATAGAGCCAGACGCCGGTGGGGCTTCTTCACAAATTCCTCACAGCGCGCGATGGCGCGCAGTCCGATCAGCCGCGACGACGAGCATCGCGCTGCGAGTGTGAGGCGGTGACGTGAGTCTGGGCAGTTCAGGCGGCGTTCGTGGCTTCGGAAGGAGGAGATTGCGCCGCAGCCGGGGGCGCCTTGAAATGACCGTCTTCCGAAATGTCTTCGAACCGCACCGACATGCGTTTGGAAACGCCGGCTTCTTCCATCGTGACGCCGTACAGCACGTCGGCGCCGGCCATCGTCCGTTTATGGTGCGTGACGACGATGAACTGCGTCCATTGCTGGAACTCTTTGATTACTCCCAGATAGCGGTTCACATTGCCTTCGTCGAGTGCCGCGTCGAC
>DASYAR010000655.1:0-12742 GCA_036501235.1 Planctomycetaceae bacterium
GACAGCCGGGTCGCGAAATCGTGCTCGTTGATCAAGGGGTGAAAAAACTTCGCGTTTTGCGAAAAGAAGGTCAGGTGTTTCGGCCCTGGCGGGAAGTCGAAATCGGCGCTTTTCCCTATCGTTCGGCGCATGTCGCCGACCTCAACGGCGACGGTCGCGACGATCTTTTGCTGTTCGGCCTGGGGAAATTCGGCGTCTTGTATGCCGGTCGCAGCGATCCGCGGCTCAAGACCCTGGCAACCTATGAATCGAAGGCCGAAAAGGTCAAATTCACCGACGTCGTCGCCGGCGACCTGAACGCCGACGGTCAAATGGACATCGTCGTCATCGACACGCAGTCGCAAATGATCGACATCGTGAATTTTACGCCAGCCGGGGGCTTGCGGCACGCTTTGCAATTCAAGGTGTTCGAAGCCAAGGGGGTCGTGAGCGAAGAGCGAACCGGTTCCGACCCGCGAGAGGCCGTCATTGCCGACGTCACCGGCGACGGCCGTCTCGACCTGGTTCTGCTCAGTCAGGACCGGGTGCTCGTTTACCCTCAGGACGATGGCAAGCCCGATACTGCCACGGTCAGTGAGGTTCCCAAGGGCACGACGACACCGTAGCCATTTCGCTCCGACATGCGGGCCGGCATCGTAATTCTCTCGCAGGGCAGCCCTCAGAGGCGATCGCGAACACGATGAAAGTGCTGCCTGGCATGAATTTGCGCGAAATTTTAGTTGCCTCGTCTGGAAATCTAGGTAAAATAAACGGTTGCTACAGGTCTTGGTCTGGATATCCTTTCGCGGGCGGTCTCGGGAGATTATCGATGTTTGGAATTCGCTGGCAGACGATGTGCGCAGGTTTCTCCATTGCGATTCTTGGCGCGTCCGTGGCGTTCCAAGTCCCGATCCTGGCGGCGAAAGATAAGGCTCAAAGTTCCACTTCGGCGACCGACAAAGCCGCCAAGAAAAACAAAAAAGTCGAGAAGCGCACTTCAAAGAAGTCCAGCGACACCTCGCCGTCCGCCGACGATAGCTCTGGTCCTGTCACGACAGGGAGCGGAGGGGTGGTGTCCGGGACGGGCTTTGGACTCGGGACGGGCAATCAGGCCGGTTCCGCAACCCAGAGCACGACGACGTCGACTCCGCCAGCCGCGCAATATCAAGCGACTCCTCCGTCCAAGAATACGACTTCTTCTGCGAAACGGACGACCGGAACGAGCAAATCTCGCTCCACTAAGGGGGTGCCTCTCAACGCGAATCACCCTCTCGTCAAGAAGGTGATCGACGTGCAGAATCGCAATCAATCCACCTTATTGCGCCAGAAGGGAATTGCCGGAATGGCGACCGGTTTAGACAGCGACAACAATGTCGTCATTCGAGTCTACACGACAGGAGCAGATAGTCCGGCGATTCCTACGCAGATCGAAGGAGTTTCCGTGGTGGAAGTTCTGACAGGGCCCATTCGCTTCGCACAGGGAACCGGTATCACGACGCGTTTGCCGCCGCCGACGCCTTCTCCGATCGGGGTCAGCACATACATCAACACGCAAGGCCAGGTGAACGTCGCCTGTCAGGGTGGCACGGGGACGATCGGCTGTCGCATGATCGACTCGAATAAGGTGGTCTACGCCCTCAGTTGCAATCACGTCTTCGCCGGCAATCAATTGATCATTTCCAGTTTCAACACCGCGACCCAAACCGCCTCGGATCAAACCGTCACCTTCTTCCCGATCGGCACGCAGGCACTCCAGCCCGCCGGGTCTGATGTCGGGTGCGTGCTGCCGATCACGAAGTTTTCGAACATTCTCGGCACTTTGTCGTCGGCAATCGTTCCCTTCTATGCACAGTATCCTGATCCATGTACCGGTAATCCTGTCTTGCCCAATGCCGGAAGCACAAACACCGTGGATGCCGCCATGGTTGTCACGTCGACGGCAGCTCTCGACTCGGCAACTCCGACCGGTGGCTATGGGATTCCCACAGATAGCTATGTGCAAGCCAGTCTGGGATTGGCCGTGCAGAAGTATGGCCGTACGACGCATTTGACCACAGGGACGGTCACGGGACTCAATGCAACTTACAACATTCAAGTTGATCTCTCGAATTTCAACAACATTCAGATCAAGTCGATCTGCACCGAGACAATAGCCGCGAACGGCCAAACGATTACCACTTATCAATCGGGATTTCCAGGATCCGTCACCGTCGCCTTTACGCAGCAGATCGAAGTCAGCCCATCCGGAACGTCTGCAGCATTTGCACAGGACGGCGACTCGGGAGCCCTGGTTGTCGACTTGAATAACAATCCCGTGGCCCTGCTCCAGGCGACATCCCTCTCCCCCATCGGGCTGTGCGGGGATTTCAATGCGGTTAAGGTTCAGTTGGTCAAAGCGATTGGGTTGGCGACTGGAGCACAAGTGGCGCTGCATGTCGATTCGCGTCCGTCGGCCTTGGAGCAGAGCTTTGACGAAAAGATCGGGGCCGGAACCCCGACGCCGCTCACTCCGTAGCAGTATTTTCCTCTCGCGGGCCAGTTCTATTTGTCGACGAGCCCTCTGAACGGCGCGGCTGATTGTTTGCTGAGGGACGCTATTCCAGCAGGCTTTTTTGAAGCACAGCCTGGGCCTTGGCGAAGAATGGCTGCCAGGAAATTTCTGGCTGGCCGATCTTCAGGCAGTCGCGCACCGCCTGGAGCGTGTTGCGGGCCATGTGCGGGCAGCGGTTGCAGGCGCACGTGCTGCCGTCGGAGGCCATGATGCCGGGCACGGGAATGTAGGTGTGGTGCGGCGCGATCTTCGCCAGAGGATGGATCATATTGGCTTCCGTCGCCACGAGAAACGTCGTCGGCTCGCCGACTGAGGCGACGTACTTTCGCATTCGCTCGGTGCCGCCGATGACGTCGCTGACTTCCAGGATGGACTTCGGGCATTCCGGATGGGCCAGCACGATGCTGCCGGGATTGTTCCGTTTGGCGCGCAGCAGGTCCTGCACGCTGAAAATCTCATGAACCATGCAGGCCCCCGGCCAGAGGATCATGGGGCGCCCCGTCACCTCCGACAGATATCGCCCCAGGTGCTGGTCGGGGACGAACAGAATCTCTTTATCGGCCGGCACGCGTTCGATAATTTCGCGGGCGTTTCCGCTCGTCACGATCCAGTCGCAGAGCGATTTGACCGCCGCCGTCGTGTTGATATAGGCAACCGTTTCGAAATCATGTCCTGCATGGCGCAGCTCGGCCTGATAGGCAGCCAGCTTGTCGGCCGGGCAGCTATCGGCAAGCGAGCAACCGGCCAAGAGGTCCGGAATGAGCACTTTTTTTGCCGGGTTCAGGATTTTCGCCGATTCGGCCATGAAATGCACGCCGGCGAAGACGATCGTCGACTTGGTGACGCGCACCGCATCGCGCGCCAGCTTCAGACTGTCGCCGGTGAAGTCGGCAATGTCCTGAATTTCGCCGTCGACGTAGAAGTGCGCCAGGAGCACAGCGTCTTTCTCGATCTTCAGTTGCTCGATTTCGTCCATCAATTCGAGCGGATCTTCATCGGCACGAGTGGTTTCCAAGGGCACAAAGGGAGTCAGCGGCATGAGAATTCTCGGTGAGAGCGGTCGATTCGGCAGGATCAATCGGTCTTTGGCATTATATGCCGGCCATTGAGTACTGAGTACTCAGTTACTGGGTAGCCCGCGCGGCTCACGCTATGATGTCGGTTTTGCATTCTCCGGTGAGAACTCTCATGGAATACACTGTTCTGGCGCGACGGTTTCGTCCGCAATCGTTTAGCGACGTAGTGGGGCAGGAAAACATCGCCCAGGCCCTGCGGAATGCCATCGCCTCGCAACGAGTGGCACACGCATACCTGTTTACCGGCGCCCGCGGCGTCGGCAAGACGTCTACGGCGCGGATCCTCGCCAAATCGCTGAATTGCCCGAACGCCGTCGACGGCGATCCCTGCAATCAATGCGAAATCTGCCGCGGAATTTCCGACGGCAGCGATGTCGATTCGATCGAGATCGACGGGGCGTCGAACCGCGGCATCGACGAGATTCGCACGCTCCGGGCGAACGTCAACGTCAAGCCGATGCGCACCCGGTACAAGATCTACATTATCGACGAGGTCCACATGTTGACGCCGCCGGCGTTCAACGCACTGCTGAAAACACTGGAGGAGCCTCCACCCAACGTCAAATTCATTTTTTGTACGACAGATCCGCAGAAAGTTCCCGATACCATCCTGTCGCGCTGCCAGCGGTTCGACTTCGGGACGATCGCCACGGCGACCATCGGCCAGCGACTGAAAGAGATTGCCGAGGCGGAAGGAGTCGTGGTCGATGCCCAAGCCATCCAGCTTGTCGCCCGCCGAGCCGCAGGCTCGATGCGCGACAGCCAGTCGCTGTTCGATCAATTGCTGGCGTTCGGAGGGAAAGCGATCGGCCCGGCGGATGTGCATCGCCTGCTGGGGACCGCCCCGGACGAGCGGTTGATTGAACTGGGCGAAGCACTGGTCGGCCGGCAGCCAGCGCGAGCCCTCGTGCTGTTTGACGAGGCCATGCAATCCGGAGTGCAAGTCAGCGAATTGGCCGACCAACTTTTGGCCTATTTTCGCGATCTCATGGTGCTCGCTTCCGGGGCTGCCGAGGCGCTGCTGCTGTCGGTAGCCGATGAGCAGCGATGTCACCTGGCCAAACAGGCAGCAGCGACCGGCCTGCAGTCTGTCTTGGCGGCATTGCAGATTCTGGCGGAGACCAAATACCGGATGAAGGGGGCCGCGTTCAGCCGCGTGCTGTTCGAGCTGGCGCTGGTGCGGATCGGAACACTGGATCAACTTGACGACTTGCGCGAGTTGGTGGGCCGGCTGCGGCAGGGGCAGGTGGGGGGGGCCGGTCCCGCTGCCCCTTCGGTCGCGCGTGCGACTTCGCCTCCCTCGACGGGTATTCTTTCGTCCCGGGCGCCTCTCTCGCGGGCGACTGGCCATGAGCTACCGAGCGCGACTTCGCCGGATTCCCCCCCTCGACCGGCCGATAGTTCGGCGACACCTGATAGTTCGAACGGCTCTTCGGGACCGGCCCTGTTGGATTTGGGCCGTCCAAATCGAGGCCAACTCGCCTCCGTCGACCCGGCATCGCATCTCGATCCCCTTAGTGTCGCGTCTGTCGCAGAGATTCCCTTTGAACCAGGTCGCGAACATGAGATATGGACTCAAGTCCTGACATTGCTTTCAGATATGACAAAAACAAACGCCAAGAATGTGTCTCGCACTGCAATTTCCGGGCCAAACACACTGGTCTTGACGTTTCCCAAGGGTTATCATCTAAGCAAGCAGTATTTGGAACGGTCACCCGAGCATTTGGGGAGGGTGGAAAAGGCGCTGGAGTTAGTGGTGGGACGGCCCATTCGAGTGACGCTGGCAGTGGACGATTCAGCCCCGACTGCACGCGAAACCCCCACAAAAAAGCCCGTAGAACAACTGTCGACTTCCTCTGCTAAGATACCGGAACCGGCGAGCGACCCGCTGGTCCAGCGAGCGATGGCCGTGTTTGGGGCCACCGTGATAAAAACCGAAAGCGGAATCGGCCCTGCCAGGAATCAGGAATAAATGCCATGTTCAAAGGATTAGGACAGCTCGCCTCGCTGATGAAAAACGCCCAGGAGATTCAGGGCCGCATGAAAGACGTGCAGGACACGCTACGGCGGTTGAAAATCGAGGGGACGGCTGGCGGGGGAATGGTAACGATCGAAATGAACGGCCAGCAGCAGGTGCTCGACTGCCGCATCGAACCGTCGCTGTTCGCAGCCGGCGACCGTGAAATGCTCGAAGATTTGGTCGTCGCGGCAGTGAATCAGGCGATTGATAAAGTGAAACAGGCGACGGCCGACCAAATGGGAAAGCTGGCTGGCGGTCTCGACATGCCGGGGATTAACGACGCTTTGTCGCAGCTCGGCCCGGGAAATGCCGCCGAGCCTTAAAGGATGCGATTTTGAACCCTTACGGACCGGCGATGAGCCGATTGATCGACGAATTCGAGATGCTGCCTGGTATCGGCCGCAAGTCTGCCGAGCGCCTGGCCCATTTCGTGCTGATGTGCCCGTCCGAGAAGGCGCTGGGGTTGGCTGAAGCCATTCGTACCGTGAAAACAACCGTGCGTCCCTGTTCCATCTGCTACAACCTGACGGAAGGAGAGATTTGTCATATCTGTTCCGATTCGCGGCGCGATCAGCAGGTCGTGTGCGTAGTCGAGCAACCGCGGGACCTGATTTCGCTGGAAGCATCCGGTGCCTTTCAAGGCGTGTACCACGTGCTGCAGGGTCGCATTTCTCCGCTGGAAGGCATTGGGCCGGAACAACTTACGATCGACGCTCTGCAGCGCCGCATCCGCCGTGCGGGAATTCGCGAAGTGGTCATGGCGACGAATCCGACGGTGGAAGGAGACGGCACGGCGCTGTTCATTTCCAATATTCTGGCGGGAGACGCGGTTAAAATAACACGTCTGGCCCGCGGTATCCCCTCCGGGAGCGTGCTAGAGTTTGCTAACCGCGAAATGCTCGCGGACGCCCTGCGCGGTCGGCAATCGTTCTGAGGAACTGGATTCCCATGCAATTGAGTTTCAGCCAACAGATGAAGATGAGCCAGCAAATGAAGCTGGCTCCCCGGATGATCCAGTCGATGGAGATCCTGCAATTGCCTTTGATGGCGTTGCAGGAACGCATCGCCCAGGAACTGAGCGAAAACCCGATGCTCGAAGCGCCCGAGGTCGAGCCCGAAGTCGTCGAATCGGTCGATGCCTCCGGTCCGCCGAGCGATGCGAAATCGGAGGTTGCCGAAAAGCCGCTCGAGCAGAAAGAGCTGGTCGTCGATTCCGAGCACAACAATCAGGATGATTTCGAGCGACTGCTCAATATGCCGGACGATTGGCAGTCCGAAGATGACTACACGTATTCTCCGCGCGTCTCGTCGAATCGCACCGATGAAGACGGCGAGCGGGCCCACGACGCCATTTCGAACCTGGTTTCCCGTCCGCAGTCGATTCAGGACCACCTGCTCGAACAGTTCCGCTTCTTCTCGTGTGCGCCGGAGGTCCGCGAGTTTGCCGAGTTTCTGATCCAGAATCTGGACGGCAACGGCCGCGTTCCGGGCACGCTCGAAAAGATGGTCGAGGACTTCGCCAAGCCGATCAGCCCCGACGACGCCCAGGCGGCCCTGTCAATGATTCAACGGCTCGATCCCCCTGGCGTGGGCGCTCGCGATCTCAAAGAATGCTTCCTGCTGCAGGTCGGGCCGCACACGCCGATGCGCGACGTTCTGATTACGCTGATCACTTCGCACCTCGAAGACCTGGCCGAAAACCGGTTGCCGGTGATCGAGCGCAAGACGGGTTACTCGCTCGACGTGATTAAGGAGGCACGCGAAGAGCTGCAGCACCTGAATCCCTGGCCGGGCCGCGATTTCGAAGCCGCCCCGGCTCCTAACGTCATACCCGACATCGCCATCGAACTGGATCCCAGCGGCAAATACGTCGTGCGGCTCGAGGACGAATACACCCCGCGGCTCAATATCAGCCGCAAATACCAGCAGATCCTGGCCAACGGCGAAGCCGATCCGAAGACGAAAGAATATATCAAGCGGAAAATCGAATCGGCGCGGTGGCTGATCGAATCGATCGAGCAAAGGTATAATACGCTGAAGCGCGTGGCCCAGGCGATCGTCGACCACCAGACCGCCTTCCTCGACAAGGGCCCAGAATTCATCGTGCCCCTCAAGATGCAGCAGATCGCCGACGTCGTCGGCGTGCACGTGACCACCGTGTCGCGGGCCGTCGACGACAAATACGTGCAGACGCCGCGCGGCATTTTTGCCTTGAAACGGTTTTTTGGCGGTGGAACGACGACCTCCGACGGCGATGAAGTCGCCTGGGACATCATCCGTATCAAGCTCAAGGAAATTGTCGACAAAGAAGACAAGAACGATCCGTTGAGTGACGACGCTCTCGTCAGTGAGCTGGCCAAGCAAGGTTACACCCTGGCGCGCCGGACGATCACGAAATATCGCAAGTCTCTCGACATTCCTTCATCGCGGCAGCGCCGAGCCTATTAAGCCCGCAAGGCAGATTCGATATCCGGATCGGCCCGTCGTTGTCCCCTCGGACGCGGCCGTGCGAACTCGATGGCGAGACTGGCCCCGTTTTACTGCCGGCAAAATCGCGCACCGACGATATAGCAGCGTGCCGCTTTGCGGCGGCAGTGAACGACGGCGACGTGCAATTCCTTCTGCGGCAGCCACAACGTGCACTCTTCCCCGGGAAATAGTTCGTCGGCATGCAGAAATCCGATGCCCGTGCGGGAAATGTCGCGCAGGTAAACACAATGGAAAGCCCGCTCACGCTCGATGGCCGGCAGTGTCTGCCGCAGGTCCATGGCCGCGCGCATCCTCAATTGGCGGCGGGCAAAGCTGCGATGTTCGTCCGGGAATGTCGGCATGACGCCGGAATCGGCGCGGAAATACGTGAGCCGTTCCACGGGGGTCAGCTCGATCCGGTCTTCCAGGGAAGCCAGCACCTGGTTCAAATCGTGGAGATAGCCTGTGTCCAACATGCATACAGGTCCTTGTCGAGGGCGAGGCCGGCGTCGCGGTCCATAATGGCGAATGCCTCGCTCTGTCCGAGAGCGCGGCGGTACGGTCGGTTGCTGGTCAGGGCTTCATAAACGTCGACGACGGCGCAGATCCTGGCCCAATCATGCAACTCGGCGCCGACATGACCGACGGGATAACCCTTACCGTCCAATCGTTCATGATGTTGGTAGACCATCATCAACTGGCCGTACGACAGGTCGTGGCGGTGGCTCAGCTTGAGGAAACCCGTGCGGGGGTGCTCCTTCACCAGAGCGCGGTCCTCCGGCGACAGAGCACCCGGCTTGGTCAGAATCGTGTCCGGGATTGCGAGCTTGCCCAGATCGTGCAGCATTCCGCCCACGGCGATGCCGTGCAGTTCGGCAGGGCTGGAGATCCCCAGCGATTTTGACAAAAAGGTGCAATAATAGGAAACATTCGCCGAATGGGTGAACGTATGGTAATCATGGTACAGCACGCCCAATAGTTCCGAGGCCACGGCGTCCTTGCGGCAGATCAAGTCGATTGTTTTATGGGCGATGTCGTGACAGGTGGCGACGGTTTCCGCGGTGTCGTTGCGCCGGAACGACTCGGAAAGGATGTCGCGGACGACTTCATTCAGGTGCGAAAAGCGGTTGACGACCGGAACCGATTCATCCGCCAGAACCGAATCCAGGCTGCCGCGAAGGTAGCGCTGGTAATTCTCGAATTCATCGCTCCGGGCGTAGAGAGTGGTCAAGCCGCGAGCCTGGAGACCGTCGAGGTCGCTGTCGTTCAGCGGGATGTCTTTGTCCCGGTACAGGGCATGGGAGCCGCCCCCCGATTCCCGCAGATACAAGGCGATTCCAATCGATTGATCCGGGCGCAGCGTTGCGATCGAGACGGGAATATACGACGTCTGAGTATTCGGCGGATCGGCAACGAGCGGCATACGGCTGGCCCTTCAGTCTGGCCGGAAGGGAATCTCGGTAACTATTATCGTTTTCGAATACAGTTCTCCATCCCTGGCGCACACACGTCCGACAATGGATCAATCTCTATCGATACCATCGGAAATCCGAAATCGATTCCGCGCCATGAGCTTGCTGATCCGCTTGAGTTTTCGCGGATTTTCGACGAATCGATCCGGCTGAAGGGGCTCTAACGGCGGTGCGGCGCGTTCCGTCAATGCCGGTGTCACCGACCGCGCCGAGCCGAGTGCTGGCGCCCCGCGCTTATACAACGGGCATTTACCGTCAAACTCGACTTCGGCGGCCACATTTTTTGGCTCGACCCGATGACCGGCGCGATAACACGGCTCTCCACCAGCAACGAATGTCGATAAATGAACAAACTCCCCGCAATTGCCTGTTCGTCGGTAACGCTTCGTACTGATGAATCGGCTCCGGAATGCGGGAGGTCTCTCCGAGGGCGTTGAACGAAAATGATAGGGAATGCGATGGGCCAGTCATGAGCAACAAACGGATCGTCTCGATCTTTTTGGCGGACGCGGAACGCGCAAGTCGATTGGCCGCGGACCTGACGCAAGCCGGCTTCGAACCGCTGATCAGCCAGACGGCTGAGGACTTTCACAAGATCCTCAACTTTCAGCGCATCGATCTGGTGGCGATCGACAATGAATTGCCGGGATTCTTGAGTGGATTGGAGATCCTGGAACGGCTGAACGGCGATCTGCTGCGCCCTCCCACGATTTTGCTCGGGAAAAAGAAAACCGAGATGGAGATGCGGGCCGGGGCCCTGGGCGTTGAAAAATTGATGCTGGCGGACGCCACGCTGGACGACTTGCGGACGGCGATCACCGAAACGCTCAATGCGCGCAGCCACAATATCGCGGTGATTCCGCCCAAGGCGCGCAAGCTGGTGCTGCAGTCGGACGTGATTCAACCGCTGCCGCAAATGCTCGTTAAGATTTGCACCTATCTCGATAACGAGAAAGCGTCGATTCCCGAATTGGCCAAAGACATTGCGTGCGATCCTAAGCTGACGGCGGAACTTCTGAAGATCACGAACAGCACCGCCTTCGGACTCCGCAACAAAGTCACCAAGGCCTCGGATGCGGTGCAGTTCCTCGGAATTCGCAAGACCGTCTCGCTGGTGGTGTCGGCCAGCGTGATCCGCTCGCAGGCGGGATTGATGAAAGTGCTGCCCGATCCGTTGCGCAAATGGTATTATCAGCGGAGCGTGCTGATCGCCTGCACGGCCGCCGCGTTCGCCCGCAACCTGGAAGGGGTCTCCCCGGAAACCGCGCACATTCTCGGCCTGATGCAGGACCTGGGAATCCTCGTGATGGCGCATGGGCTCGGTGCGCGGTATCAGCAATTGGTGCAGCGGAATCAGGAGATCGGACAGCTCGAACTGGAAATCACCGAGAAGCAGGATTTCGAAATCACGCATGCCGACGTCTCCGCGGCACTGATGCTGAAATGGGACCTCCCGCAGTCGCTGATTACGATCGTCGCCAACCACCACGAGCGCGAAACGCCCGCCGACAGCACCAAAACAGAAGAAAAATTCGTACACGTGATGCGGATCGGCGAAACGGTCGCCAACATGTCGGCCAGATTCTACCCGCAGCGGTATCAGCGATTGAACCGGCTGCTGAACACGTATGGAGCCGAACAGATCGCTCGTTGTAAAGACTGCCTGGCCGAAGGCGTTGCGAAAACGCTGGAGTCGAGTCAGCTCTTTTCGGTCCCCGCGCCGGACGAGAAGGCGCTCGAGACGCTGCTCGAAAAGCTGCAGACCGCGGACACCGACGCAGATCAAGAGACCGCACCCGAGCCCACGTCGCGCGGAGAAATCCTCGTGATCGAAGACGAGCAATCCGTGCTCGAAATGATCACCGGGATCGTCAACTCCGTCGGATTGGAGGTTCTTTCGTGCAATGATCGCGCCCGCGCGATCGACTTCGCCCCGCGCGCGGCAGCCGTCCTCTGCGATGTCAATCTCGGACAGGAAACGGGGCCCGACATCGTGCGCGAACTGCGGCAGAGACAGTTCTCGCGACCGGTCATCTTCTTCAGCTCAGATCGCACACGGGGCACGATCGCCAATTGCCTCGATGCCGGAATGAATGATTTCCTCCCCAAGCCGATCAGCGCAACTGCGCTGTTGGAGAAGCTCTCCAAGCACCTGGGAATGGCCCTGTCTCCCAACCCGGTCCCGCCCGCCGACGCGCCGACTCAATAACGTCCGCTGCTGGCGTCCTGCCGCCAAGTGGTTCTCTCGCGATTGAATTGCCACTCAGGAAACGGGCCGACGGCAATCGACAGTTATTCCGGTTGCGTTTGCGGCTCGGCCGGCGGCGTGGGTTTCGGATCGCTATCGTCGTCCGAAGCCGGCTTGGCCGGTGTCTTCGTATTGCCTTTCGTTTCCGGCGCTTGTCCCGTCTTCTTGTTTCCTTCCCGATCCTCGGGCAGGGTCAAATCCTCGGCGTCATCCGCGGATTTCTTCTTGGACGCCCCCTTCAGGGCCGACTCCATGTCATCCCGGAGGCTGGATTCTTCATCGGAATCATCGCCAGGCTGATCGCGCGGCAGCTTCTCGGCGATTTTGGGACGCGGATATTTCGAGAACCACGCATAGAACTCCTGGCCACGCCCGCTTTTTAAAATTCCGATCCGCGACTGTGCGTCGGCCTGATACTCGGATTTTGGAAATTCTTTCACGAATGTCTCATAGGCTTTGATCGCGTCATCTTCGCTGCCGTCCGACATCGATTCCAGGGTACGAGCCAATCCGATGAGCGCTCGTTCGCGGATCTCCTGCGGCGCACGCCGTTCGCCTGCCACAACCTCGAACGCAGCACGGGCTTTCTTAAAGTCCTCGGCGCTCTTCTCGACATTGCGGAAGGCCGCCTCGACCCCCTGGCCCAGCCAGGCATCTCCCTCGTGAACTTTGGCCCACAGCCCGGGAACCGTCCCTTTATGGTCGTCCCAGACACTTTGAAAAATCTCCGGCTTACCGTTGTTGATGGCCGTCGACAGATCGGTCCAGGCGGCCATCTGATTGCCGCGTTGGGTCCGCCACCAGAAAATGCCGCCCGACAGCGCCAGCGCCACGACACAGATGCCGATCATCAGTCGGTTGCCGTGCCGATCAATGTAGATGGCCGCCTTCTCGGCGAATTTCCCCAGTTCATTGGTCTGCAACTCG
>DASYAR010000656.1:0-3689 GCA_036501235.1 Planctomycetaceae bacterium
ACTCGATCGGGATGGAACTGGTGCTGATTCCACCGGGAAAATCCACGATGGGAACCCTCATTTCCGGCAAGTAGGCTGCGGGATTCAACGGGGCGAAGGTGGAGCGATCGCCGGAAGCAATTGCTCGCGGTTTGGCCTTTAACGTGGCGCTCGTGAATCGTGCGCTCGCCAGACGCCGGGCGGCCCTATTGACGGTATTGCCTGCCGGCCGTAGTGTTAATGGGGGCAGCAAATTCTGACGAGGTGCACCATGTCTCGAATCGTGCTGATTGCGGTCGGCGTCCTCTTCCTGCTGTCCTGGGTCGCTGTGGAGGCCTCGGCGGGGGGACGAATGCCGTCTCGGGTTCCCACTTCAACAGAGGCCGGGTATTCCTACCGATCGTATTCCGGCGAGCCGCAGATCGACCGACGCTCCGCGCTGCGGCGTGCGCCGTATACCGTTCAGTCGAATATCTGGCGCGGCGACCGGAAGATGTTTCAGACCTACTGGGATCGCCAGCCCGGTCGCCCCTGAGCCCCGCGCGCAGGGGACGAATTCCGGAATCGAATCCGGAGTCGACGTGACGACGAAGATTTGAACCGCAGAGGTCGCAGGGATCCGCAGAGAAGATCGGCAGAACGACTAACGGATAGAAGTGCTCTCACTCCTAACTCTTTCTGTCGACATTTTTCTGAAACGAAAAATAGTTCTCACGCAAAGCTGCCAAGGCGCAAAGAATTCGCGGCGAAGCGTCGGTCGATCTGGGTGTTCGCAGATCGCGGCGCCTTCCCCGCCAAGTCGGCCAACACGGCGGCCAGTTCGCGGCGGGAGAGGATCTTCGTGGCGTTGACGCGGAGCGGGGAGCCGAGGTGCATGTTGTTCTCCGGGGAAAGATCGGGTTAAGATAGTTCCCCGATCGAACCACGCGACCCCGTAGACTGCTGCCAGCCCGGCGAGCGCGAGACTCCGCCTTGAAATCTCCCAGGAATTCGTTGGGGATAGAATCTGGCGTCGGCCGAGTTTTCCGTGTAAACGCCGGAAACGGTGAAATCGTTTATCTTACAGCAAACGATGATTCGATCCGGTTCGCCGCGCTAGGTGTAATTGATTGTCGGTGACTTGAAAGCGCGGAGCAAAGCTGACGTCACGATTGGGATGATGCCACCCATTTTCGTGCGACGGGAATGGACGGATGTTCGGCATAACTGCCTGGCTCTTATTGTCTTGTGAGAATCCTAATCGCGGCCGGGCTCAAATTTGTGGGTGGCACCGCGCCCTGGCGCCCTTGCGAGCTCCTCGACGCTGCGGGTCTTCCGCAGGAACGGCGGCAGGATGTTCGAAGAAAAGTGTTCACGGTCCATGGGATCGCGTCGGTCACGCACTCGTGGCATCTGCACCGCCACGGGGCCAATCCCGGTCGCAATCGTGCGCCGGGGAAGATGGCCGTTCCGAACCACCTGCTGCTTTCCCGAGTCGTCCACAAGGTGCTGGCGGGCTTCGAGGTAATCGGCCACCTCGGCTTCCACCGCCTCGGCCAGCAACCTGTGGGCGCCTTTCCGCAGGACGTCGGTCAGCACATCCCGTCCCCGCCATTGAACAGCCGTCGCTTCGTTCGTACACTCTCGCATGGTGGCGTACTCCTTTGCCTCGTTGGCAGTGCTGGTGAACCTTTCGAATCCACCACAGGATACGCCGCCTTTCTCAAACCTTCATCCACAACTTTCGGTTATACCTCACATTCAGTTGAGTGCCGGGTATGATATGGGAATCAGCGATTGCCCTTTGGGCGCCGCGTGATGCATTTGTCGACGAGCAGGAGGTAGTGGCGTGAAATCCGTTCAAAATCTTCTTCCGCGAATCGGCGTCGCGGCGCTCTGCGCCACCTCATTCACATTGGCTGCTTTCGGTTGCCTTGCGACAACCGATTCGGAAAGCGGTGGTCATCGTGACCACATCGCTCGGAGCGAAAATGAACAGGTTGAAACCGCGCCCGCGCTGCCGACAGGCATTGTGCCGTTCGATGCCGCGACGGCTCGGAAACTGCAACAGTCCTGGGCCAAGCACCTTTCGGTCGATGAAACGGTGAAGAATTCGATCGGGATGCAATTGATATTGATCCCCCCGGGAAAGAACCGGCTGTTGAATGAGGTCGAGGTCACATTGGTGGACGCGTTCTATCTGGGGAAGACGGAGGTCACACAAGCGCAGTGGTCAGCCGTAATGGGAACGGCCCCCTGGAACGAAATTGAACGGACGGGACAAAATCGACCGGCGACGTTTATCAGCTGGAATGCTGCCAAAGCCTTCTGCGAACAATTGACGGCAAAGGAACACAGTGGGACTTATCGATTGCCAACGGAGGCGGAATGGGAGTATGCCTGCCGCGCGGGGACGACAACACATTTCAGCTTTGGAGACGACCAGTCTCAACTTGGCCAGTTCGCGTGGTACCGGGACAATTCCAAGAAGATTGGTGAGAATTACGCCCACGAAGTGGCACTCAAGAAACCCAATCCGTTCGGATTATTCGACATGCACGGCAACGTCTGGGAGTGGTGCGATGGCGCCTACACTAGCGATCCGAGCAAAGAAGAGAGACCTCGCCCTGCGAGCACAGGCGGCTTGCGTGTGGCTGCAGGGGGCAGTTGGGATTGGGAAGTTCCCCTGATCGCCAACGGTGGATCGGCATTGAATTGTCACTCGGCGTCCCGGGTTTGGTACGTCCCGACGACGAAGGCCATTTCCGCCGGCTTCCGCGTGCTATGGATTGCGCCTGCCAGCAACAAGCCGCGCGGTCCCGTCAATTGACGGCGAGGATCTCAGGCGCGGCGCATTCGTCACATCGACCGAAGCGTCGAACGGGACGCAGGGGGCCGGAATGGATTCCTGCATCTCGTAGATGCAACCTCATTTCAGGAAATGCTTTCCGTAATTCATGCTATGGCGCAGGCCGCCTCCCCAACCCCGGATGCCAGTCAGAAAAAGTTCTAACGGTGTCTTGTTGTCCCGACTGTTTTCAGAAACGAGTCCTCCGGTCACCAAGTCGAAGTGCTTTCTTATTGTGGGGACGAGAGTTGTGCCATCGAGCCGGCAGTTCAAACTGTCCCCGTTTTCGTCTTCACGTCTTCGTCACTGTTTTCGTCCTTCTTCAGAACGCAAGAGAGAAAATGCGGATCCGATCGCTGGTTTTATCTTGCGTATTTCCGAAGAGTCGGTAAATTAATCGTTGTCTGGCATAATTTTCCCTTCGTTTACGGGCCAACTTTGCGTCGGTGCTTGCTGCGTGTTGATCGACGCGCGTAGACCGCTGATTTCGCGAGTCGTGCGCGGTTTTGGCTTCCGCGCATTGTAAAGTTGCCAATAACCTAAACTTGTGGGAGGGTGCGATGAGCGACAAGCCGGCCAAGCAGACATCTGAGCGTAAAACATTCGAGAAGTTACCTATCATTTTTCATTTCCAGCCGACTTCCTACGAAGTTATCACGCCAGAGCGGCTTCCGGAGTGGGAGAAGGTGATGCGCGAGCGGGTTGGAATTGCCGGAGATGGTACCGTCGCTCGTGGTCCAACATTCTCATTCTGTGGCGGCGCACCCGGGCTGGATCCGTGTGATTCGGATTATATCTATCATTGATGGGCTAACTTGAAGCGGGATGGTAATACCGTTTTCACACTTGTTTGGAGAGTGCGATGAGTGACAAACCGGCCAAA
>DASYAR010000657.1:0-23942 GCA_036501235.1 Planctomycetaceae bacterium
TGCGAGATTTGATCGCGCCCGCTTCTTGCTTCTTCAACTCAGTCATCAACGTCTTGAGCAACTCGAACCGATCGCTGGACCCATAGTCGAAAAAGTAACTGACATTGCTGATCGGATCCCAGAAGCCCGAGGCGCTCGCCAGGGCCGGACTGAGCCCCGTGGAATAATCCTTGAAGTCGTCGTAGTCATTGAACAGCACGACCATCATCCGATCCGAGGGAATGTCAAGCTGCACGTCCTGCGCATGGAACAGCAGGATGAAGCTTTCGTACACCTTTTCCAGCAGATCGAGGCGTTCTCTCGCGCGGTTCTTTTTCTTCCTCTCATTTTCAGGCTTCTTCGGAGTATCGGTCATGAGCATGAAGTGGTTGCTCTTCTCGATTCGCATCGTCGTGCTGCGCTTAAACAACTTCCTGAATGCCTCTTCGGCCTGCGGATTCTCTGGAAGCGGATCGTCCAGCTTCTTTTTGACTTCGGTGACAAGGAGCGCGGCTTCGTGCTGGGGATTGATTTCCAGGGCCTTGGCGACAGATCGATAGAATTCTTTCAAGAGGGCTTTTTTGAGTCCCCAGATCCCCGCCTGCATGATGGCGTCGGGATCTTTTCCAGCCGCCGAGAGTCGTTTGTTGAACTCTTCCTTGGACGTACGAGCTTTCTTGAATTCGACTTCTTTCATCGTAAAGTGCACCGAACTGCCGTTCGCGTGCTTGTAGCTGTATTTCGGGATGTTGCCGGGTTGAGGCGTGACCATCCCCGGAAGCACGATTCGATTATCGTGTGCTTTCTTGTCAAGAGCCCGGCCGCCCGCCGCGATCTGAGAGATGGCGCCGCCCAGTTCTCCCAGATTATAAATGATAAATCCGGATTGCGGCTGCGAGTCGGCACGCGAGTCGGCTGCCAGACTTGCGAGCAAAATCGCCAAAACGAGACAAAGTCGGAATCGATTCCACATGAATTGTTTCCTTGAAAATTAATTGCCACCCTGGCCGACGAGCTTGCCCATGTCGACTTGCTCGGCCCCGTGCATGGTGCACATCGCTTTGAAAACTTCCTGGTCGACATTGGCGGAGACGACCCGCGCCGAACCGTCGGCAAACATCACATAGGCCCCCGGCGACTGTAATCCGCGCGAACCAAAACCGCTGAATTTATCGAAATAAGGTTGCCGCGCGCCGCGAATCGTGGAGCCGCCTCCCGAGACCCAGCCGGCAACGACTTCCCCAGTGCCGATGATCATGATCGTTTGCCCGGCGCCGTCCGAAATCTCGCTGAGCCTGGCGACTTTGTCGTAACCGAAAATTCCGGCCCGCGGGTCGGTCCGTGGCAGCATCGCCGCAATGACGTTACGCCCATTTTCGATGCCCGACATGCCGGCAAAGTGCGTCGACGCCAAAGTCGGCCCTAAACCATCCCATGTCGCACGGGGATCCGCCGGGTTCAGAAACGCCGGAACGACCGTGGCCGCATAGGGGATGTTGTAAACCGTGGCCCAGGTCTGCGAAAAATCGAACTTTCGGTAGAGGTTGTCATAGCCCACGTACGGCAGCAGCTCGGTCATCCAACTGTACGCGAACACGATCTGCTTTTTGTCGTCGATGATTTTTGCGCCGCGAAGCTGGTCGGAGCCGGCGGTCTGCCAACTTTGAATCCCCTTATTGAGAGCCGGCAATGACCCCTGGAACAGGCCGTCGTCAATGGCCGACATGCCGCTGGCGGCCATGGCCCGGCCGATCAGTTTGGCGATGGTTTTGCCATCATCCTTGGGCACGTGGTAAATCAGTTTGAGGTTCTCATTCTCACGTTCGATCCGATAAAAGGTGACGTTCGGATCGTCGGCTGACGGCCCCTGTCCAGGCCCCCCCGGACCGCGACCGCCCGGGCCATTCGGGGGTGTGGGCATTCCGCCCGGCGCGCCGCCGTGCCCGCCGTTAGGGCCTGCTCCACCCTGCTGCTGGAAGATTTCGAATGGCCATCCTTCGAAGCCTCGAGCACCGCGCCGACCACCCCCGCCAGGCCTCCCCCCACGCGGCATTCCGCCGCGCGGAGGCATCCCGCCTCGAGGCGGCGCCCCAGCCCCATGACCACCTCCGGGCCCCCCTGCAGTTCCCCCCTCGCCGGACTCATTATCATCCGTCGAAGCGGCATTCGCAGCCTGGTTGATGGCCGCGATGAATGTCTTGAGCAACTGCTCCATCAGCCCAGAGGCGGCCTCAGAAGCGAAATTCCAGGCAACGCGAACCTCGATCGGCCGGTTAGGCGAACCCCCTCCTTGACCTTCGCCCCCCTGGCCAGGCATGCCCCCCGGCATTCCTCCAGGTCCAGGCATTCCTCCGCCCGGCATGCCTCCCCCAGGCGGCATACCACCGTCGGGCATCCCGCCCCGGCCTCCCCGGCGACCACCACCACCACCGCCGCCGCCACTCGCGCCGCCATCGTTGGTCAGGCTGATTGCCATGCCGCGGGGCTTTGGGGCACCCGTCATGAACCAGTTCAAACCTTCGAATCCCCTGATGTGAAGTTTTTTGACGGCATCGTCATTGACGCTGGAAATCCAGAACATGGCATTCGGCTGCGACAGCGCGTCGATGCCGGCGCGAACCGAACCTGACTTTGGGTTTTTCAGCGCAGACACGACCGTATCATGGCGGCCGATTATCATGGTCTTGCTATTCACAAATGCGACAGCGTTGTTGAAATCCGGATTTCTCGTCACAGGGTACAGGCTGGCGCTGCCCACTTTGTCGGTTTTTCCAGTCGACCCCAGCGCTTTGGTGATGGCGCCGGCGTTCAATTCAGACTTGGCTTGCACGCAGATGACCACGTCCCCTTTGGACCGTGTCGAGCCACACCAGAATTGTTCGATTTGCGACGTTTTAATCCCCACGCCGTCGAGCATGTTCATCACGGGGCGAAATTGATTCAGCAATTGCTCGCTGAACGGGTTCGATTTGTCGGAAATGGCAGTCAGGTTCCCGCCCGCGGCAATTTCGAGGTCCTCGGGAATCAGCGACAACACGCTGGTCGACGGGGCCGAGGGTTTCGCCTCGGCTACCGGCGCGGCCGCCGTTCCAGCACCAGCCGGGCCGCCGGGTGTCGGCATTCCGCCCGGCATTCCACCTGGCATGGGCATTCCCGCCGGTGCTCCGCCAGCAGGAGCGGCAGCCGGCGCAGCGCCGTTTCCCCCGGCGGCAGTATTCGCGGTTTTCGAGGAATCGTCGCCGCCGCAACCCCAGAAACCGATCAGCACGACACCCAACGAAAATATGCCCAAGCGCCTGGCCATAACCGGAATCCTCGACGATAAGCTGGAGATATGCGGACTTTATGAGTGTGTCAGACCAAGATTCAAATGTCAATCAGAAAGCCGTTTCACCGTGCTCATAACAATCATCGTCTCCCGGATTGCCGCCACTCGCGAATGGCGCCGGTCGCTCGACCGATCACGCGAACCGGGGGAGCGAATTCGCTCGGTGGCGGCGGACCGCGAGATGACTACTTCACTTGCGTGCGATAGATTTCGTCGAGGATCTCCTCGACCGACTTGAATTTCCGGCCGCTCGAGGCGATGCGTTCGATCTTCTCGCGCGCCTCGGGCGACGAATGTCCGAGGGCCACGAGCGCTTCGTAGGCGTCGTTGAATACGCCCCGTTCAGCCGCCTGCTCGGGCGGCAGCTCGCTTTGAATGAGAAGCGCGAACTTGGCCATCTTCCGCCGGAGTTTGGCGACGATCCGCTCGGCGATCGCCGCGCCGATCCCGGGAAGCGCACTGAGCTGTTTGATGTCCTGTTCTTCGATGGCGACGGCCACGTCGCGCACCGGCCGAACCATGGCCCGCAGCGCTTTCTTGACGCCCACGCCGTCGACCGAACAGATGGCGTCGAAAAACTCGCGCTCGACGTCGCTCATGAAGCCGATCATCCGCGGGATCAGATTTCCGCGAGCCGGGTTGCCTTCGAGGTATTCGATCGTCCGCAGCGAGACGTCCTGTCCGATCGCTCCCTGCAATTGTCGGCGGACGAATTCGGGAATGAAGACTTCATATTCGAAGGCGCCCGCCCCAATGACGGCCGCGTCGCTGTCGAGCCGCACTAATCGCCCCGTGATGCGGGTTATCATAGCTACCGTCGACTCCCGTCTTGAAGATACGCCTGCCCCGTTGGCCCCCCGCCAGCTCAGTTCCTCATTCGGCGGACTGGCCTCTTCACGTCACCCAAATCCATCGCCTTCGGTCAGGTTTCCCACTGCAAAACTTCGTTCACACCGTCACCCGCGACGAATAATAATGACACAGCGCCACCGCCGCCGCATCGGCGACGTCGTTGGGCTCCAGCACGTCTTTCAAGTGCAGTTCATTCTGAATGGCCCGCTGCACCTGGTCTTTACTGGCTTTTCCAGAACCGGTCAGCAGTTTTTTGATTTGCCGCGGCGAGTAGTGCACGACTCGCAAGTGTCGTTCCGCCGCCGCGAACAGGATCGCCCCGCGGGCATGCGCCATGAGGAGCGCTGTTTTGGGATATTGCCCCGTCGAGAAGACCTGCTCGATGGCCATCACCGCGGGCTCGTACTGTTCGATGAGTTCGCGAACTCCCTGGCCGATCTCATGAACCCGTTCCGACAGCGTCAGCTTTTGCGTCGAACGGATCACTCCGCCTTCGCGTAATACCGGCCCGCTGCTGCCGCGTTCAAACACGGCGTATCCCGTGCGATTGAGCCCGGGGTCGATCCCCAAGTAGCGCGTCTTCGCGGCGTCCAGTTGCAGTTGGCAATTTTCAATTTTCAATTTTCGCGGCGCCACGTGACCCCGTCGGGGCGGTCTTCGACGATGACTTTCAGCGCTTTCAGCCGATCGCGAATCTTGTCGCTCATCGGCCAGTTCTTCGTCGTACGGGCCTCGGCACGTAGCTCCAGCACGAGCCCCATCACTCCGGAAACGAACTCGTCGTCGCCCCCGCCCGATTTTTTCGGCAGCGGCTTCGAAAACACTCCCAGCAGGTTGGCCAGTTCCTTGAGCAGCGTGACGGCCGCCGTCAAGGCAGCCACCAGTGCGGCGTTCGCCTTGCCGGTCGTTTCCAGCTTCTGTTCCTGAATGAATCCATTGATGACCGTGCGCATGTCGAACAATATGCTGGCTGCGGCCCCCGTGTTGAAATCGTCGTCCAGGGCGTCGTAGAAACGGTCCCGCAGACGTGTCAGTTCGGTGGTCAAAGGGGCCGGTTCGGCAGGCAGGGGAGTGGTCCTGGTTCGCTGCGTGGGCACGGCGAGATGGTAGAAGTCCTGGCCGCTGATCCGCTGGAACATTTCGAACAGTCGATAAAACCCCTCCAGCGATTTGCCTTTTTCCGTGATGTTCTCGTCGCTGAAGTCGATCGGGCTGCGGTAATGCGTGGCCAGGACGAAGAACCGCACCGTCTCGGGCTCATGCTTCGCGAAAAGCTCTTTGACCGAGGCGGCACCTTTGGAACCGGCCAGCTTGCCCGCTTCCTGGGCGGCCTTGTCGAGGCCGGCGTCGCCGTGGCGGTCGTGCGCTCCGCCAACTTTGCCGGCCGACTTGCCCGACTGCATGAGCCCATTGTGCAGCCAATAACGAGAGAACTTTTTCCCGGTGCAGCTTTCGGATTGCGCCAGTTCGTTCTCGTGGTGGGGGAACATCAGATCGAGCCCGCCGCCGTGGATGTCGAGTGTTTCGCCCAGATATTTCATGCTCATGGCCGAGCATTCGATATGCCAGCCCGGGCGGCCTTTTCCCCACGGGCTGTCCCACGCCGGTTCGCCCGGCTTCGACGATTTCCACAAGGCAAAGTCAGCCGGATGCCGCTTGCGGTCGTTGGCTTCGACGCGCGTGCCGGCGATCACCTCGGTGATGCTGCGGTGGCTGAGCGCACCGTAGTCTTCATCTTTGGCGACGTCGAAATAGACGTCGCCTTCGAGCGGGTAGGCGTAGCCTTTGTCGATCAGGCGGCGGATGATGTCGAGCATTTCCGGGATATGCTCGGTGGCGTAGGGAAACAGGTCGACCGAGTCGACTCCCATCGTTTTCAGGTTGTCGAAATAATCCTGCGTCATTTCGCGGGCCAGTTTTTCGACCGTGGTCTGCCGTTCGGCAGCTCGCACGATCAGCTTGTCATCGACGTCGGTGATGTTGATCACGTATTTGACGTCGTAACCCAGATAGACGAGATAGCGTTTCACCGAATCGAAGATCACCGGCCCGACCATGTGTCCGATGTGGGCCGGCTTGTAGACCGTCGGCCCGCACAAATACATCCCGACCTTGCCGGGGACCACCGTCTGGAACTCTTCTTTTTGGCGTGTCAACGTATTGTAGACGCGAAGGGGCATGGAAGTGAGTTCGGAATGCGGAGGTGGAAATTGGACAGGTCGAATAGGTCGAAAAGTCAAAGGGGTCGAAGAGTTACGAGGCTCCGAAATCGCACTTTTCAACCCTGTCGACCGCTTTGACTCTTCGACCTCACTGTTTTTCGATGAGCACCACGGCGTCGGCCGCCATGGCTTCTTCTCGACCAATCGGGCCAACCAGTTCGCCCGTTTTAGCTTTGACGTTGACGGCCTCGACGGGAATCGCCAGCAACTCGGCCAGTTTCTGCCGGATCGCCGGTTTGTGCGACGTCAGTTTAGGACGTTGGGCGAAAATCGTACAGTCGAGATTGACGATCTGCCATCCGTCGGCGCGAACGCGCTCCAGCGCACGCCCCAGCAGCACGGCCGAGTCGATCCCGGCGTAGGCCGGATCGGTGTCGGGAAATGCGTCGCCGATGTCCCCCAGGCCGGCAGCTCCCAACAGAGCATCGGTGATCGCGTGCAGCAGGATGTCTGCATCACTGTGCCCCAGCAGCCCGCGCTCGAAGTCGATCCGCACTCCGCCGAGAATCAGCGCGCGATTCGGCGCCAGGCGGTGAATGTCATGCCCCAATCCGATGCGCAAAGAAGTCCACTTCATGCCGCGGATAATAATGTCCATAGCGACAAGCCGCCAGCTTGTCGCTGCCTGCCTTCGGACGTACCGATGCTTTGCATCGTATTCGATAATCCGCAGATATTTGCTAGGATGGTGACGTTTCGGGTTGATAGGGTACTCCCTGTGTCGGTTCGTCCTTCGGGCCCGTCGTAATTCCCGAACTTCGAAAATCGCGATTTTGCGCTGCGGAGCCGGTCATGGCTGAGGCTGCGTCCCCCTGGGTGGATGGAATCACGATCGGGCAGATGCTGCGCGAGACAGCGCGGCGACATCCGCAGCGACCGGCGCTCGCCTTCCGCCAATTCGATTATCGGCGCACCTACGCCGAATTCGATCGGGAAGTCGACCAGGCAGCGCGGGCCTTGTTGAAATTGGGGGTCAAACAGGGAGAGCACGTTGCCGTATGGGCGACGAATTGGCCGCAATGGGTGCTGCTGCAATTCGCCACAGCTCGGATTGGGGCCGTACTGGTCACGGTGAATCCCGCCTACCGGTCGCATGAGCTCGCGTACGTCATCAACCAGTCGGACGCCGTGGCCTTGTTCCTGATCGACAAATTCAAAGCGTCGGACTACTTTGCCATGCTGCACGAGGCGATCCCCGAGCTGGCTACGTCGCGGCCTGGTGAAATATCCGCCCGCGAATACCCGCGACTGCGCGACGTCGTATCGCTGACAGAGCACCCTGCGGCGGGAATGCGTGCCTGGAGTGAATTCCTCGCCTTGGGCGACACGATCACCTCCGTGACGCTGACTGCCCGCGAAGCCGAAATATCTGCAGCCGATCCGATCAACATTCAATACACGTCGGGAACGACCGGCTTCCCCAAGGGAGCGACGCTCACGCATCGCAACATCTTGCTCAATGCGTACTACGTCGGTGATTGCCAGCGCCTGACAGAGCAGGATGGCATCTGCATCAGCGTGCCGTTTTACCATTGTTTCGGCTGCGTGCTGGGGACGCTGTGTGCCGCGGTGTATGGCGCCCAGATGGTCGTCCCACACGAGTACTTCAAGCCGGAAGAGAGCCTGGCGGCGATCGAATACGACCGGCCGACGGCCGTGTACGGCGTGCCCACGATGTTCATCGCGATGCTCGACCACCCCACGCGGGCTGCGCGCAATTTGACGTCGCTGCGGACGGGTGTCATGGCCGGCAGCCCGTGTCCGCTCGAGATCATGCAGCGGGTCGTGAACGAAATGGGGGCGCGCGACGTCACGATCGCGTACGGCCTGACCGAGGCGTCCCCCGTCATCACCCAGACGCGCACCGACGATCCTCTGGAGTTGCGCGTGAAAACGGTGGGCCGGCCTTTGCCCGGGTTCGACGTCAAACTCGTCGATCCGGCAACCGGTAGAACTTTGGAAGACGAAGAGCAGGGAGAACTGTGCGCTTTCGGGCATGGCGTGATGCTCGGATATTACAATATGCCCGAGCAGACGGCCCGCACGATCGACGCTGACGGCTGGTTGCACTCGGGAGACCTCGCCACGCGAATGCCCAACGGCTATTACCGGATTACCGGGCGGATCAAAGACATGGTGATCCGCGGCGGCGAGAACATTTATCCTCGCGAGATCGAAGAATTTCTGTACACGCACCCGGCGATCCAGGAAGTCTCGGTGGTGGGAGTCCCCGATCCCAAGTACATCGAAGAGCTGGCGGCATGGATCCGGCTCAAACCGGGGCAGACCGCTTGCGAAGCCGATATTCGCGGGTTTTGCCAGGGAAACCTGGCGCACTACAAAGTGCCCAAATACATCCGCTTCGTGAACGAATTTCCACAGACAGTCACCGGCAAGATCCAGAAGTTCAAGATCCGCGAAGCGATGATCCAGGAACTGGGACTCGACCAGGCCGCGAAACGCGAGATGGCTTAGCAGCCCGTTGAAAAAGGGGACTGTCCCTTTCCAATGAGTGACTTCTCCGTAACAAATCGAATTGGCGGAGAGGGACTGTCCCCTTTTTCAACGGGCGTTAGCTCCGCGTCAATCGCCGGAACCGTTCGAGTAAATCGCGAGTGACCGGTCCCGGTTTGCCGTCGCCGATCGGGCGCCCGTCGAGGCTCGCCACCGGAACGACCTCGGCCGCCGTGCCGGTCAAAAAGCATTCGTCGGCGATGTAAATATCGTGGCGGAGCAGCGTCGTTTCGGCGACCGGCACTTTGGCTTCGCGGGCCAGGCGGATCACCGCATTGCGGGTGATGCCTTCCAGGATGCCAGCGTCCACCGGGGGAGTTTTGAGGACGCCGCGCGACATGATAAAAATGTTGTCGCCCGTGCACTCGGCCACTTCCCCTTTGTGATTGAGCATCAGGGCCTCGACGCAACCGGCGTCGGTCCCCTCGATTTTGGCCATGATGTTGTTCAGGTAGTTGAGCGACTTGATTCGCGCGCTCAGGGCCTGCGGATGATTACGGATCGTGCTGGCCGTGATCAGCTTCAGCCCCTGCTGATAGGTTTCCGGGGGATAGAGCGTGATCGTATCGGCGATGATGACGACCTGCGGGTTGGCCGTTTTGCGCGGATCGAGTCCCAGATATCCGGCGCCGCGCGACACGACAAGCCGCACGTAGCCGTCCGACAGTCCATTGGCGGAGACAGTGCTGTTGGTGGCAGCGATCAGCTCGGCTCGAGTCATCGGGATTTCCAGCCGGATGGCCCGCGCGCTCTCAAACAGACGGTCGATGTGCTCGGCCAGCAGAAACACCTTGCCGCCGTACACACGAATGCCTTCGAACACGCCGTCTCCGTAGAGAAATCCGTGGTCGAACACGCTGATGGTCGCCTGTTCCTTATCGACCAGTTTGCCGGAGATGTAGACTTTGGACATGAGAGTGAAGTTACCGTGAGCGAGAATTGATTTGAATGGGAATTGAAAATCGAGAATTGCAAATTTGAAGCTGAAAATTGACAGCGTCTACTTCCAATTTTCAATTTGCATTTCTCAATTTTCAATTGGAAATCATGTTTCACCGGGCCGGCGGTTCGTTGCACCGCCTTCTGGCGGTCGACTGAAAACCGCCGATATGCGATACGACGAGCAGGCGGGCTCCTGGCCGCCTGTTGAAAAAGGGGACTGTCCCTTTCCAACGAGTGAATTCTCCGCAACAAACCGATACTGCCGAGAGGGACTGTCCCCTTTTTCAACAGGCTGCTAAGCGGCCTCGCCCCAGGCCTCGAGACGGCCTTCGGCCAGTCGCACGACCCGATGCGCCTGCTGCGCGATCGACTCGTCATGAGTGACCATGATGATAGTCAGGTCGTTTCGACCGTTCAAGGAGCGGAGGAGCTCCATGATTTCTGCGCCCGTCTCGGCGTCGAGGTTGCCTGTCGGCTCGTCCGCCAGCAAGACTTCGGGATTGGCCATCAGCGCGCGGGCGATGGCGGCACGCTGCATTTCACCTCCCGACAGTTCCGAAGGCTTGTGCGTCAACCGGTGCCCTAACCCCACTCGGTCGAGCAGCTCGCGGGCCTGTTCCTGGAATGCCTTGCGGCTCTTCCAGTACGACCACGCCGAATGCCTGATCATCAGCGGCGCCAGCACGTTTTCGATGACGCTCAATTCGGGGAGCAGGTGATAGAATTGAAAGATGAAGCCGAAGACCCGGTTGCGCAGCTCGTCGCGCGAATGCTGGGGCAGGTCGTCGATCCGCTGGCCGTACAACTTGACTTCCCCTACGTCGGGGCAGTCGAGCAATCCCAGCAGATGCAGGAGCGTGCTCTTTCCCGAGCCCGATTGCCCGATGATCGACACGAACTCGCCGCGGCGGACTTCGATGTCGACGCCGAGCAGTACGGGGATTTTATGCTCTCCCTTGCGATACGCCTTTTCGACGGCGACGGCGGCAATGTGCGTCTGAGGCATCATGATGGTTGCGACCATGAGTGAAGTTCCCGAGTATGATAAACATTTTGCAATTTTTTGTTTAGCGTCGAGGCGCAGCCGAGAATTCTGAAAATCGACGCTTCATTCTTGTCAGACTCGGCTGCGGCTCGACGCTCAACGAGTCGTCATCAAAAAACTATTCATGCCGCAGCGCCTGCACCGGGTGCAGCCGCGCCGCCCGGCGTGCCGGCAAAATACTGGCCATAATGGCGATCAGCACCGCACCGGCGGCCACCCACGTCACCGTGAACGCGTCGACGCGGGTCGGAATGCTCGGGAAATAGTAAATCGTTTCGTCGAAGACTTTTCGCCCGGTGATGACCGTCAGGCCCCGCTCGATCTCGTTGATATACCGCACGAACAGCAGCCCCACGATAACCCCCACGCCGCTGCCCACCATCCCCAGCGACAGGCCATACGACACGAAAATCGACATTACCCCGCGCGAGCTGGCGCCCAGCGACTTCAAGACGCCAATGTCGCGAGTCTTTTCCACGACGATCATGAAGAAGATCGCCAGAATGCCGAACCCGGCCACGGCGATAATCATGAACAGCAGCACGTTCAGGATCGTCGATTCGACGTCCACCGCCGCCAGCAGCGGGCCCTGCTTCTGCTCCCAGGTGCGAACCTGGTAGAAACCGGGAGGAAACGCGGCCTGCAACCGTTCGGCGACGATCTTGGCGTCGTTGAAATTCTTGAGCTTGATCTGGATCGACGTGATCGAACGAACGCCGTGCTCCGGGTCGTCAGGCGGGTCGATCATGCCGCGGACGCGCTGCAATTCTTCGAGGTTCATGAACACGAGGTTCGAGTCGTATTCGCTCATTCCGCTCTTGAAGACGTCGACGATCGTGGCGTGGAAGTTGCGGGCCTCCGGCGCCTTGCCGGCGCTGACCGTGCTGATCATCACGTCGTCGCCCGGCTGACACATCCACACCGTGCGGGTCTTCTTTTCGTTCTTGTCGTTGTAGGGAAAGCTGATGAGCTGCGCGCCGACGTAGAGACGGGCCTTCATGAGAGCGCCCACGACGTCTTCGTTCGGCTTATCTTTGGCCTTTTCCAACCGCGACATGATGTCGTCGGAGCCGTCCTGGTCGTCGTGGTGGCCCGGATCGGCGTCTTCCTCGTCGTCGCGGATCATTCCGTGCTCGTGGGCGCGCATCCGTCGGGCTTCGAAGTACGTCGCAGGCAGGTCCCAACTCGGCGGACGGTCACGGCTGTATTCGGCGGGGCGGATTTCGCGCCCCTGTTCATCCAGGGTCGGTTTATAGTTTTCCAGATGAATGACCAGATCGCCCACCTTGGCCTTGCTGGGGGGATCGATCCCGATCAGCGTCACGGGGCGCGGCATGTATTGGTTGCCGTAGCGGAATGTGAGCAATCCATAGACTTCGACCGTGGGGCTCATGGCTTCGATGTACGGGCCGGCCACTTCCTCGATCTTCTTCATTTGCCATTCCGGATCGGCATTGCCGTCCATGCTGCCGGCTTCAAGAACCATGTCGGCCAGGATCCCGTGGATCCGCGTGCGCATTTCGTGGCTGAACCCGGCCATGACGCTGTTGACGACGATCATCGTGGCGACCCCGAGCATCACGCTGATGATGCTGGCCAGCGCGATGTATCGCGTGCGGAGATAACGGCTGCAGAGCAGAAGTTTGTACATGGGCCGAATCCTTGGCGAAAAAAAGTCTGAACCTAACGTCGGCTACTTGTTCGTATTTGAAAATGATCCCGACCCGCCGAAATTCTGCGTCACACCGCCTGTCGGCCGGCACGAGCGGCATGTGCCGGCGCGTGAGCCGCCTGACGACGCACTGGTGCTGACGGCGTAGAACATGAACAGGGCCACGCAGCCGATGCCGGCGATGATGCCCCACGTTGTGTTTTTTGCTTCTTGTTCGTCGTTCATTTGGTCGCCTTTCAGACCATCTCGATCCCCAGGTCTCGCCGCGCAACCGGCCCTACTGCGTCCGTTGCCACTCTCAAGGACATTCAAATGAAGACCCGCACAAAGTCCTGTGTCTTTCCGCCCGGTCAATCACTGCAAACACGTATTCAGGAGTGTAGCCTAGGACATCGTATGCAACGTCAAACTTTTCCGCGCGCAATGTCATCGAGCGCGCCTTCTCAATATCACCGACGGCGAGGGCATCCTGCGCAGCCATGAGCAACTCGACGGCGCGGAACCATATGTATGAAGATCGCCCATCCGCCCCAAATACACCGGCATACGGCCAAAGCGCTCGTTCCGCCCCAACCGTCTCGGACGAGCGAATCAATGGCGAATAGAGTCGTCGCAACACAGAGTCGCGACATCCGACGTCTTTGAAGAGAAAACTGGAATGCTTCGAATAACATAGTCCGAATACTGGTCCGATGCTGAGGGCGTATAAAACCACTAACGAAAGGCCAATTGTCGCCGTGACGGCAATTCGACCTCGACCGCGGATCTCGGCTTCGTCATCCATGTGGTCGTCCTTGAACACATTTACCGGCTGCACGCTACGCCGCGGGGCCTGATGCGTCAGACACCGCTCTAAAGATCGCGAAACTACCGTTTAGTGGATTGATTTGCGTTTTTCTGCCCTCTCGATTAACGCAAATACATATTCGGGAGTAATCCCAAGTATGTCGTACTCCCCGGAATAGACCTTCTTCGCACTCAGAGTTAGCAACTTCGCCCTTTTGACATCACCGGCATCAACGGCATCGGTCGCGATCCTTAGCAACTCGATCGCACTGTTTCGGGCGGATACATCGTGATTCGTCATCCCACACATGCCGGCATACCAATAGATTGTTGATTCCGCTCCAACTGATTCCGCTGCATGAATTAAAGGTCCGTAGAGCCGTTCCAACACGACGACCCGGCTCTCGGCGTTCTTGAAGAGGAATGTGGAGTACTTCGAATAACTGAACGCAAATATTGGCCCGATGCTGAGGATATACGACACCACCAGCAATAATCCGACTGTCCCACCGACAGCAAATCGGCTTTGACCTCGCACCTCGGTTTCGGTATCCATTCGCTCGTCCTTGAACACATTCACGCGCGTCGCAAGCGACGCGGCTAAACTTCGGTCGTTTCTTCTTCGGTGTCGGTAGCGCCGGCGGGCTTTTCGTGCCGGAGCAGCGGGAAATAGATCACGTCGCGGATGCTGTGGCTGTTTGTCAGCAGCATCACCAGGCGGTCGATGCCGATCCCCAGACCTCCGGCCGGCGGCATGCCCACCTTCAGCGCCCGCACGAAATCATGGTCCATCTTGGCCATGCTGTCTTCCTCCGACAGCCCGGCCAGTTGTGTCGCAAACAACTGCTCCTGCAGCCGCGGGTCGTTCAATTCGGTGTAGGCATTCGCCAGTTCCATGCCGTCGATAAACAGCTCGAACCGCTCGGCGATTTCCGGCTGGTCGCGCTTGCGCTTGGTCAGCGGGCACATCGCCGCCGGGTAATCGATCACGAACACCGGCCCTGCCAGGTGCTTTTCGACCGTCTCTTCGAAGACGTCGTTGACGATCACGTCGGGATGTTTGCCTGCCGTGACGATGTGATGCTTGCGGGCCACTTCGGCCACGGCGGCCGCGTCGTGAAGATCGCAGCCGGCATGTTCGCGGAACAGATCGGCGTACTTTTTCCTGGGCCACGGGGGCGTGTAGTCGACCATCTTCTCGCCCCGCGGCCGAATTAACCCGCTGGCGAGCCGGGGGTGTGAGCCCCCGGATTCATCTCCGGCCACTGGCTCTCCCCTGTCTTGCGAAGGGGGGGAGATCGCCTTGATCGCATTGATGAAAATCGCTTCCGTCAGATCCATCATCGTTTCGTAATTGCCGTACGCCTGGTACAGCTCGATCATCGTGAATTCGGGATTGTGGGTGCTGTCGACCCCTTCATTGCGGAACACTCTGCCGATTTCATAGACCCGTTCGACCCCTCCCACCATCAGCCGCTTGAGGTGCAGCTCGAGCGCGATGCGCAGATAGAGCTGCATGTCGAGCGTGTTGTGGTGCGTGATGAACGGCCGCGCGGCGGCCCCACCGGCGATCGAGTGCAGGACGGGCGTTTCCGCTTCGACAAAGCCCTGCCCGCGCAGTGTGTTGCGGATCGAGTCGATGATCTTGCCGCGCTGCAACATCCGCGCCAGCACGCCGTCGTTATAAATCAGGTCGATATACCGCTGGCGGAGCAGCAGCTCCGTGTCTTTGGCGCCGTGAAATTTTTCCGGCGGCTGGGCCAGCGACTTCGTGAGCATCGTGACGTTCGACACGCCGATCGTCTTTTCGCCCGTATTCGACACCTTCAAGTGTCCGTCGACGCCGATCAGGTCGCCCAGGTCGATCAGCTCGATCAGCTTCCACTGCTCTTCCGAGAACTCGGCCTTCGAGCACATGAGCTGAATGCGGCCGGTCCAATCCTGGATGTGGAAGAACTTGAGCTTCCCCTTGTTGTTACGGAGCATGATCCGCCCCGCGACGCGGATTGTAGGACCAATCTGTCCCGATTCGGTGGGACAGTTGTCTCGCGCCTCGGCGATCGGCCGATGCCCATCGAACCTTTGCCCCCACGGATCCAGTCCCAGGGCCTCGATGGCCTGGAGTTTTTCGAGTCGGGCAAGTTCCAGGCGATCAGGTTCAGACATGACGAAGAGTCGAAGAGTCAAAAAATCGAATAGAGAATGCGAAAAGCCCGATTAGCGCCGAGGCGCAGCCGAGTGCCCTGCAAGCTGGACGCACCCCGCACCCCTCCGGTTCGCCCCAAAGGACCGCAAACTATCCATCTTCTCTGGTTTTTGGTCAAGGGCAAGTGCCAGACGACCAATCAAAGTGGCAAGAATACGATTTGATCAACCCACTCGTCAGCAGATGACGCAGCCCAAACCATGACGATCGACTCGGCAATAGCGCGCGGCGACGCAGTTTGAGGGACGAGAAACAGTCCGGCGATTCCTTCTGCCGATTTAATTCGCTCAACGGCAAAATCGATCATTGTTCGCACGTCGTGCGACACGACAATTAGCGACTCCGATTTCGCGAAGCGGAGGATGACTTCATCCGGCGATCCAAGCAGCCCTTCCTCGCCGAGTGCACGAAACTCGATGCCGGGTTCGATCCGACGGGTTGCTTTTAGGATGGCAGATTCGAGATTCTGATCGGCAAGAAATCGAGGAACCGCCATTTCTAATCTCGATTGGCCTCACTTCGAGCGGCACGGATCCGAGCGAGCAATTCTGCATTATCCGTTTCGCTTTTGTTCCGAAGTTCTTCCCAGCGGGCGGCAAGGTCTGCCAGGTAGCGATTAACTTCTGCACGGTGGTGCAAATAAAAGGCAATTGTGCCGTGAATTTTTTCGAGCGATAACGTGGGAAAGTTTTCCTGGATAGCCTCTGCGCTTTGCCCATTCAGGTAACCGAGGACGACGGATTCCAATCCAACGCGCGAACCGGCGACGCGATAACCGCCATTGGGGACAGATTCGACGTAATTAGGGCCGCTAGTGACCATGATTTCCGATTCGCGATTTCCGATCTTCAAAATGCAATTGAGAATGGGCGCACTTTCCGACAATCCGCTCTCTCACCCCTATTCTCTGTGTCGAAGTCGCGGCGGTCAATGACGATTTTCGGCGAAGATAGGCGGACAGCATGCTTCTACGCCGCTCCAACCGCATTCAATCGTTCGGCCAGTTTCATCACCACATCATTCAGCAAATCGAGCGATTCGCGGGCCTGGAGTTTCGTGATCACGTTGGGCGGGCTGATGCGAAGCACGTTGCCGGCCAGGGGGCCGAGCAAGTGAATGCCGTCGCCCCCTTGAGGTCCGATATACGCCGCTTTAACGATCTCGACGGCGACCTGCTTGCTCGACAAGCCGCCGCAATCGGCGCACTCAATCCCGAAAACCAGCCCCTCGCCCCGAACTTTCTGCACGAGGCCCGTTTCCTTGAGGCGATTGAGCCCCTCGAAAAAAATCGGCGTCAGCTCGCGAGTGTGTGCGAGCACGTCGGTCGACTCGAATTCGTCGAGCGTCGCCAGCACCGCGGCGCAGCCCAGCGGATTCGCGCTCCACGTGTCAGAGGCTTCGCCATAATTGAGGCTGGCCATCACGTCGCCGCGGCCGACGACCGCCGAGACCGGCACGCCGTTCCCCAGCCCTTTCCCCAGCACGATGAAATCGGGCTCGACGCCGTATTTCTCGAACGCGAACATCCGGCCAGTGCGACCGAAATTCGCCTGCACCTCGTCGAAAACGAACAGAATGTCGTGCTCGCGGCAAAAGGTTTGCAGAAGTTGCATGTAGGCGGCCGGGGGATGATAGCTGCCGCCGCCCCCGAGATACGGTTCGGTGATCAAACAGTTGAGCTGGCGGCCGTGCGTCTGCCACAGGTCTTTCAGCTCCCGCTCATAGGGAGCGAGATCGATCGGCTGGTCGTATTTGGAAACGTCGTCGACCTCGCGCATCGGAAAATTGATGAATTTTACTCGCGGGTCACGGTCGTGGTCGGTTTCGCTGCCGGTCACTGCGCCGGCCAGGCCCTTCTTGCCGTGAAATCCATAGCGCGTCGCGATCATCAGATCTCGCGTCTCGTCGCGGTGCAGACAGGCCCACAGCGCCTTTTGAATCGCTTCCGATCCGGATGCGGCCCACATCACCGTATCGAGCCGATTCCCTCCCGGCCACGATTGCACGTTCTTGACGAGCCGCGCGACGGCTTGCGCCTCGATCGGCGTGACGGCGTTGTAGGCAGTGAAAGGGACAGCCGAGACGAAGGCATCCGCCGGAGTAGATTCGATGGCATGGCCCCCCAGGAACTCGCCCGTCCAACCCATGTAGTTTGCGAAGCGCTTCATCCAGCGGAGCGGGTTATGCCCGAGATTGGCGACCAAGACGCCCGACGAATAATCGTAGAGCCGGCGCCCTTCCGGCGTCCAATGATACACCTCCGCCGAACGCCCCAGCACCATCTGGCTGGGGGTGAAGGTGCGCAGTGCCTGCGGTTCCTGGCTGGCGATTGTCCGCCGTACAGAGTTCGAGAGGTCTTCGCCGGGAAATTCAATCGGTGCGATCATGTTGATTGGCATGTCGAATGTCTGAAATTGTCTTCGTAGAATGTACAGAAATGTCCCATCTGCCGCGAGTCGCGGGGGCGCATATCAACGTCACGTTCGCCCCAACGAGCCGGCGGGTTTATCATGTCGGTGTCAGGGTGAACCTTGTGGATGCCCCCGGCGTGCCATACGATGCTTATCGCAACACGAAGTACTGACCAGACGCGGCGAGGGATTTATGGCTGACGGCGAAAAGATTCTGCTGATCGAGGACGACCGCGAAATCGCAACCACTTTGCGCAGTGTTTTGGAGGCGGCCGGGTACAAGGTGACCCATGCGCCCAACGGCAAAGAAGGGCAGCGATTGATCCAGGAAGTCGGACCGGCCCTGGTCATCACCGACATGATGATGCCCCAACTCGGCGGCTTCCCTGTCCTGGAATTTCTCAAGCAGATGGACAATCCACCGAAGGTCATCATGATCACGGCCAACGAAGGGGGCCGCCACAAGGCCTATGCGGAAATGCTCGGCGTGTCGGACTATTTACGCAAGCCTTTCGCGATGGACGTCTTGCTCGAAGCGGTCGAAAAGGCCCTGGCCCGCGCCGGCTCGCCGGCAGACGACGGTCCGAAGCCGAAGAAATTATCGAGGAAGAAGTCTGACTGAAACGTCGTTCAAGGGTGCAGCTCGTTCCCAGGGCTATCGAATTTCGCCCCGGTTGGGGCTGAACTTCTCATCGGAACAAGAATTCAAAATATGTCCTTCTCCGACAGCCTCTACCAGCTTATCGTCCAGACCTCGACGAACCTTCCGTCAGACATCCGCCGACTGATCGCCGAGGCGAATAAGCAGGAAACGCCGAACACCAATTCGGCCCTGGCCCTGGCGACAATCGCTCTCAACGTCGACATGGCCTGCGACAGCGAGCGCCCGATTTGTCAGGACACGGGAATGCCGACGTTTATCATCAGCACTCCCGTGGGCTTCGACCAGATCGCCCTCGAAGAGCAGATTCGCGAGTGCGTGGCGAAGGCCACCAAGGCCGGCAAGCTCCGCCCCAATTCGGTCGATTCGCTCACGGGAAAAAACAGCGGAGACAACCTGGGAGCCGGCACTCCCGTCGTTCACTTTCACCAGCATCGCAAAGATGAGGTGGAAATCAAATTGCTCCTCAAAGGAGGAGGCTGCGAGAATAAGAATATTCAATACTCGCTCCCGCAGGAGCTGCCCGGCCTGGGCCGCGCCGATCGCGACCTCGACGGCGTCCGCAAGTGCCTGATGCATGCCGTCTACCAGGCCCAGGGGCAGGGTTGCTCGGCGGGATATCTGGGAGTTTGCATCGGCGGGGACCGCACCAGCGGTTATGAAGGGGCCAAGATGCAGCTCTTCCGCAAGGCGGACGACGTGAATCCCGTCCCCGAGTTGGCCGAGCTGGAAAAATACGTGACTGAGAACGGCAACAAGCTGGGAATCGGCACGATGGGCTTTGGCGGACGGGTCACTCTGCTGGGCTGCAAAATCGGCGCAATGAATCGGCTTCCTGCGTCGTTTTTCGTCTCGGTCGCCTACGACTGCTGGGCGTTCCGGCGTCTGGGAGTTGTGCTCGATCCGCAATCTGGTGAAATCCGCCGCTGGCTTTATCGCGAACAGGATGAAATCAAGAAGCTGGCGGTCGGCAAAGGATTCCAGCTGACTGGCAGAGAAGTCGTTCTCGAAGCGCCGATCACCGACGAAAAAATCCGCAGCGTTAAGGCGGGCGATATCGTCGTCGTCAACGGTCTCTTGCATACCGGACGCGATGCGCTGCATCATTACCTGCTGCACAACGACTCGCCCGTCGATATGCACGGGCAGGTGCTGTATCACTGCGGCCCGGTGATGATTAAGGATAAGGCCGGCAAATGGCAGGTGACGGGGGCAGGGCCGACCACTTCGATGCGTGAGGAGCCTTACGAGGCAGACATCATCGGCCGGTTCGGAATCCGGGCTGTGATCGGCAAAGGAGGCATGGGGGCCAAGACCCTCAAGGGGCTACAGCAACACGGCGCCGTATATCTGAATGCGATCGGCGGCGCGGCCCAGGTTTATGCCGAAAACATCGTGGGTGTCGAAGGCGTCGACCTGCTCGACGAACTGGGGGTGCCCGAGGCGATGTGGCACTTGCGGGTCAATGGCTTTGCCACGATCTGCACAATGGATTCACACGGTCACAGCCTGCATCGCGAGATCGATCAGGCCAGCCTGGCGGAGCTGGGCAAGTTTGCCGAGCCGGTTTATAGCGGTCATTAATCAACGCCCAGGTCGCGGTTGATCGCCCGGTATTTCGGACTGTACAGCCACTTGTCGAGGCCGTCGGCATCCTCGTGTTCCATGGCATCAGAGCTGCGGGCTTCTCCGCGAACCATGTATTCGTCGCTGTAGGTTCCACGATTCACATTGAGTGGGCTGTTCGGGTCCATCATCGCGCATCCCGAAGACAGTGCCGATGACAGCAAGGTCAACAAACACCAGACAGGCAATTTCGATCGGTGCATGGGCAGAATCTCTCCGGCAATCGGGTGCGAGTGAGACCACCGGCGCCGATCGCGATATGATGGAGACGAACGGATAATTTTTTGGGAAGTTGAGAGTTGAGAGAGGATCGTTATTAATCAGATTCCGGATTCCGCGCCAAGAGCAATTTGTGGATCATGACGCGAAATGCGTCATTTTGCCGGAAATCCAGGGAAAATATCGGCTCATCCAAGACAACCAGTTCCGACATCCCGCGGGGGCCCCACGATGGCGGGGACGGCGTTCGAGGTTGTAAAATGAGGACCGATGCCAAACAGATTCGGAACAAAACGACATGGCCAATGCTCTTGACCTGCTCATCGTAGCCCCGCATCCGGACGACGCCGAAATCGGCGTCGGCGGGACGATTTTGCGCTCGAAGGCTCAGGGGCTTTCGGTAGGAGTGCTGGACCTGACGAGTGGCGAACCGACGCCGCACGGCAGTCTCGAAATCCGTGCCCGCGAAACGGCCGCCGCCACGGCCGTGCTGCAGCTTGATTGGCGCGACAATCTGGGACTGCCCAACCGCAACCTCGAGCCGACGCTTGCCGCACGCCGCGCCTTGGCCGAGGTCTTTCGCCGGACCCGGCCGAAAATCATCTTTGCTCCGTATTGGGAAGACGCTCATCCGGATCACATTGCGGCCACGCAGCTGGTCGACGCGGCCCGTTTTTGGGCGAAGCTGTCCAAGAGCGATTTGGCCGGCGCGCCCTATTGGCCCCCCCGGATGCTCTATTACTTCAGCATCCACCTCAAAATTCATCCCCAGGCCTCGTTCGTCATCGACATCAGCGATCAGATTGACGCCAAGATGCAGGCGATCGGCTGCTACGAAAGCCAGCTCGTAACCGGCCGGTCGCAGATCTTTCCCACGCCGCTGGATGACATTCGCGATCGATCGCGATATTGGGGTTGGAGCATCGGCGCCCGATATGGCGAACCATTCGCCAGCCGGGAAGAGATCGGCCTTAAGGGTCTCGACGCGCTGCTGTGAAGGAATTAAGCGACTTACGGACGGTGTGGCAGGTCAGAGCGGGAACGTCGTCGGCCGCTCGCCGGGCTAGCTTCCGCCAAAGTACCTTTGGTCGCGCTGGTCGAAATCGGCATAACCGAGCAATTCGTACAACTCGGCACGTGTTTGCATCGAATCGACGAAACCGGCCTGCGTCCCCTCGGCCGTCAGACGGGCCAGGGCCATTTCAACCGCTTTCATTGCCGTGCGGAGCAGGGTCACCGGGAACAGCACGCCACGATATCCCAGATCGCCCAGTTGCGTAACTGTCAGCAGCGGACTCTTTCCGAATTCGGTCATGTTGGCGATCAGGGGGACGTTGATCTCTCTCGCGAAACGCTCGAATTCGGCCGGCGATTCGAGCGCTTCGGGAAAGATCATATCGGCGCCCGCGGCGACATAAGCCTTGGCCCGGTCTAGCGCATCGTCGATTCCAGCCACGGCCCGGGCATCAGTTCGCGCGATGATCACGAAACTCGCGTCCTGCCGAGCCGCGACGGCCGCCCTGACCTTGGCCGCCATCGCCTCTCGCGTGACCAGCGACTTGCCGCTGAGATGGCCGCAGCGTTTCGGAAGTTCCTGATCTTCCAGATGCAGTCCCGCCAGTCCGGCCTGCTCGAAAAAGCGTACGGTCCTTTCCACGGCCAGCGGCTCGCCGAAACCGGTATCGGCATCGGAAATGATCGGCACGGAAACGGCGTCAGTCAGGTTGTGCGCCTGTTGAGCGAACTCGGTTTGCGTGACGATCCCCACGTCCGGGAGCGCGTAGGTACCGGCCGCCAAGGCAGCGCCCGATTGATAGAGCGCCCGAAAACCGGCCCGCTCGGCCATCCGCGCGGTCAAGGCATTGAAGACGCCGGGAATGGCGATGCAACCTTGCGCGAGAGTTTTGCGAAACAGAGCGCCGGGAGAATCTGGAGAGGCGGAGGACATGATGTCTGTAGTGTAACTGATAAAAAGTCGACTTCCCATTGGCGGCATCCGTCTTTCCTAAATTGCCCGATTTCGATAAAATTCGGCCGGTCGCCATCCCGCGGGGCATTCCATGATTTATCGGGGTGCGGTCGATTGGGCTTCCAGTTTTGAGACACCGTGAACGAAGGAGTCGCTCTGTGACGCGTATCAATTGCGCCGCAAGAATCATCTTGTGCGGGTTGGCATTCATTTCGACCGAGATGGCAAAGAATGCGGCCTCTGCTCAGGAAAAACCTGCCATTACCGTCGTCTTTCCCAGCATGGACGACGTGTTCAGCGATATCAAAATTGCCTTCGACCTGGTTGGCGAAAAAGGAGACGACAAGGGATTCGAAACCCTGAAAAGCACGATCGAAACCTTCCTCGTCGGGATCGATACGACCAAGGCGGGGGGCGGAGTCCGCATCTATCCCACGGCAACCGGTTTGCAACCTGTACTGACGTTTCCCATTAAGAACGATCACGAATTCAAGAAATTGGTCCTGAATCTGTGGGACCTCGATATCAAGACCACCCCGCCCCCCGATCCCAAACTGATTCGGCAGGTGCCACCGGCGGTCGCGGCGAAGGCAGCGCGAGCCAAACTCGAAAAAAATGAACGCCTCATCTTCAAGCTCTATGACGGGTTTATGCGATATGACCCCGGCCAGGTCAGTTTGTCGGTACTGATCGACAACGTGCGACTTGCCAAGGGACCGTTGCCGATTGAGATTCTCGCGGGACACAAACTGGCGGCGTTGATTGACGGCGCCGCCCAGCCGGCCGAGAAGCGCAAACAGGGGTTTGAAGTCGCCAAAAAAGAGATGCTGGCGGGGATCGTCAAAGGAGAACAGGAAAGCGACGTGGTGTTTGCCACGCGCAAATCCATCACCGAATATCAGGTCGCCGAGCTCGAGCGGTTCTTCGTCGAAGCCTCCCGGATTTTCCTGGGCTGGAATATTTCGTCGCAGAAAAAAGAAGCGGAAGTGAATGTCGACGTCGTCGGGCTTCCCGGCTCCGATCTCGAAAAGAGCGTCGAACAGCTCAATACGACCCCCGATGAATTCGCGGGCGTTGCCAAGGCCGACGCCGTCTTCAGCCTGTCCGTGAATTTCGCCCTCGACCCGCTGCGACAGGAGTTCGTGAAGAATGAAGCCAAGTTGGAACGGGCCGCATTGAAGAAGGCGATCGGCGACAACGAAAAATTATCGGCGGCCGAGAAAGCCGTCGATTCCGATCTGGTGGATTTGTTCTTCGACGTCGTCGACGGCACGAGCCAGCTCGGTGTGGCCAACGGTTTCGTCCGCAGTTGGAAAGACCCCGACGGCTCATTGAGCACGGTCGCGGGCGGCCGGATTCCTGAAGGATCCAAAGCGAAATTCGACAAACTCCTTTCGACACTCGCCGCGCGCAGCCCCGCCAACAAACTCGAAGAGAAGATCCATACCGAAGGCGAGATCGAGATTCACAAGCTCACAGTCCCCAAGCTCGGTGACGAATTGCCCGAATT
>DASYAR010000658.1:0-8426 GCA_036501235.1 Planctomycetaceae bacterium
AACAGTTCGTGGTGGAAGAGAAATTCAAGGTCTTGCCGCTCGACTTGGCCATTGGCCAGCGATTCACATTGAAGGTTGTCGCCGCCGACAGCGACAATTTGACCGGACCGCACGTCTCGTCAGGCACGCCTTACCACTTTACGGTCGTCTCGGATGACGAACTGCTGGCGCTCGTGGCCGTCAAAGAACTGAACATCCGTCGGCGGTTCGAACAGATCCTCGAGGAAGTCCGTAACACGCGCAAAGATCTGCTGCTGGGGCGAACCCGACTCGACGAAGTGAAGGGCCTGCGGACCAATCCCAATGTCGAATCGACCCAGAAACTGGCCGATCTCGACATTGCCGTGCTTACGGCAGTCGAGCGGTCAATCAATGGCATTCGCAAAAATGCGAATGAAACGCAATCAATCGAGCAGGAATTCGGCGATCTTCGAGACGAGCTCGAGAATAATGCTGTCCCGGACGTAAAGCCAATGCTGGAAAGGATCAACGGCGGGATTATATCTCCCCTCCATTCCATCAACACCGTCGACTATAATCAAATGGACGATTCCCTCGTATTATTAAGGAGGGTGCTGGAAGAGAAGGCCGACCCGTTCAGTCGATTCGACGAATCGGTCGACCAGGTCAATGCGACGATCGAGCATTTGGAAGCCGTGCTGGCACAAATGCTTAAGCTCGAGACGGTGAACGAGGCGCTGCAGATGCTCCGCGATATCATCAAGGCCCAGGAGGAGCTTCAGGACAAAACACGCCAGGAACGAAAAAGGAAGTTGATCGAAGGGCTGCAATAGAAAAAAACTGACGAAGCCCGAAATCTTAATGTCTAAGGAAATCTGAAATCCAAAACGGCAAAATTCGCGAATGCCGAGGTTGATAAGCATGGCTTCGGCACGCGACGTGCTTCTTTCAGCCGTTCGCGGTTGGGTTTCTTCAGACATTCAGATCTCGGCATGTTGTCATTCCATCGCTCTGGAACTCCGGCCGGAGGTTTTTCGATGCTAGCTCGTGGCGGGTTTGTTGTGGGTTTAGCGCTGGTGGTATTTGCGCTCCCGTTGACGACTCTGATGCTCGGCGATGAGGCGGCCTCGCCTGAAACGCCCAAAAAAGAAGCAGCTGAGTCGGCCAGCGACCAGTCCGCAGTCGCTCCTTCGCGAGACGAGCCCCTGTCGTCGGTCCAGGAAATCATCAGCCGCCGCTTCAAACGGTTCGAAGACACGCTCCGCAAGATTGCCGATGCCCAGCGCAAAACCGATCCTGAGCGGGCCGACCTGTTGATCCGCGCCATCGGCAAAAGCAAGGAAGAGCGCATCTCACAGCAGATGGCCGACCTGATTCAGCTGCTTCGAGAGAACAAACAGTTGGGTGACGCCATCGACCGCCAGGACGACCTCGTCACGCACCTGCATTCGCTGTTGGATCTATTGCTCAGTGAAGATCGCCAGAAAGAGCTGAAAGAGGAGCAGGCGCGGATCAAGAAATACATCGAAGAAGTCAATAAGATTATCGCCAAGGAAAAAGCCAACCGGGCCGATACTGAACGCGGTGCCCCGACCGATGAAATCGCCGGGATGCAGAAGAAAATCGCCGAGCAGGCGGGCAAGCTCGGCAAGCAAATGTCCAAGGATGACGAGGCCAAGCTGGCTCGTTCCCGTAACAAAGACTCGGGCAAGCAATCGGCCCCAAAAGCATCCGACGGCAAAACCCCCGACGGCAAATCAGGAGAGGGTCAAGACGGAGCGAAATCCCCCGACAAAAATAAAGATGGTCAGTCGGAAGACAACAAGAACGGCGAGAAGGCCGGCGGCAAGAAGACCGACGATGCCAAACCTGCCGACGGAAAATCAGCCGATGGCAAGCCGGGGGATGAAAAGTCCGCCGATGGAAAATCGAATGACGGCAAACCCGATGCTGGTTCGCCAGGAGACAACAAACCGGCCGATGGCAAGCCGGCCGACGGCAAGCCGGCCGACGGCAAACCATCAGAAGGTCTGCCGAGTCCAGGGAATCCCAGCGAAGGCCCCCCTAGCGAGGGCCAGCCCTCGGAAGGGCAACCTTCCGGCGCCCCCGGAGAACAACAGCCTCAACAGACTCCTGGTCGCGAAGAGCTCGAACGAGCCAAGCGCGATATGGAGCGAGCCATCGAGCAACTGAAAAAGAAACAGCGAAACGCGGCTTCCGACGCGCAGGACGACGCCATCGCCAATTTGCAGAAGGCCAAGGAAAAGCTCGAAGAGATCCTGAAGCAGCTTCGCGAAGAGGAACGCGAGCGCTTCCTGGCCATGCTCGAAGCCCGCTTCCAGCGGATGCTGGCCATGCAACTCGTGGTGTACGACGGCACTGTCAAGCTCGCCAAAACTCCGGTCGACGATCGGAGCGACCGGCACGCGGCTCGTGCGCTGCAACTCGCGCGGGAAGAAGAGCAAATCACGATCGAAGCGACCAAAGCCATCACCCTGCTCCGCGATGAGGGAAGCGCCGTCGCGTTCCCTGAAGCGGTCGAGCAGATGCGCGACGACATGCGAATCGTCGTCTCGCGGCTCGAGCGCACGGAAATCGGCGAGTTGACTCAGGGAATCGAGCGCGAAATCATCGACGCGCTCGAAGAAATGATCGACGCTCTGCAGAAGGAAATTGAAAAGGGCAAAGACAAAAAGAACAAAGAAGAGCCGCCGAAGGACGGCCAGCAGCAACAGGAACCCCAGCTTGTCGACCAGCTCGCCGAGTTGAAAATGCTCCGCACCCTGCAAATGCGAATCAACCACCGCACGAAACGATTGGGGCGGATGGTCGAAGGCGAGCAGGCGTTGGATGCCGACATCCTGGGCCAGCTTCAAAACCTTGCAGAACGACAGGCCCGCATCCAGAAAGCCACCTACGACATGGCCACCGGTCGCAATAAATGATCCACATCGTTTAACCGCAATCCCATCGGGATGCGAGTTTCATGATTTGGAATGATCCTCAATTTCAAAACCGACCCTGCCGGAGAATCGACGGAATCAAACATGCCGAAATATCTGATTCCAACCACGCTCGCCGCACTATGTTTCTGCGTCATCACGACGGCACTCCGTGCCGATCAGGGCGATGTTGAACCGCGGCGGCTGGTCGATATCACCATCAAAAAGCTCGGACCAATTTCTTCTCCCTCGGCGGATTCGGTCCGCTTGCGGACCATCGAATGGGTCGCGCAGCGCGGCGTAACCGACAAGGCGCGAATGGCCGAGATCGAAAAACTGTGGATCTGGCCGGAAGAGCCTCCCGCCTCCGCGGCCTTGTTCGAACTGACGATTCAAACATTTGCCCTGGCCGACGAGGCGACGCGTGTGTTCATCGAGGCCTGCGGCTTGCAGCATGCGCCGCTCCTTCCGCCGGAGGCCAAGTTGCTGGGGCAGGAGGGCCTGGGCCCGTTCTACACCGCCAACATGTCGCTGTTCTACGGCCGTTATCTGGCCCACCGGCAGATGTTCGAAGAGGCGCTGGACGTGTTGAGCAAAACGCCGCTCGCCGAAGTGGTCGACCCGGCGAGCCTGCTCTTCTTCAAGGCGGTGTGCCAGCACCATTTGCTCATGAAAACAGAAGGATTGGAAACGATCGAGCAGCTTTTGAAGAACACGGAAGGGGTGCCCGTCCGTTATTCGACTGTGGCCTCCCTCATGCAATATGATCTCGAAGCTCTCCGCGATCAATCGCTCGACGAAGTCGCCCGTAAGATGACCGACGTCGAACGCCGCCTGGAGCTGGGACGGACCGGCGAAAAGGTCCAGAAAAGAGAAGAGGAAATCATCACGGCGCTCGACGAATTGATCAAAAGACAGGAAGATCAGCAGGGAGGCGGAGGGGGCGGCGCCGGTGGGCAAACCAATCGCTCGACGGCCCCGGCCAACGACAGCGTCATCAAAGGTTCGACTGCGCCCGGCAAGGTCGACCCGAAGAAACTCAAGAACACGGCCGAATGGGGCGATCTGCCCCCCAAGGCGCGGGCCAAGGCCAAAGATCAAATCTCTCGCGAATTCCCTGCCCATTATCGCGACGCGATCGACGAATACACCAGGAAAGCCGCCAATCGGCCCGCCAGTTCCGGAAAATGACCGGTCGACAATCGAAGGATCTCTCAACTCAATGCCTGTTTGGCACCTCGTTCTGCTGAGCGCCGCGCTGCAGTTTCCGGCAGCGGAAATCGAAACCCTTAAGGGAGACCGCCAAGTCGGCGAACTTGTCGAGTTGAACGATTCGGCCGCCCTTCTGAAACAGGGGGACAAAAACGTTTCGGTTCCCCTGCCGACATTGCTCGCAGTGCGGTTTCCCGCCGCGCCCCCCGCGGAGCCTTCGATCGGTGCACGATTAACGCTGGTGGATGGATCGCACATCACTTCCAGCCAGTTTATGGTGGCTGGCGACAAGGCGCGCAGTACGACGTCCTGCGGCCCTCTCTCGCTGGCGGTTTCGCGGATCTCCTCCGTGCGGTTCGGCCTCTCGACCTCGCGGCTCGACGAAAGCTGGAAAGGTCTGCTCGCCCGCGAATCGACCAATGACCTGCTCGTCGTCAAGAACGAAGACGCCCTCGATTTTCTGGCGGGCGTCACCGGCGACGTCGGCGAGAAAGTCAATCTGCTCCTTGATGGAGACGAAGTTCCTGTCGCCCGTGACAAAGTCTACGGCATCATCTACCACCGCCGCGTTCCCGGCCTTCCGAAGAGCGTCTGCCAGGTGCGGTTGACGGGGGGAGACGTGCTCGAAGCGGCGCAGATCTCGTGGAGTTCCGGTAAGGCGCGAGTGCGTCTTGCCGCCGGACCGGAAGTCGTCGTCCCCGAGGCGCTTGTCGCCGCCATCGACTTCAGCGTCAGCAAGATCAAGTATTTGTCCGACCTGAAGCCTCGCGACGTCAAGTACGTTTCCTTCTGGGAAATCTTTCTGTACGAATATCGGCGCGACCGCAGCCTAGACGGCCCTCCGATCACTCTTAAAGGAAAAAGCTATCCGCGCGGTCTGGCGATGCACTCGAAGACCATGCTCCGCTATCGCATTGCCGGCGAATATACCCGGTTCCTGGCCGTTGCGGGAATCGACGATTCGGTGGCCGAGCTCGGGCATATCGTGCAGTTGGTCATCAGCGGAGACGGGAAGCCCTTGTTCGACGGCGAGATCAAGGGTCGGGACGCTCCCCGCCTCCTCGATCTGGATGTCACCGGCGTACGCGACCTCGAAATCGTGGTCGACTTCGGCAGCGACGTTTCCGACATCGGCGACCATCTGGACCTGGCGGACGCCAAACTCGTAAAATAAAAAAACGAGGATGGCACTGAGGGGAGACGGATGTGCACCGCAGCCTTAAGGAAAGCATCACTGTGATTGGTCGTAATTCCTGCTGTTCGACGATCCTGAGTGCGGCTTTGGCAATCGCCTGGCTGTGGGCCTCGCATCCCGCCCTGGCCATCGACCCGGAAGTCGCCGCGGCCGAAGAGCAGCGGATCGGCATTGTGAATCAGGTCTCTCCCTCGGTCGTCGCCATCTTTTCCCCCGGAGGGCAGGGGGGAGGTTCGGGCGTTCTGATCGCCCCGGATGGATACGCCCTGACCAATTTCCACGTCACCAGCGGCGCCGGCAATTTCATGAAGTGCGGCCTGGCAGACGGCGTGTTGTACGATGCGGTGATCGTCGGCATCGACCCCACCGGCGACGTCGCCATGATCAAGCTCTTGGGCCGTGATGATTTTCCCGCCGCCAAACTCGGCGACAGCGATACGCTGCAAGTCGGCGACTGGGCGTTCGCCATGGGAAATCCGTTTCTGCTGGCGACCGATTTTTATCCGACTGTGACGTTTGGCATCGTTAGCGGGATTCATCGCTATCAGTACCCCGCCGGAACATTTCTGGAATATGCCGACTGCATCCAGACCGACTCTTCGATCAACCCCGGCAACTCGGGCGGACCGCTGTTTAACGCCGCGGGCGACCTGGTGGGAATCAACGGCCGCGGCTCGTTCGAAAAACGCGGTCGGGTGAATTCGGGCGCGGGGTATGCCATTTCCATCAATCAGATCAAGAACTTCATGGATTCATTGCGGGGCGGTCTGGTCGTCGACCATGCCACGCTGGGAGCGACTGTCGCCACGCGCGACGACGGTTCCGTCGTTGTCACGGGAATTCTCGAACAATCGGAAGTCTATCGCCGCGGTTTACGCGCCGATGATGAAATCGTCTCGTTCGCAGGTCGCCCGATTCGCAGCGTCAACCAATTCAAGAACGTCCTGGGAATCTATCCCAAGGGCTGGAAGCTGCCCCTCGTCTACCGCCGTGAAGACCGCAAACAGGAAATCTTCGTTCGCCTCCGTGGCCTGCACCGCCAGTCCGAACTGACGCTCAACCAGAAGCAGCCGCGACAACCTGGTCGGCAACCTCCCGAACAGCCGCGCGATCGTCCTGGTGGACAGCCGCGCAAGCGCCCGCAGCAGCCCCAGATGCCAGGCCTGCCGCAACCGCCCCAGACTCCGGCTCATCTGGCCAAATTGTACGTCGAAAGGCCCGGCTTCACGAACTACCATTTCAACGAACTCGAACGCGATCGCACGCTCAAGGGACTCGCTGGGTTTGGCGACTATTCCAAAGAAACGGGAACCTGGAAGCTGGCCGCCGTGCTGGCGGCCGACCAGAGCTCGTATGAATTTACGCTGGGCGATGCCTTGGCTGGCCTCGTCGTCGGCGGCGGCAAAAAGACCTTCGTCCAGGAACTTTCGGCAGATGCCAAGCTCGAAGACGAGCCCCCTGGTAGCGGCGGCTTGCTCCTCGCGATTCACCATCTGCGGCGGCTGCTCGTGATGGGCCCGGCAGGATTCAGCGAGTTCTATTATCTCGGCAGCGAGCCGCTGGATGGAACGGGAGAGACTGTGGACGTCCTGTTCTGCGAGCGCTACGGAGCGCGGACGCACTGGTATTTCAGCCGTGCGACCGGTCTCTTGACGGGATTCGACACGTTCCGCGATGAAGACGTCGATCCGTGCGAAGTCCGGCTGGAAGGGCAGTTCGAACAGGCTGGCCGGCGACTGCCGGAACTCTGGACGATCCGTACAGGCGAAGCCGAATTCGGCCGCCTCAAATTCACCGCCGCCACCTTCGGCCCGTCAACTGCCTCCGCCTCACCCGACAAGCCTGCCGCGGAACCGGAAACCAAACCAGAACCGAAATCCGACGCAAAATAGAAAAAGATTTGAACCACAGAGAACCCAGCGCGGCCTTCAGCCCCAAACAAAAACAGAAAGAAATTCAGCCGCGGATGACGCGGATCAGCGCGGATGTGCGATTTTGGCCCTTTCCGTGCTTTATCCGCGTGTATCCGCGTGATCCGCGGCAACCCTTTTTTGTCTTGTCGAAAATCTTCGCGGCGCGCGAAAATCTGAACGGTTAGTATTACAGAGGAAAAGGATGTCGCCTTCCATAAATTCCTTTTTTCCAACACATGAGACACGCGGCGGCTTGCTCATCAATTTCAATGTTCCGGTCCTGAAAGACGGCATCAAACGCATGGTGCGTTAGCGACTCTCAGCGATTCCAATTTGTTAGAACTGATTCTCAGATGGCGGCAAAACATTTCACCCTCGTTCTTGCGCTCGTTGCCGGACTGCAATCGGCGGGGCCGGTGTTGGCGGCGGAGCCGGGGGAGCGGGTGATCGATCAGGTCAGCCGCCGGGTGGTGAAGATCTTCGGGGCAGGCGGGATGCGTGGGCTGTACGCCTACAGCACGGGCTTTCTGGTTTCTCCCCAAGGGCATGTCGTCACCGTCTGGAGCCACGTTCTCGACGACCAGTCGGTCACCGTGATCCTGCACGACGGCCGTAAATTCGAAGGCAAGATCGTGGGGGCCGAACCACAACTCGACCTGGCCGTGCTCAAGATCGAAGCCGACGATCTTCCCTGTTTCGATCTCGACGATGCGTCGTCTGCCGCGGTGGGCAGCCGCGTGCTGGCGTTCAGTAATATGTTCAAGGTGGCCACCGGCGACGAGCCCGTTTCCGTGCTGCATGGCGTGATCGCCGCGCGCACGAAACTCTCCGCCCGCCGCGGAACTTATGAAACTCCCTACAATGGGCCGGTCTACGTCCTCGATGCGATCACGAACAATCCTGGAGCAGGGGGCGGCATCATCACCTCGGCCGATGGCGTCTTGCTGGGGATGATCGGCAAGGAGCTGCGAAATACGCAGACCAATACCTGGATCAACTACGCCATTCCCATCAGCGAATTGAAAACGCCCATCAGCGAGATCATCAGCGGAAAATTTGTGGCCCGTTCCGAACGTCTGGAAGACGCCGCCAAACCACGTCGGTATGCTCCCGTCGATTTCGGCCTGGTGATGGTTCCCGACGTGTTGTTCCGCACACCGGCCTTCGTCGACGCGGTGCTGCCCGGTTCCTCGGCCGCCAAAG
>DASYAR010000659.1:0-20025 GCA_036501235.1 Planctomycetaceae bacterium
TCCCACGCAGAGCGTGGGAACGAGTCGCGACGAGTCGCGAGCGCCGACCCGGCCCAAGCGACCAGAATTGACGAAGAAGGGCAAACGTGAAGATTTCTCGGGAAAAACGCGGTGTTTCGAGGGCAAGCGTGAGGGCATTCGTGAGGGCAAACGTGGATTGGGAAGGGCAAACGTGGACGAAATGGGCACGGGTGGAACGGGGATGACGAGGATCGCGGCCCAGACTGCCGCTCGCCATTCGTGCGAAGGCGACTTCGCGCAGGGGCCTGTGGCCGAGTGCGGTGTTCCGTCGATCGACGCGACAGCCAAATATGCAGTCGACTGGCCTGCTGAATCGTTTCGAAGCGACGGCAAGTGCCTGCGGTGTAGGAACGGTGCCGTTACTGGGCGACGTCGGAATCAGGCGACGAGATGCGACCGCAGAGCGTCGGCGGGGGCGTTCCCACGCGGGGCGTGGGAACGAGAGCGCAAGCGTGGGAACGAGATTCGGGGCATGGGAACGAGTATCAGGCGCGCTTGTCGATCGGGACGAACTTGCGTTCGGTGGGGCCGATGTAGATTTGCCGGGGGCGATTGATGCGGCTGGTCGTGTCGTCGTGCAGCTCTTTCCAGTGGGCGATCCAGCCCGGCAGGCGCCCCAGCGCGAACATGACGGTGAACATGTTCGTGGGAATGCCCATCGCGCGGTAAATGATGCCGCTGTAGAAGTCGACGTTCGGGTACAGCTTGCGTTCCACGAAATACTCGTCGTGCAGGGCCACCTCTTCGAGGTGCTTGGCGATTTCCAGCAGCGGATCGTTGATCCCCATCAGCCCCAGCACTTCGTCGCACTTTTTCTTGAGGATGACGGCGCGGGGATCGAAATTCTTGTAGACGCGGTGCCCGAACCCCATCAACTTGAAAGTCGATTTCTTGTCCTTCGCCAGGGCCATGAATTTTTTGTAGTCGCCCCCGTCGTTGCGGATGTGTTCGAGCATCTCCAGCACTTCCTGATTGGCGCCGCCATGCAGCGGCCCCCACAAGGCGCAGATTCCAGCCGAGATCGAGGCGTACAGATTCGCCTGGCTGCTCCCCACCAGCCGGACGGTCGACGTGCTGCAGTTCTGTTCGTGGTCGGCGTGCAGAATCAACAGGGAGTTGAGCGCGTCTTCGAGCACCTTGGGGACGGAGTAGGGTTCGGTCGGCACGGCGAACAGCATGTGCAGGAAATTCGCCACGTACGACAGCTCGTTCCGCGGATAAATCATCGGCTGGCCGATCGATTTCTTGTAAGCGTAGGCGGCGATCGTCTTCAGTTTGGCCAGCAAGCGTACAATGTTTTGATCTGAGTCGGATTTGGGATCGTCGGCATAATACGTCGAGAGGGACGAGACCATCGACGACAGGATGGCCATGGGGTGCGCCGTCGGAGGAAAGCCCTCGAAGAACTTCTTCATGTCTTCGTGGATCATGCTGTGATACGTGAGCTTCCGCCGCCAGTCGGTCACCTGCTGCCGATTCGGGAGCTCGCCGTAAATCAACAGGTAGCTGACTTCCGAAAACGACGCATTCTCGGCGAGTTGCTCGATCGGGTAGCCGCGATAGCGGAGAATGCCCTGTTCACCGTCGATGAAGGTGATCGCACTGCGGCAGGAACCGGTATTTCCAAAACCCGGATCGAGAGTGATCGCATTCGACTTGGCCCGGAGGGCCGAAATGTCGACTCCGACCTCTCCCTCCGAACCAACAAGCGTCGGCAACTCGTAATCCTTGCCGTCCAACGTCAGCTTGGCAGCCTCCATAACGTAATCTCCACCTGCAATGCGTGAAACGCGTTCCGAAACGTCATTGCCAGAGATTATCGCAGGCGGAGCGCAAGTTACAACGGTCGATCATCGGCAAATAGATCATCCCGAGTCAACATTTCGACCGGTTCGCAACCTCGCGCGGTGCGATGAGGTTCGAAAACGAAAATTTCGTATGCGTCGGATAACTCGGGCTCCACGTCGGGTGCAGACAGCGTCAGCGTTTCATGCTTAACGCAGTCAAAGTCCGGCGTGAGACCGTTCTGGCAGTCGGCCAGAACTTGCCGGCCGATCGTCTTGTGCGGCGGTCGATAGACCACTAGCCGCACAGGCCGGTCGAACCGAGACAGATCGCACAATTCCAGCGCTCGACCGTGCTGATGACGCTCGGAATAGATTCGCTGGTTGCAGCGATAGTAGGGAAACCAGCCATCGCTCCAGAACTTCTCATGCAAATCGGTGAGGGCGCAAACTGCGATCGATTCACTCCCGGAACGCCAGACGTTTCGGGCGACATCGCGCTGGCGAACGTCGTACGGATGATGGAAGGGGTGCTGAACGGCGCGGCCGCCAACCCCTGCGCCAAACAGAGCGAGCACGGCGACCAGGCCCGTCGCCAGCTTGCGACGGAGACGCGCATCTGCCACGTATCCGAGCAGCACTGCCGCGCCGAGGCCACAACCGATGGCCAGCGAGGGAGCCAGGAACTGGTTCAATCGGGCGTGACCGCCGTACGGGTAGTGCCGTCCGACGGCCGCCACGAACGCCAGCCCGAAAGTGGCCAGGAAAATCGTCGTCACGGGACTTTGTCCGCGGCGGATCATCGTTCCGATGCCGCAGATCAGACAGATCAAAGCGATCAGTCCGCCGCCATTCTCCATTCCATAAGGCACCGAGAAAATGTTGTCGCCGAGATGGACGGTCACGAGCCAGATTGCCAGCTTTCCCAACTGAGTCGGGGGAAACGCATCGAACTGCGACCAGTAGGCAATCATGAACTCCTGGTGCATCTTCGATTGAGCACCGGTCGACGCCAGATAGAGGCCGAGAAATGCGAGTCCCAACGTCAGGTTGTATGCTGCGAAGGCCGCCCAAGTCGGCCAGCTCCTGTGTCGCCAGACCGGCACGGCCAGCCCGCAGCTCACGGCGCCAGCCACGAAAACGGCAGGAAACGAGAGAGCCAGGGCCGCCGGAACTGCACCGACGAGCAGCCACAACCAGACGGAGCGCTGCGGCTGCCGCAGCCATTCCACGGCCAGCGCCAGGAGCGCGACAGCTACGAACAGATCGGACGCGTAGGGTTTGGCATCGGCACTGAGCCCGATCGAGGCTTTGGCGACCGCCAGGCTGCCGACCGCCAGGACGAGGGGAATCCCCGCCAGCAACCGGGATGCGACGTGCCGGAAGACAAACAGGCTGGCGATTCCGCACACGAGGGGAAACAGTCGGAGTGACCACTCGGAGAACCCGAGCAGCTTGACGATCGCCAGCTCGATCCACAGAAAACCGATCGGCGCCACTTGATGATGATCGAGCGGATTGAGGCAATCGAGAAAGCCTCTGTCGAGGTAATTCTCGGCCAGCATGCATTCGTCGACCCACAACGGAAACCGCATCAGATAGACGACGAGCCGGATGATCGTTCCCAGGGCGACAAATCCCCAAGCCAGACGGCCGGCCCGCGCAGACCAGCTCACCGACCCCGACAGGGGCGCAATATCAAGCTGCCGGAGATGAGGAGTCATAATGACCGCCGGCCGTGACGCACTGGATTTCATGGTGGAATTTGAGAGAGGAGCGGGATTTTGCAGCGGATGCAAAATCCAGTCAAGATCAAGTTGAACTTGCGCATCCGACAAGGCGCAGGAGCTGTTTTGCAAAACGCCCCCTGCCGGACGAGCCGGCAGGGGCCTTCGTGTGACGTCCAGGTGCCGAATTTAGCTAAACAACCTTTTTCACTTGCCGCTCGAGGCGGCAGGGGTCGACTTGTAACGCGTGCCGTGAGTTCCAGCCGCGGGAAATTTGTCCACGAATGGCGCATTTACTCGGGTTGTCGACCAGCGTAAACTCTCATAGAGAGCAGCATCTGACGCACCGACGATGTGGGGTCGAGATCGGCGTCAGAGAAGTCCTGCGGTCGGAGCATAAAAGCATGTCTCGTGAGGCAATTTTCGAAGCCAGCCTGGGGTTCTTCCTGACTCCCATCAAACGGTTTCTGGAGGACCGCACCGTGACCGAGATCATGGTCAACGGTTTTAACGACGTCTACATCGAGCGCCGCGGGAAGCTCGAACATACCGACGCCCGGTTTGTCAGTGAAGACGCCTTGCTGACCGCCGTGCACAATGTGGCCCAATACGTGGGACGCGAAATCGACGAGAATCGGCCAGTCCTCGATGCGCGTCTTCCCGACGGGTCGCGCGTGCATGCCGTCATTCCCCCCAGCGCGCGTCGCGGAACCTATCTCACAATCCGCAAGTTCTCGCGCGACGTGATGAACCTCGACGAGTTGGTGCGGCTGGGCAGCATCTCGGAAGTCGCCCGCGAGTTTCTGGAAATCTGCGTGCGGCTGCACAAGAACACGATCGTCGCCGGGGGAACCGGCACCGGCAAAACGTCGCTGCTGAATGCCTTGTCGACGTCGGTCCCGGCGGAAGAGCGGATCGTCGTCATCGAAGACAGTTCCGAGCTGCGCCTCAAACAGCCGCACACGTTGTATCTCGAAGCCCAGCAGGCCGACACCTACGGCAAAGGAGGGCTATCGATTCGCCAGTTGTTCGTCGCCTCGCTGAGAATGCGCCCGGACCGAATTATTGTCGGCGAAGTGCGCGGAGGCGAGGCGCTCGACATGATCCAGTCGATGATCAGTGGACACGCCGGCAGCTTGACGACAGTCCATGCCAGCACGCCCCGCGACGCCCTGGTGCGGCTGGAAACCTTGTCGCTGATGTCCGACGTCTCGATTCCGATCTATGTGGCCCGAGCACAAGTTGCGTCGGCCATTCATCTGATCGTGCAGCTCTCGCGGTTCTCGGAGGATGGCTCGCGGCGAATCACCCGCATCACCGAAGCCTGCGGCCTGGAGAACGACCAGTACACGTTTCGCGATCTGTTCGTGCTGAAGATGCAGGGGAAAACCCGCGAGGGTCGGATTCTCGCCGATCTGAAGCCGACCGGAACCCTGCCGACATTCGCCGCAGAGGCCTACGAACAGGGAATGGACGATCGGATCCGGTTGACGGCGGAATTGTGGAAGAGGTGACGGGGGGGCTATTGGAATTGTCGAAGGGGTGAAGGAATCGAAAAAGGCGGCGTGTGGCGGGGTCTGAGCGTCGGAGCGAGGCGCCGCGTTGTGGCCCAGAACACGTCGAACAAAGCTGGGCGGCGTCGGAGCCGGAAACCCAGCGATGGCCCCGACGAGTTGGACAATGAGCAAAATGATCGCGACGGCGCCGTTCCGTCAGGGCCATTGCTGGCAGTTACTGTGAACCACGCTGAAAAGATATCGAACGGGTTTAATGCGCTCGACGTCCAACTCAGTTTGACGCTCTGACCCTGCCACACCTCTGTTATGCGTCGGCCAGATCGACTCATTTGCTTGTGCCCTGATTTGCGCGAAGGGACTCGCGTGGGCTGAAGTCCACGTTACGTCAACCGTGCAAAAAGTCACGTGGCCGCCGATGCACTTTGCGTCGGCGGCCACGGCGGATTTCTCAATGACCGGGCTGCGATGCCCGTTGCGCAACTATTCGATCGAGATGCTCAACCAACCGTCGAGCGAACGAATGCGCGTGACGGCCGTCACGGTCTTGATGTTCTTTTGATTGATGCGCTTCACACGTTGCAATTCGCGCTTCGGGAAAGCGCTGGAGAGTTTCTTCTTGATGACGCCGGCCTGGGCCAGTTGTTTAGCGGCGCTTTCGGGTTTATCGGCTGCCGAGACTTCGAAGCTCCCCGGTTCGATGATCACGCTCTCGTTCGTCACGGAGAACTGCAACGGAATCGTGATGATCTGCGTGGGAATGTCTTCCTTACCTTCCTGCTGAAAACCGGCACGCAAAGTGACGATCAAGGTGCCGTCGTCGGCATGCACGCGGATCGGGTCGGCCTCGTCGAAAACGATCGACTTGATTCCCGAGTCGTCCTTGGCCGGGGCATTCTCTTCGCTGAACTTCACCTCTTTCCCGAGTAGTTTAGTGGCCTCGGCTTCGATCTTGGCCTTGATCTCGCCTTCCGTCATCGTCTTGCCGGCAAACTCCTGACGGTCGATCGAGTTATTCATCAAACTGTCGTGCAGCAAGATCGTAATGCCGCGTCCCAGGTACATCGCGGGGCTCGGTTCGCTGCCTCCCAATTCGGCGGGAGCCATCAACCGAGTGGAGACCTTCAACTCGTGATCGGTCGTGCTCCACGATTTGGCGTCGGGATAGAGGTTCAGCTCCCGCAGGCTCGCCAATCGGGCTTCGACGTCCGGGTTCAAAGTTGCGAATTGCTTGTCGACCTCGGAATTGAACTGCGGGAGAACGCGATCTCGAATTCGGCTGGAGGCGATCGCTTCGGATTCGCCGCGCATCCCTTCGGCCCGCCTCACCGCGATGCCGTCGGCGATCCCGGAGAACAAACCGAAATTCGTGTCGGCGCCGGTCGTCATGTTATTGGCGCTAACTCCGATGCGCGCCGGATAGCTGGCAAACCTGTCGCCGTCGAAGACGATTCGTTTGACAGCCGTGAACATGTGATTGCCGTAGGTATAAACGGTCGCCTGGTCGGTGACTCCCGACGTGTTGCTGGCGATGTGGCCGACGGCTTTCAAATCGAACTGGGCTGTATTGCCACTGGGAATCAGGTCGATCCCCACGTCGGTGTGGGTGTTCTGATTTCCATAGACATTGGCGCCGAGAATGAAATCGCGGACCGGGCCGACTTCGTCCCGGCTCTGGTGAATGAACTTGTTCAGGAATTCTTCAGTGGCGACGACGCGCAAATTGTAGTTGAAATAGTTATCGCGCAGCGCCACGGCCAATTTTTCGCCGCCGTCCGGCGCCACGGTACGAACGCCGTCGAAGGCCTTGCGAACCGCGCCGCTCGTCGCACTGGCATGGGTCGACTCATAATCTTCCAGGGCCTTGAGCAGATCACCCAGCCGCTGGCGGAGCTCCGGGGAGTTCCCCGCGACCGCCGGAGCGGAAACTGCGTTCAAATAGCCGTCAACCGCTTCCTCGTAGTTGGCAAACTGCGGGCGCGACAGGAAGTCGCGAGCGCGGGCGTCCGCCAACGAATCCTTTTCTTTCAAGCGGGTCTTGGCTGTGGTGGCGGCATCGGTCGCCGCCGCCGTCCGCACTTCATTCAGTTGCAGATATTTGCCCCAGCCGGAGCCGTTGGGGATCGAGCCGAGATACGATTCGAGCGACTGGGCCTGCTTGATGACCTTCTGGCGCGCCGCATCGACCTTGGCGGCCTGCAAGGCGGGGCCGTGTTCGAGCGTATCGAGCGTGGCTTCGGCGACGTCAAGGCGGCGCTTCAGGCCCCCCGACAGCGTCACCAGCAGGTTCAAAATCGAGCGGTATTTTGGATCGGCTGCGTGTACTTTGGCGGTTGCCTGGCGCTTCCGAAGCTGTTCGATCGCTTTGCGCTGGGCGGCAATATCGGCGCCTTCCGTTTCGTACAAAGCTGAGAGCTCGGCGCTGGCTGCCGTGCCCCATTCCTTCCAATTGTCGGGAAGCGTGGCAATCGCCCCGCTCAAGTCGGCCGGAACGGCAGCGGGCAGAACCCCGCGCAATCCGGCTTTCGGAGCCTCATCGGCGGCATTCAGCCAGCATGTTCCTGAAACCAGGACGGCGGACAAGACGACGCTCCAGGCGACGCGTGACATTTTCGACCCCTGTGCTTGAGTACTCCATCCGGCAATCATCGTCGAAGCTCCGTAATACTGATGACGTGACATGAAACCTTCTATCCGCCGACGCCCGCCCAAGCGAAACGCCACCGGCCACGCGTCTTGCGGGTAGAGCGGGAAGGATCGCCTGGCCAAAGCCCGAAGGTTCTTCGGAAATCATCGACCTGCGTAATTCCTTCGCTCCCGGCAATCCCGGCCGCAAACGCCGCATCGACAAGGATGGCAGCGACGAACTCGGGTTATGCCGGTAGTGCCAAACGCCCAATCTTGGAAAGCAGGTGAGCACTTCGCAGCACTTCGCGTGGAGTTTAGCCCTCTGCCCCAGATTGTGCAACTAACACAATCAGGAGAATCGTTAAAGTCGGTGTGCGGCGGATTGCGACGTGCAAAGTTCGATGGCACAAAGACAGGCGAGGCTCCCTGGATTCGACCTTCTTTGCTATCGAGTTCAACCCTCCCTACCACCGGCAGCGCAGGCCGCCTATGATTCCGGATGTCATGTCTGCAAGCGATCTCAACCCTAGTCAGCAGGAGGCGGTGAACCACATCGAGGGGCCGCTGCTGGTGCTGGCCGGGCCGGGATCAGGCAAGACGCGTGTCATCGCGCGGCGCATCGTGCGGCTGGTGGAATCCGGGGTCGCACCGGGGCAAATCCTGGCGATCACGTTCACGAATAAGGCCGCCGGAGAAATGGCGGCACGCGTGGCGACTCTGCTGCCGGGACGCAACGTCTGGGTCAGCACGTTTCATAAGATGTGCGCGCGGCTCTTGCGGCGAGATGCGCCGGCCGTGGGGCTGGCGTCGAACTTCACAATTTTCGATACAACCGATCAGGGACAGATCGTCCGGGGGGTGCTCACAGAATTGGGGATGGATTCGCAGCACTATAAGCCCAGCGCCATTCTGCACCGCATCAGCAAAGCCAAGTATCACCTGCAATCGCCCGAGGCGTTTGCCACGGCCGCGCAGGATCGGCAGGGGAACCGGCTCGACCAGCTCGTGGCGCAGGTCTACCCCGTCTATCAGGATCAATTGACGCGGGCGAATGCAGTGGATTTCGACGATCTGCTGATGCACGTCTGCCGGCTCCTTTCGGAGAACGAAGAGATCCGTTCCGAACTCGACCGGCGGTTTCGGTACATCATGGTCGACGAGTATCAGGACACGAATCTGCCGCAATATCACATTGTGCGGGCATTGTCGCACAATTTCCCCAATTTGTGCGCGACGGGCGATCCCGACCAGTCGATCTACGGCTGGCGCGGGGCCGAGATCGGGAATATCTTGAGGTTCGAGCAGGACTTTCCCGACGCGCATGTGATCCGGTTGGAGCAAAACTACCGGAGCACACCTGAGATTCTGCGGGCGGCCGACAGTCTGATCTCGCACAATACGAAGAGAAAGCAGAAAACCCTGTTCACCGAAAACCCGACTGGCGCTGCGGTCGAAAGTCTGGGCTTCGACACCCATTCTGATGAAGCGCTGTCGGTCGCGCTGTCGATCGCCAATCTGGCAGAAGAGGAGCAGCGTCCGTGGTCCGACTTTGCCGTGTTCTACCGCGTCAATGCCCTGTCGCGCGAACTCGAACGGGCACTGACACGGCTGCGCATTCCGTATCAAGTCGCCGCGGGGGTCGCATTCTACGAACGGGCTGAAGTGAAAGACCTGCTCGCGTATTTGCGACTGATTCATAACCCGGCCGACCGCGCTGCGTTCCTGCGCGTGGTGAACTCGCCGGCACGGGGCATCGGCAAAACGACCCTGGGCAAGCTCGCCGATTGGGCCGATCGAGCGGGCCTTCCCTTGCTGGAAGCAGCCCGGAAGGCGGGCGAATTCCCCGGGCTTAAGGCCCGGGCCGTGACGGCCCTGCGCCGCTTTGCCGAATTGCTTCAGGAATTTTCGAGCACCTGCTACGGGAATGTTTCCACGCTGCTCGCGGCCGTGCTCGAACGGACCAACTATGGAGTCGAATTCAAAAGCAGCACGCTCGAAACCGACCTGCAGCGCGCGGCCAACGTGGACGAACTCCTAACGGCAGCCCGGCAATATGACGAACAACATGCCGACGACCCGACCCTGGAAGGATTCCTGGAGGAAACGGCGCTCGTGGCGGACGTCGATTCGATCGATTCCAGTTCAGGCCAGGTGACGCTGATGACGTTGCATGCCGCCAAAGGGCTCGAGTTTCCGGTCGTGCACATCGTCGCCGTCGAAGAGGGCCTGCTGCCTCATGACCGGGCGACGCGGGATGGTTCGCTCAGCGAAATGGAAGAAGAACGGCGCCTGCTGTTCGTGGGCATGACTCGGGCAGAACAACGGCTGTTTTTGACACGCGCCGCGGTCCGCACATTGCACGGCAAGGACATTCCCAGCCCTCCCAGCCGGTTTTTGACGGAGATGCGGCTCGCGGGCGGCGGGTCGGATCGTGCCGCTGCGATTTTTTCTCCGTCCGGGCACATTGGGAACCGGGGCGAGATTACCGAAGCCGAACGGCACAAACCTCATTTTTCGGCAAGTCTCGCCAAAATGAGCCTGCTGACCACGGCCGCCGATCTGCTCAATGGCACGAACAATCCCGTTGAGTTTCCGTCGACATTCTCGGTGGGGATGAAAGTGCGGCATCCGCAACTCGGTCTAGGGCAGGTCATCGAAGCGCAAGGCTCAGGCAAATGGCGAACCGTGAGCGTCTCGTTCCAATCCGGTGAACCAATCTCCTTCGTCGTTCATAAATGCCCCTTGCAACCCGTGGGCGCGGGGTGACCGATCTGGGCGGCGAGCAGCACCCCCGGGACGCGCATGACGACGCGTGTGGCGGGGTCAGAGCGTCAGGACGAGGGACTACGTTGAGCGAAGATTCTCAAGAGGCTTCCGCATCAACAGCACGAACTCGTGCACCTTGTTGACGCGAAACACGGCGGGATAACCGAGCGGACGGAGGTTGTTGTATTCCGATTGCCGGTTCCAGATGATCAGGTCGTCGAATTCATAACCGGCGTCTTGCAACCTGGTCGCCAGGTCGCTGTGGAACGGATAAAAGCGGTTCTTCTTGCGCAGGTCCATCACCACGACACAGCAATGCGCGCCTGGCTTCAGAACGCGAAGCACATCAGCGAAGATGGCCGTGAGGGCCGTCAAAAAATCGCCGTAGTCCGAGATCGTCCCCAGATCGTGTTCGAGATTGCCGTAATGCCGGACCGCCTTGGCATCGGCCGTGCGCTTCTGATTGAGGATGTCCCAATACGGGGGCGATGTGACGCACAAGTCGATTGACGACTCGGCCACGTAATTCAAGAGGTCGCACGCCGAGGTGTTGTGCAACGCTACCCGTGCGGAGCTCTCGAAGGGGAGTCGCGATTGACTTTTGGCATCTGCATATCTCGCCGCCTCGGCCGGGTCGCGGCCGGCCCGTGGGAGCATCAGGCGGGTTTGTGCCTTGGCGACGAACTCGGGAGACAGTTCTAAACCGATTCCCTGCTTACCAAGTTGCTCGGCGGCGACGAGCGTGCTACCGGTTCCGGCGAATGGGTCCAGGACGAGATGCCTGCCGACCGGCAGAAACGATTCGATGAGCCGTGCCGCCAGCGCCGCGGGAAACATCGCCGGATGCTTGAGCCGCAATTCTTCGGGAGATTTGCGAATATCGCTCCAGACCGAGATCGAATTCTGAATCCAGCGTTTGCCATCGAGACTGTTAGCACGTCGCGGACTGCGGGCGGGCGCTTTCGAGCTGCGAGGTTTTTTGGACATGGCGACCACAGTTTAGTGGGATGCACTCGACATGTCGAAAGACCGACCGAACCGAAGGCAGGAAGACTTACTCCGACTCCGCTTCATCCTTTTCTGCTTCCGCCTCCGTATCGCGCTGCGCGGTCCGAACCGACAGGCTCTTGAGATAGGCATACAGATCGGCGAGGCCGGCGTCCTGCACGTCCTTGATCAAACCTTCGGGCATGAGCGACTTGGCCAGCTTGCGTTCCGATTCAATGTCGCTCACCTTGATGCTGAACGTCTGATTGACGCTGTTCCGCAACACGCGGATATCGGCCGAATCGAACACCGGCAGGCCGGTGTAGATCTGTCCTGATTTGGTTTCGACGAGCGTCGTCTGATAGCGTGGCGACACGTCGCGGTTTGGCAAGGCGATGGCGATAAACAGGTCTTCTCGCGAGAACCGGCTGGTCACGCCGGCCAGGTCGGGGCCGAGCCCGCCGCCCGCGCCGTGGCATTGCGCACAGCCGCGCGAGACAAACAGCTTTCGGCCGCGCTCGATGTCTCCTGCGTCCCATTCGACGTTTGCCAGGCGTTCCACGAGCGCGGGGAGCCCGGCATCGACGCCTCCCAATTGCCGTCCCGCCTCTTCGGGAAATTCTTCGGCGACCCAGTCTGTCCATTTGCGAACAGCCTCGGGCTGCGGCTTATATCCAGCCGGTCCGAAGACAAAACCGATTTCTTCATCGCTGTTTCGCTCCAGCAGTTTGACGATTCGTTCCCGCAGTGCGAACTCGGCCTTCTGGTCTCCCAGGCGTCGCAGCGTTTTAACCAGGGCCGTCAATTCGACGGCGTTCTTGGCTTCGGGCAGCTTTTCGAGCGCCGTGACGCAGGTTGTCAGAATCTCGATCGGCTCGAAGTCGAGCCCCGCAGCGAACCGTTCGCGATCCTGCTCGTCGGGCTTTTCCGCCAGCACCATCAGGACGGCCATCCGCAATTCGAATTTCTCGAATTGCTTTCGTATCAGATTGTGATGCTCGGGGGTCTTGCCATAGCCGACCACGAACACCACGTCATTATTCCAGGGATAGTCCGGGTCACTCTTCACGGCCTTGAAAAATGCGGCAACAGCTTTGGAAATCTGTTGCGGATTCAATTTGGCCATAAACGCGACGTGGCTGGGGCGCCCGAACGAAGGGTCGGAAACGACGGCATCAGGCAGCTCCGGAGCGTGAGCCACCAGCTCACTGAACAGGGCGCTCACGCGGGCGTTCCAATTGGCGTCTTTCCGATAACTGCGCGAGGTTAGCTTCTGCTCGATATTGAGGAGGGCTGTGGCAATCTTCGCGCGATCGGCAGCCCCGGGAATTGCCGGCATGCGAGCCGCCACGATGAGATAATGAATGTCATCGACGGGCGAACTGTCGGGAGTGATTTTTGCTATGATTTTCGTCAACAATTCGTCGTTGGCCGGGGCGATCATCGCCACGAGGCGGCCCAGTTCGAAATCGAGATGCGGGTTGCCGGTCGGAAAGACCTTGGCAATCGTGATTCGCAGAGGGTCGAGATCACGCTCATGCGACTCGATATCCACGCTGGGCGTATAACTCTCGAAAACGGGGCCGGCCGCGACGTCACCGACGTCACCCAGCGCCAGTTGCAGGACGCGAGTCGCCTCCAGCTTCAGCTCGATCGAGTGCTTTCCTTCCAGAATGCGACGGCCGATATCGACCGCGTAGGCATTATACGGCTGATCCGCGGCTTGCGTGCGCCAGATGAAACCAAGCGTCGTGGTCAAAGCGGCCCGCCAGCTCAATTTGCGAGCCATTTCACCGACCTGCTTGAACTGATCGGGTTTCAGGCCGGGCATGACCCGCGCAGCCGCCATACGGACGAGCCGGTCGTCGTCATTGCTGCATTGGGCGATAGACGGCAACAGGGTCGCAGAATTTCCGCGAAACCGCGCGGCTGTTTCCAGGGCCCGCCGGCGGACCATGGCGTCCGAGTCGCTCAGATACCGGGAAAGTACCGCTCCCGTCAGGCCCTGCGGCGGACGGGCGCCCAACGACCAGACGGCGCGGGCCCGTAATTCGGGCGATTTGGCCATGGAAAGAATCTCGGCAGCCGTTCCCGGTAGTCCGGCAAACAGATCGGTCAGGATTTCAATCGCCCGAATCCGGGTTGCGGCCGCCTGCTGATCATCCAGTGCTACCGATAGAAACGCCTGGGCACCCAGCTTCGTCGCCAGCGGCACCCACCGCGCACGAGACCAACTGCTTGACGGCTGGGGCGCTTCGAGACAGGCCGTCATCTTTTGTTCGGCCGGGGCGGCATCGTCGATCGTCAACAGCAGCGGCTGCGGACCGTGCGAATCTTTGCCGACATACTTGATTCGATAAACCGTGCCGTGCGTCCCCCGCCCGCCGACGCACACGTACAGGCTGCCGTCCCGGCCGACTTCGACATCGGTGGGCGCAAATCCCATCTGGCCTCGTGCCGTGACGAAATCGACAGGCTGTTGCGGCGCGTAGGTTGCTCCTTGTTTGACCAGCGGAACGTGCATCACCCGACCGAACGTCCAGTCGAGTATGAACAGACCGTCGCGGTATTTCTGCGGAAACTGCGAATGACGGTAGCAAACCATGCCGGCAGGCGAAGCGCGCCCCGTCGATGCCACGACTGGCGCCGAATCGAAGAGATAGTCGGGGCGCTTGCAGTTATCAGAGAGCCACCCATGTTCGGCGCCTGGAATGACATGAAACAAGCGCGTGGGCATATACCAGGGAAGCGAGATGTCTTGCTCTCCGTCGCTGTCGTAGCTGAACAGTTCGCCTTGCGCATCGAAGTCGAAATCGTAAGGATTGCGAAAGCAATCGGCGATGATCTCGGCCCCGGAGGCATCGGGCTTGAGCCGCAAGATCACCCCACCGTGCGGCATCTTGATGGGCGAAGCCGCCTCAGTCACATAACCTTGAGTCACATCGGAATAATTTCCCGCGATCAGATACCACCAGCCGTCGGGACCACGTCGCAGCGCGTGAGCGTGATGCTCACCCCCTGTTTTGATTTTGAGGAGAACCTCAGGCGGTCCGTCGGCACGGTCGTCGCTGTTTTCATCTTTATAATGAATCAGCCCTTCGTCTCCCGTGCAGAGCAGGTTTCGTCCGTAGAAGTACAGACCCTGAGCGCCGGACTTGGGGCCGTCGGCAAAATCAATGGCTCGATCGGCCTTCCCGTCGCCGTCCTCGTCGTCCAGAATTCTCACGTAGCCAGGACCCGATACCACGACGCGGCCCAGCGAATCGATCGTCATCGAGAAAATGTCGTGCGCCAGGGAATCGTCAGCGAACTGAGTCACCGTGAATCCATCCGGCACGGCCAAGCCCGCTTCGGCGATGGCGCGTGGCTCATCGACTTTGAGCCGGGCCGGCGGCTTGGCCGGTGCATCCAGGTCGAGGTCTTCGTCGTCATCGCCGTCACCGGCCCACAGATTGACGGCCGCGACGAGGATGCCTAACACCACGATCAGACGCAGCAGATGCGACCCCGAAAAGACTTGCCCGCGCAACAATCGAAACATGGCGATTCCATTCTGTCACGAGTGAATCCAGCCCCAACCCCCGTGGGGAGCGTGGTTTACTCGATTTTCCAGAACGGGGCAATGCGATCTTGGACCCTGGCAACGACCGCGTCGGGGATCGATCGGCACCGATGCGCATTCAATCGGCGTTTTGATCCCCGACGCGGCGTGAAAGGAGCTTCGTGATTGGGGAGGAAGCCGGGATGAAGGCCTGAAAACTGTGGGCCATTTCACCCTCAACCCAGCCCCTCTCCCCAGACACGATCGCTCGTCGGAACTCCCGCGGGTCGGAATTCCGGCCCGATTCACAGGCAAGTGGAGTTGGTCAGACTTTCCCGCCTGCGTTTCGGGCCGGCGGCCCGTTGTGGCTATCCGCGGTCCCCACTCGGCCGTTCAGGCCGCGGTTTCTGTCCCTTCTTCAAGGCCAGGCGTTGCTGCCGCTGTTCGGCCTGGGCAGCTCGAAACGCACGGCGTTCGGCAAGGTACTGCTGGTGGTTGAATACCGGCGGAGGATCGCCGGCGAACATCGCCTCGCTGGAAATATTGAAGAAAGCCTGCCGATTTTGCAGGCTCATTTGCTGGGCGGCCAAAGACTGCATCCCACTGGCGACTCCCATTCCGCCGAGACCAGTCAATCCCACCCCAGCCGCGCCGCTGCTACTTCCCGTTCCGCTGCTTCCCGCGCCGCCGCCGCCACCCCCACTTCCGCTGCAACCTCCGCCCCCTCCCCCGCCGCGCTGGGCGAAAGCCGACGACGTCGAAAGCGCCGCCAGCAGCGCCACGACCGCGGCCGCGACGCGGGGTCGCACGATCCAGGGACGAAGGACTTGTACTCGAATTCGCGCCAGCATGATCGTATTCCTCTTTGAAGTCGGTTATTTCCCACGGTGATTGCGATGCCTGAGAAGAGAAACGAATTCCCTGGCGGCGTCTCAACACACATCGGGAATAATTTTGGTTTTTTTGGGAAGTCCGGCTCCAACTCCGGCCGCTTCGTCCGGAAATACTTTGGGAGCGCTGCGCGGACTTGCCCTAAGATCGCCGTGCAAACCAGCGCCAAGCGCGGTCCACGATTCGCGGTCGGCGATCAGCAACCCGCAGGTTGTTGATGAACCTCAGCAGGTCCGAGGCCATCGCCGCCGCCGAGGGATACCTGTCGACAGAATCGCCGCGCATCGCATTCAACACGATGGTTTCCAGGGAACGCGGGATCAGTGGCGAGATCTGCCGCGGCGGCACGAACCGCGACTTCACGATCAGGTCCACGAGTTTCCGCCTGTCGTCCGCTTCGAAGGCAGGCCGCTGCGTGACCAACTCATACAGAGTCACGCCCAGCGAATAGACGTCGCTCCGCGCGTCAAGGCGGCCAAGCAGGCGTTCGGGAGCCATATACCTTAGCGTGCCCACCTGATGTTCCTCAGCGTTCTCGGCTTCGATGGCACTGCGCCGGCCGATGCCAAAATCGGTGACGATCACATCACCGTTTCGATCGAGCAGCAGGTTGCCCGGCTTGATGTCATTGTGCAGCACCCCCGCCTCATGGGCGTGGGCCAGCGCCAAGGCGACCGGCAGCACGATATTGGCGAAATCGATCCACGAGTCGCGACGCAATCCGCGAGGAGACCAGTTGGCGTCGAATGCACCGACGTCGCCCAGGTCGTCGCGCCCGGCGCGGCGGATCTCGTCAACGTACACGAGATCGCTGGTCTCGCGCAGGCGGCGGATGATCCAGTCGAGACTGACGCCCGCGACTTGGTCCATCACGTAGTAACAATAGCCTTCATGCGTTCCGAACGAGTAGACGCGAACGATATTCGCATGCCGCAAACCGGCGATCGTCCTGGCCTCCCGCTGAAACTGCTCTTGCCACTGGGCCATCCCAGAGGCGTATCGCCAGGGCAGCAGCTTGACGGCCACGCGCCGACCGGATTCTTCATCAATGGCCTCAAACACGATCCCCATGCCGCCGCGCCCTAATTCGCGGACCAGCCGATACGGGCCCAATTGGTGGACTGGAAATTCCTGCGGCACGCTGCGCCGCAAGCACTCCATTTCCTTATCGGTCTTCCAGTGTTCGAGCGTCTGGATCAACGGAAACAGCTCGCGAATCTGATCGGCCCATTCGGCATAACGCCGCGCGTAGTCATCGATCGAAGGCCGTTCTCCCCGGCGGACCGCATCGGAGAAGCGGCTGACCAGAACTTCAAGGGGTTCGCGCGCGCGGAAGTTTTCCGGATCGGCCGCGACCGGAAAGCCATGCAAGTCGGCATCGGCATGGTCGGAGGGATCGATCATCGACTACTCACTGCCCGGCTCGGGATTGCGATTCGGTCCCCCGCGCCCTTTCTGCCCTGGCCCCTGGCCCCCTGCCCCTTTTCGCAGACTGGCCGCAGCCGCCTGTCGATCGTCGAGAAACCCGGGCACGATCTCCAGAATCTGCTTGAGCCGGCCCAAAGCGCGTATGTAGCGACCGCTGGCGGCCTGTTCCGACATGTTCAGCACTCGCGCCGTCTCGCCATTGGAGAGCTCTTCGAAATGCCGCAGAGCCAAAACTTCGCGATCGACTTCGTTCATACCTTGCAGAATGGTGTCGAGCTGCCGGGCCAGTTCGGCGCGGTTCACGGCGCTGCTGGGAGACGTCAGATGACCCGACAGATGAAACGCCATGGACGAAGAGGTCGATTCCGAAGCCCAGGCGCTGTGCGCCGAGACGTCGCGGGCCGCGTTGCGTTTCTCGGCGCCCAGATGATGGCGATGCAACTCGACGAGTGTCTGATTGACGATCATGCGGAACCAGATGAAGCTCGAATGCGACGCATCCCGCAGGAAGTAATCGATGCGATTGACCGCCATCAACCACGCATCCTGTAAAACGTCATCAGGATCGACGCGGCCTTGCAAACGCGGATGCAGTCGGAAATTGATCATCCGCCACAAACGGGGACGATACAACGAAAACAATTCGGCCAGGGCCTGCCGATCCCTTTGAATGATTCGTTGCGAGAGCTCGGCGGCCCGCGCGTCGGTTCGATCAGCTTCCGCATCGGCCGGCCGCGACGCTCCCTTGTACGAAGCGCCACGATCCGAAGCATCAGCGGAGCCACGACTCGAATTGTTCATACAGACCACCCACCGCCGATTATATGTCGTCACCGGCGCGAAACCAATGCCCAGCCGACGGGACAGCCCACAATGCCTGGCAATGTCCGAGTCGGATACAGGAACGACTGTCTGACCAATGCGATACCGACGCGTGGCAGGGTCAGAGCGTGAACGACGTTTGACATCGCGCGCGTCAGGATCGTCTGATGTGTTTTTGAGCGCGTTCACACTTGGTGCGAGCGATGGCCCTGACCGGGTGGCAACAACGCATTCAATTCGCTCATCGCCCAACTCGCCGGGGCCATCGCTGGGTTTCGGGCTCCGGCGATTCGCGTGTCACAGCCACGAGAAACTGGCTGCAACGCGACAACTTGGTTCACGCTCCGACCCCGCCACACGTACATCTTGAAATCGGCTCGAATTTGTCCCTTCACTCCGGCACATTCCGGCCGGCTTTCTTCGCCAGTTCGCGGACGGTTTTCACGACTACGTCCTGCGCTTCAGGTGCGAAGAATCCTACGCCGCCGGTGTACAGGCCGCGGGTTTCGTAGCCCCCTTCCGCCAGGACATGCGCTGAAGGCAAATAGCCAAATACGTCGTGGCAATATGCCGCAATCCAGAGCTGGTTAGGCCCGAGGGCTTGGTCCGGGCGGCATAGCCGGCCATCAGCACGGGCTGCTCGGGAGTGATTTTGGCCTGGGCCATGCCGGCCTTCCAATCCGACGCCGGTTCCGCGGCCGAGGCGCACGTGACACTGGCAATGACAACAGCCGCAAGTCGCACGACGAATCCGAGTTGGAATGGGTTCACGGAATGTTGCTCCTTGGTGAACTTATTTCTTCGCATCTAGTCGCACCTTCCAAATTCGCAAGGCCCCGTCATCGCCGCCGCTGGCGAGCAACTTCCCATCTTTGGAGAAATGAACGCACCAGCCTCCGCGGTTCAATTGTCGCACGAGTTTGCCGTCCACCGCGTCGTAGAACGACACGGTGTGATTGCTGCGGCCCACAGCGAGCGTCTTGTGATCCGCAGAAAACGCCAGGTCATAAACCATCGAGGCAGTACCTGGAATTCTGAAGTCTTCCTCGCCACTCGCGGCATTCCAAATGATGACTTCCCCATCGCCCGCGCCGCTGGCCACAATTTTTGCGTTAGCTGAAATGGCCACCGCGTTCACTCCCATGAGGTGCCCGCTGAGTGTGTGACGGGTCTCGCCAGACTGAAAATCCCAAATCCTGACGGTTCGGTCAGTCGAGCCGCTGACGATCGTCGAAGTGCCGTTCACCGTCGCCGCGGCAGCCGTCCAGGCGGTCGCGGTATGACCGGCGAGATAACCTTCGAGCTCACCCTGAACGAGATTCCAGAAGCGGAGACGAGCGTCGCGGCTGGCGGAAATGACCGTCCGATTGTCTCCGAGGGGGGAAAGGTAATAGACCGGTGCGTCGTCAGTGAGGGTCTTCACCGGTCCTCCCGTCGCTGCATTCCAGACTCGAATCGTGTGGTCGAAACCGCTGGTCAGGAGTTGGCTGCCGTCGCCCGTGAATGCGCAATGGCGAACGACCCCGGCGTGTCCGGTCAACGTGTGGCGAAGCTGGCCCGTAGAAACATCCCATAATCGTGCCGCGCCATCTTCGCCAGTGCTGGCAATCGATTTTCCATTCGGTGAGAACTTGGCCGACCAGATCGTGCCCGCATGCGCGGGGATCGTCCAGCTTGTCGCCGCGGGATCGAAACTGCTGGCGTCACCCGCCGGCGCGGCCGTTTGCACCTGGTTCTGCGGCGCGGGCGGTATCGGAACCTGACGCGACACCCGCACGGCGCTGGCCGAAGGTGCAGCTTCGGCCAGCAGTTCGGCAATCAGCGATTCAATATCGCCCGCTTCGTTCTCTGCTTCATCCACAGCCTGGACGGCCTGGAGAATTCCGGCGCGATCGACGATCGCGAACCGCGTCCCC